>SKVL01000053.1 GCA_007129455.1 Candidatus Campbelliibacteriota bacterium | reverse complement strand
ATGGATGAAGCGGGGCGTTTGGTGGGTGGTGTCGGATCGCGTGGAGCTACCGATATAAGTGGGATTGCTTTTTCCGTTGAAGACGAGAGAAGTTTGGAGAGAGAAGCGCGCAGTGAGGCCATCAAAGATGCTGAAAACGAAGCAAAAAGACTTGCCAATGATCTGGGTGTGAGCATAGTTCGCATAGTCGAGTTTAATGAAGCCTTTGTTCAACCCCCTTACTTTTCCAGATCCGAAATGGCCATGGATTCAGCCGGAGCCAAAGACCTGGATCTTTCTTTTGAGGCGGGAGAGGAAGAGATTGTCTCCGAAGTTAAGATAAGGTATGAAGTAAAATAATCTTTATCAAAACCCTTGACTTTATTGCTCCATATTAGTATTCTTAAGAAACGTCCGAGAGGGCGTTTTTTAATATGAACAGCTTAATTCAATACGTAAAAGACACAAAAGCGGAAATGAAGCATGTGCGCTGGCCGACAAGGAAACACGCCGTGGTATTCACCGTCCTTATAATCGGTATTTCCATCGCCGCAGCCCTTTTTTTGGGGATTTTTGATTTCATTTTTTCCGATGTTGTCGTTGAACGTTTTTTCCTTAGATAAAAATTTATGTCTTCTCAAAAACAAAAAATACAAGAGGGACGCAATTGGTATGTCGTCCATACCTATGCCGGCTATGAGAACACGGTTCAACGGAACTTGAAACAGAGAATCGAGTCTTTGGGGATGAAAGATAAAATATTCGACGTCATTGTTCCGACGGAGAAAAAGATAAAAATCAAGGGAGGAAAGAGAGTGGAAGAGGAAGAAAAGATATATCCCGGTTACATTCTCGTTGATATGATAGTGGATGACGACTCTTGGTATGTTGTTCGTAACACTCCAAGGGTTACCGGTTTTGTCGGCTCCGGTGTGTATCCCGTCCCCGCTAAAAAAGAGGAAGTAGATGCCTTGTTCAAGAGAATGAGTGCGGATACCGCCGTTCACCATATTGAACTCTCCATAGATGACCCCGTCATTATTGTTGACGGACCGTTTAAAGACCTGGAGGGCAAGGTCAGTGAAGTTGACGAGGGGAGCGGTAAGGTGAAGATATTGGTTCCGATGTTCGGCAGAGAGACTCCTGTTGAGTTGGATTTTCTTCAGGTAAAGAAACTGTAAAAAACTTCGGTTGCAATAGTTGCCGAATTGTTGTAGGTTATAGTTCGTCAGATAAAATTATATGGCTAAAAAAATAACTCAAAAACTTAAACTTCAAATACCGGCTGGGAAAGCCAACCCCGCGCCTCCGGTGGGCCCCGCATTGGGTCAAGTCGGAGTAAACATCGGAGATTTCGTAAACAAATTCAACGAAGCGACTCGAGAGATGCAGGGTGACATTATTCCCGTGGAAATATCGGTTTATGAGGATCGCAGTTTTGATTTTGTCTTGAAAACTCCTCCTGCCGCGAGTCTTATCTTGAAAGCTATCGGAGTGGAAAAAGGTTCGGGTAGTAACATTACCAAGAAAGCAGGTAAAATAAGTGAAGACCAAATTCGTCAAATAGCGGAACAAAAAATGCCCGATTTGAATACGGATAATATGGAAAGTGCGGTAAAGATAATCAAAGGAACGGCTCGTTCTCTGGGTGTCGAGGTTAAGTAGTTTTTAAATAAAAAAATCGTTCACTCGCTCGAAATCGACCTCGAGCGATTTTTATTTGAATAAACCTTTCTTGTTTGTTGATATTGTTTTAATATAAATCTTGATGTGGACCAATAACGTAAACGGCGCTCTTTCGGGACGCTTGATAAAAGATATGTTGGACGCCGGCTGTATTTCGGGTGCCGACGAAAAGAATATCCGTCCGTCTTCTCTCGACCTGTCTCTTTCGGATGAGATCTATAAAGTCGAAGGAGTTTTTCAACCTCGTCACAAAGAAAGCGTTCGTGATGTTTTATCTCTGATAAAAAAGAAAAAGCATGACCTGTCCAAACCTCTCGAGAAGGGAGTGATGTACATAGCTCGTTTGAATGAAAAATTTTCTTTACCCGGACCTGTTTATGGATTTTGTAATCCAAAATCCACAACGGGTCGTTTGGATTTGCATGTCAGGACAATAGCTGACGGCGTTTCTCGTTACGACTCATTGACCCCAGCGGGTTGGTCGGGGGAGCTATGGGTTTCAATTGTGTCTAAGACCTTTCATATTAAGATAGATAAAAACCAGCTTCTTAACCAGGCCCGTTTTTTTAATGCGGACACAAAGCTGTCCGATCTCGAAATCGAACTTTTTCACGCAAAGAGGCCTCTTTTATGGAAACCGGAGGGTAAAAAAATACCATGGAGGGATATAAAAATTTCAGATAAAGACAACTCTCTTATACTAACGCTTGACTGCGAAGGGGCGAACATCGGCTGGAGAGCCAGGAGTTCTTCCAGAGAGCTGGATATGAATTCTTTCGGCGGATATCGAGCTTCCGATTTCTTCTCTCCTTTGAAGAAAAAAAATGACTTTGTTTATCTGAGGAAAAATGAATTCTATATACTCTCTACTTTCGAGTCCGTTCGTGTTCCACCTCAACTTGCTTGCGAGATGGTACCCATGGATGAAAAAAGCGGCGAGTTTAGAGCTCACTATGCGGGGTTCATTGATCCTGGTTGGGGGTGGGGAAAGAAGGGAGAGGGAAAAGGTAAGCCGTTAACCTTGGAATTGAGACCCTTCGAAGATTTGGTGGTTCGGCCTTTCCAGCCAATAGCAAAGGTTCGTTTTGAACGCATTGTGGGAGGGGGAGAGCAAAGCTATGACGGTATTGATTCAAGTTACCTCAAACAGAGTGGTCCGCGCTTGGCAAAACAATTCAAGACCTGACCTCGATTGAGTTAAAGAATAAAGAAAAAATCGATGTTTTTTGGGGTTGTGTTACAATTGCGATTACCATGAAAGATATTCGGATAAAAAGAATATTGGAAAAAGAAAAAGCGCGACAGGATGAGGTTATAAACCTGATAGCCTCGGAAAACTATGTCTCGGACGACGTCCTGGGAGCGTTGGGTTCGAAAGCGGTCAACAAATATGCCGAAGGGTATCCGGGACACCGGTATTACGGAGGAAATGTTTTTATGGATGAGATTGAATCTTTGGCGCAAAAAAGAGCGCTCGAAGTTTTCGGACTGTCCGAAAAAAACTGGCATGTAAATGTTCAACCTCTCTCCGGAACGCCTGCAAATTTAGCGGTTTTCCTGGCGATAGTGCCTTTTGGTGGCAAGATAATGGGAATGTCTTTGGAGCAAGGAGGTCATCTTTCTCACGGCTACAAAGTCTCCGCTACCGGGAAGTTTTGGAAACAGTTCCCTTTCGGGGTTGATTCGAGGACCGAGCGAATAGATTTTGAAGCTCTCGGGGTTACCGCCCGAAAAGAAAGACCTGATATAATTGTTGCTGGCTTTACCGCTTACCCGAGAAAGGTCAACTGGCAAAAGTTTCGTAAAGTCGCAGACTCTTGCGGAGCCTATCTTCATGTCGATATGTCGCACATTGCCGGTTTGGTTGCGGGCAGGGCGCACTCCTCGCCGTTTAAATACGCCGATACGGTCATGACAACGGTTCACAAGACTCTTCGAGGTCCTCGCGCCGCTATTATCTGGTCTCGTAAGGATGAAAGAAATATTGATAAAGCCGTGGACAAGGCGGTCTTCCCGGGATTGCAGGGTGGTCCGCATATGAATCAGATAGCTGCGGTTGCGGTCGCCTTACATGAAGCTGGACAAAACGGATTCAAAAAATATGCCGAGCAAGTGGTTTTAAACGCCAAGGTTTTGGCAAGCGAGCTTAAAAAAAGAAATTGGCGTATAGTGTCAGGAGGCACGGATACTCATCTAATATTGGTTGACACATGGAAGGGGGGGTCGGGTATCTCCGGAGGAGAGGCGAGCGACAAGCTGGAGAAGGGAGGGATCATTGTTAACAAGAACACCATTCCCGGGGAGACCCGAACGGCAATGGATCCTTCCGGGATCCGTCTCGGCACAGCCGCGGAGACAACTCGAGGGAAAAAAGAAAAAGACTTCGTTAGAATCGCCAAACTGATCGACGAGATTCTGGGGAGATAAAAGTGAACCATTGGCGGGTTGTTTCAAAGAAAACTTTAATGAAAAGCAAGAAAGCGGGGAAAAAATTAAAAGGGAAACTTATAGTTATTGACGGGATTGATGGCTCGGGTAAGGCGACTCAGGTCGGACTTTTGGAAAAACGCCTCAGGAAAGAAAAAATAAAGGTCAAAATCATAGATTTTCCCCGTTACTATGATAATTTCTTCGGTCGTTTTATCGGAGAATGTCTTTCCGGCGAGCACGGCGATTTTATAAAAACAAACCCCAGGGTGGTCTCGGTTCTTTACGCGGCCGACAGATTTGAGTCCTCGGAGCAGATCAAAAGTTGGTTGGATCAAGGTTTTTGGGTTGTGGCCGACAGGTATGTCAGCGCCAATCAAATACACCAAGGGGGCAAGATAAAGGACTCAAAAGAAAGAAGAAAGTTTCTTGATTGGCTTGAAGAGATGGAACACGGAGTATTTAAATTACCTTATCCCGATAGGGTCTTCTACCTTAATGTTGATCTTGAAACAAGTGTTGCGTGGCTTAAAAACAAAGATACACAAAAGGCCAAAAAGTATCTGAAGGGCAAAAAAGACCTCGCCGAAGTCGACTTAGACTATCTCAAAAACTCAAGAAACACAGCCATGAGTTTGGAAAGAAAGTACAAAAATTGGACAAAGATAAGGTGTTGTGAAAAAGGGGTCTGTAAGACACCTGAAGAGATCCGCGACATGATCTTTGCGGTCATTGAAAAGGAGATAAAACCGAGGTCTTGATGGTTGAAATCTCAAAGATGTTAAAATATGAAAGTAAATGATAAATTTTCAAAAGCCATGATCTTAAAAGTAAAAATCTTGGATAAAAATATAGCCACTCCGTCTTATGCTCACGAAGGGGATGCGGGGTTCGATCTGAGGGCGAAAAAGAGAACAGTCGTTTCTCCGGGAGAAAGAGCCTTCATTCCTACAGGTCTGTCTGTTGAGATACCTGAAGGATTTGCGGGGCTTATTTGGGACAAAAGCGGTCTGGCCATGAAGCATGGACTTAAAACTTTAGGGGGTGTGATAGACTCAAGCTATCGAGGAGAGATAGTTGTCGGGATCGTCAATCTGTCCGATAAAGATCATATTTTTCAAAAGGGTGACAAGACCGCTCAGATGTTGATACAGAAAGTTGAGCGAGTGAACTTTGAAGAGGTTGAAGAAGTGTCGAAGACCGAACGAGGAGAGGGGGGTTTTGGTAGCACCGGAAAAAAATAAGAAGATCTTTTTAACCGGAAACGCAATGAATGTTAAAACAAAGATAGAAGAGATCTTGGGAAAAAGCTTAAAAGCTCTTGATATCAAAGATGTTGATATTACTCTTGAGCATCCGACGGACATGTCTCACGGTGATTATGCCACCAATGTTGCAATGATCTGTGCCAAAAGGGAAGGTAAGAACCCCCTAAAACTCGCCGAAGAGATTGCCGAAGAGATAAGGAAAAACCTCGATGATGATATTGAGAAGGTGGAGGTCGCCGGATCCGGCTTCATTAACTTTTATTTATCCGAAAGTTTTTTCTCCAAATCTGTTTCCTTTATCTATTATTCCGGAGGCGATTTTGGGAAGAACAAAAACCTTGAAAATAAGCGGGTAATGGTGGAGTACACCGACCCCAATCCTTTCAAAGAGTTACACGCGGGTCACCTGATGAGTAATTCGGTTGGAGAGTCCATATCCAGACTGATCGAGTTTTCGGGAGCTGAAGTAATAAGAGCCAACTATCAAGGTGACGTCGGTCCTCATGTGGCCAAAGCCCTTTGGGGAATGATGAAGAAAGAAAAAGAGCGCCCTCCCGAGAACTCCTCTCTTGAGGAAAAGATATCTTTTATAGGGTCGGCCTATGTTGAAGGTTCAGCCGCTTACGAAAAGGAGGAAGCCCGAAAAGAGATAGACGAAATAAACAAAGCGATTTATGAGAAGAGTAATCCCGAACTGATGAAGCTTTACAGCTGGGGTCGCGAGGCCAGCTTGGTTCATTTTGAAGAGATATATAAAAAACTCGGCACTTCTTTTAATCACTATTTTTTTGAAAGTGAAACCGCTGAAAGAGGAAAGAAAATAGTTAAAGAAGGACTGAAAAAAGGAGTTTTCGAAAGGTCGGAAGAAGCGGTAATATTTAAAGGAGAAAAATACGGTCTCCATACTAGAGTTTTCGTAACTTCTTTGGGGTTACCCACGTATGAGACCAAGGATCTCGGTTTGAATGCATATAAATTCGAAATCGAAAGTCCCAATCTATCGGTGGTTGTGACGGGCAATGAACAGACGGAGTACTTTAAAGTGATGCTTAAAGCGTTGTCGTTGCTTCATCCGGAGGTTGCGGAGAAGACCATTCATATCGGACATGGCATGCTTACCACTCCGGAGGGAAAGATGTCTTCACGGAAAGGTAATGTTATGGGAGGAGGGACATTGCTTGATGACGCTGAAAGCGTGGCCTTGAAAAAGACGAAAGAAGGGGGAAAGTTTGAAAATGAAGAAGAAGAAAAGAAAGCCTCCGAAACCATCGCTCTCGCCGCCATTCGGTTTACTGTTTTGAAACAAACACCAGGGAAAAATGTCGTGTTTGATTTTGAAAGATCGTTGTCGCTTGAGGGAGATTCAGGTCCATATTTGCAATACTCTTTTACAAGAGCCGCTTCCGCCGCCAAGCGGGCCGAAGATCTGGGGGTAAAGGTGGACGAGTCCGGTAAATTCTTTCTTAACACTGAACTGGAGCGTATTTTATACAGATTCCCGGAAGTTGTCGAAAGAGCTCAAAAGGAATATGCTCCACACTATGTTGTTACTTACTTGACCTCAACCGCTTCCTCTTTCAATGTGTTTTACGCCGAGCACAAAATAGCCGACCCTGATGACAGATCTTCCGGATACAAGCTCCTTTTAACAAAAAGTTTCCAGGCGGTAATGAAGAACGGTCTATATATTTTGGGAATAGGAATACCCGACAAGATGTAGCCCTGATTTTTTATAAAGAAACTCCGAGAGCGGGTTGGGGAACGACTCTCGAGTTGAGATCGGTTTATATTTTTTCTTAATTTATTCCTGTGTTATTATAAAAAGGTTATGAATAGCCGTGATTTCGACCAAAATAAAGAAAAAAGTGAGACTGCTCTGGAAGAAGAGAGAGTACTTCAATTTTGGGAGGAGCGTGAAATTTTTAAAAAAACCCTGGAAAAACCGTCACCGGAAGGAAACTTTGTTTTCTATGACGGCCCTCCTTTTGCCACGGGACTTCCTCATTACGGCCATATTCTGGCCGGCACCATTAAAGATGTAATTCCACGGTATCAAACCATGCGCGGGAAGTACGTTCGTCGTGTTTGGGGTTGGGACTGTCACGGTTTGCCCATAGAGAATCTGGTGGAGAAAGAGTTGGGATTGGAGAACAAAAAAGATATAGAAGACTACGGAGTTGAGGAATTTAATAAAGCCGCAAGAGAAAGCGTATTGCTCTACGACAAGGAGTGGAAGAGGGTTGTTCCTCGCATGGGGCGGTGGATCGACATGGAAGACGCTTACAAAACCATGGACTCTTCTTTTACCGAATCGGTCTTCTTTTCTTTAAAAGGGCTTCATGAAAAGGGGTTGCTTTACAAGGGTTTCAAATCGATGCACATATGCCCGCGATGCGAGACGACTCTTTCCAATTTCGAGGTTAATCAAGGATACAAAGATATTAAAGATAATACGGTTACCGTTAACTTTAAAATCAAAGACCCCGATCTTACAAAGTGGGGAATGAAGAAAGGAAAAGATGTATACATATTGAGTTGGACGACCACCCCTTGGACCTTACCCGGCAACTCCGCTTTGGCGGTGGGGGCGGATATAAAGTATGCTCTGGTTGAAAAAGAAGAAGCTTACTACATTCTTGCCGAAGATCGAGTAATCAATGTAATGGGAGAAGGGTATGAACCGAAGGTGGTTATAAAAGGCAAGGATTTGGTCAGTCTTTCATATGAGCCTTTGTTTGATTTTTTTGTTAATGCCGATTTACATGGAGACAAAGAGAAGGGTTGGAAGATCTACTCCGCCGATTTTGTTACCACCGAAGAAGGAACGGGAGTGGTTCACATCGCACCCGCCTTCGGTTCGGACGACTATGAGCTTTCTGAAAAACATAATATTCCTTTTATTCAGCACGTAAATATGCGTGGCGAGTTTACCGATGAACTCGGGAGCCTTGCCGGCAGGTTCGTTAAACCGAAGGGTGACTTTTCGGAAACCGATATAGAGATAATAAAGATACTGGCTCATGAGGGTAAACTTTTTGCCAAAGAGAAATTAACACACTCCTATCCTCACTGTTGGCGATGCGACACCCCTTTATTGAACTACGCAACCGATTCTTGGTTCATAAAAGTTTCCAATCTAAGGAAAAAACTGGTTGAGGAAAATAAAAAAGTACTTTGGGTTCCCAAACACATGGGCACCAATCGTTTCGGTGAGTGGCTTGCCGAAGCGAAGGATTGGTCAATCTCTCGTTCGAGGTTTTGGGGAACCCCCATGCCGATTTGGGAGTGTCGAGATTGTGGAGAGTATCTGGTCGTCGGCTCCTTTGATGAAATAGCCAAGGAGTCTAACAACAGTTATTTTGCGATTCGTCACGGTGAGGCGGAAAGTAATGTCAAGAACATTTTAAGTTCAGACCCCGAGAACCCTCATCATTTGACCGAAAAAGGGAAAAGACAAGTAAAGAAAGCCGCGGAAAAGCTGTCGGCTGATCCGCCGGATTTGATAGTGACATCCGATATCATAAGAGCAAAAGAGACGGCGGAGATAGTGGCGGAGTCTTGCGGGGTACCTCCGGAGCATGTAGTGGAAGATGTCAGATTACGCGAGTTGAATTTCGGGGAGATCGATACGCATCCCGTTGATGATTATCGTAATCTGTTTGATCATTGGACGGACGCTTTTGATGAATCGATACCCGGTGGAGAAAGTTTCATTGATGTTAAAAAACGCATGGGAGCTCTCTTGGAGGAGCTTGAAATTAAGCACTCCGGTAAAAGAATACTTTTGGTTTCTCACAACGCTCCACTCTGGCTTCTTTCTTGTGTCGCGGTCTTTGCTGACAGAAAGCAGTCGATTGAGATGAGGGGGGGTAAAAAAGAAGATTTCATGTCTAACGCCGAAGTTCGTGAGATTGCTTACAAAAAGTTGCCTCACAATGAAAACTATGAGAAGGACATGCACCGCCCTTATATAGATAAAGTTGAGCTGGCTTGTTCTTGCGGAGGGGTCATGGAGAGAGTTCCGGATGTTTTTGACACATGGTATGATTCCGGCTCGGTTCCTTTCGCTCAGATACACTATCCGTTTGAGAAAAAGAAAGAGTTTGAAAAAGATGACAGCCCTTATTTCCCCGCGGATTTTATCGCCGAAGGCCAAGACCAGACGAGGGGATGGTTTTATACGTTACTGGTTCTGTCGACGGCACTTTTCGGTAGAGCTCCCTTTAAGACGGTGGTTGTCAACGGAACAGTTCTGGCCGAGGACGGCAAAAAGATGTCAAAACGTCTAAAGAATTACCCCGACCCGATGGATATCGTTGATCGTTACGGAGCCGATGCGCTTCGCTATTCGATGCTCTCCTCTCCGGTCGTTCGTGCGGAAGATCTGGCTTTTACCGAGAGTCGTGTTGACGAGGTTTCAAAGAAACTTATAAACCGTCTTATGAATGTCGTGTCTTTTTATCAAATGTATGCTCCGAAGGAAGAAGGTTTGAAAAACAAGAAAGAGAACACCGGCAAGAAACCAAAAGAAATAGACCGATGGATAGAAAGTCGTCTGCGGGAGGTTGTCAAACAGGTTACCGACGGTTTGGATGCTTATGAAATAAATCAAGCGGCTCGTCCTTTGATGGATTTTGTTGACGATCTGTCCACCTGGTATGTAAGAAGATCCAGAGACAGATTCAAAAGCGAAGATGAAGACTCAAAACGATGTCTTTCGGTAACTCGTTCCATTCTGAAAACATATTCAAAGCTTTTGGCACCCTTTATGCCGTTCACGGCCGAAAGGGTTTACGAGGCAGTCAGATTGAAAGATGACCCCGAAAGTGTTCATTTGGATTCTTGGCCGAAAAAAGAGGATCACGATCAAGAAGTTTTGGACAGTTTCAACAAAGTCAGAAAGATAGTGTCGATTGGGCTGGAAAAAAGAGCGGAGGCCGGGATTCGAGTTCGTCAACCCCTTTCTAAACTTGTTTTGAAAAAAACACCGGAATATATGATCGAAAACCACGAACTTATGGAGCACGTAACCTCGGAAGTCAATGTAAAAGAGGTTGTCTTTAAATCCGACATTGAAGTTGATGTAAGCCTTGATCTTACCTTGACCCCCGAATTGATTAGAGAAGGTGAGATTAGGGACCTTGTACGAACTCTCCAGAGCTGTCGTAAGAAAGACGGATTTACATCACAAGAGAGAGCGCATCTTTTTGTTGAAGCCGATGAAGAAGGGAAGGGTCTTGTAAAAGAGGCGGCTGAAGAACTTCGTGATACAGTCAAGGTTTCTAAGGTTTTTTATGAAAAAACTCAAAAACCCCATACATTTTCAATTGATGGTAAGGAGTTTCGCGTGGAGTTGAAAAAAGACGAAAGCCAAGTTATTCAATGAAATATAACATTTACGACACAAAAGCCCTGGTTCTCAAGAGTGTTCCTAATGGAGAAGAAGGTCTTTCCGTTTTACTTATGACTCGGGAGTTCGGCTGTCTCTATGCGCGCGCCCAAGGTGCTCGCAAGTCATTCTCAAGGCTCCGTTCGGGACTTGTGGATTCAACGCTTGTTTCGGTGGGGCTCTTATCGGGCAAGGGAGGTTGGCGCATAACCTATTTATTCCCGCATACCAATTTCTTTTTTTCTTTGAGAGGGTGCCCAGCGGGCCAGAGTGCTGTTGCCAAGATGATGGCGGTCTGCGGTCGTCTTGTTGGAGAAAGCGAAGGAAATCAGAAAGTTTTTGACATCGTCAGTGAAGGGTTTTCAAAGATGTCCTTGGAAGGGTCCGATATTCATGATGTTGAAAGGTCCGTAATGTTGGGGGTATTGCATACTCAGGGGTATATTGAATATTCAACCTATTCACTTTTTGTTTCCGATGAAGACCTTTTGAAAGACGGGAATAAGAATGAGCTTTCTTTGTTAAGAAGGAGGGTGACTCGAGAGATAAACAGAGCACTGGAGGTCGCTTGGTAGTCTTTTGAATTAAAACGGATGCTATCTTTTGCCTCCAATCCTTGTCGTTGAGTTTTTGAAAGTTTCTCTTTTATAATATATAATTTCTGTGATGAAGCCGCGTAAAGAATATAAACCAAAAGGAATGGATGGCACCGAAGAGAAGCTTTATTACGGAAAGGGCCAAAGTTTTAAAGCGGGAAAAGACTATTGGGAATTTTCCGCCGAGAAGAATAAAAAAACCGAACCATCTTTGGACAAGAAAACCTCTCCCAAAAAAGAGAAGAAGAAATATCATTATGCCAGATTCGCCCTTTTCGCTTTTTTAATAGGATCTCTTTTATTTTTTCTTTACTCCATAATCTCGGCTGTTTACATTTTTTTCAGTGGAGGTATTTTTGTTTCTCCCGAGAATGTAATCATAAACATAGTTGGGGAAAATACGGTTTCGGCCGGAGAGGAGGTTAACCTTGAAATAACCGTTAGAAATAGAAACAATGCCAATATTTATAACGCACAGTTGATATTGCGCTATCCGGAGGAGGCCCGAGATCCCGATAATCCCGGCTCTCGTATTAACACACAGAGAATCGACCTTGGTGACCTGAGGGCGGACGGCGTTAAAAGACACAACACGAGTTTCAACCTTTTTGGTAAAGAGGGGGAGACCTATACATTTGTTGCCGACTTGACATTTACCTTTGAAGGATCAGGTGCACTTTATGAGAAAGGCAAAGAATTTAATTTGAGAGTAAAAGACACTCCTGTGTCTTTGGAGTTAATCGGGCCGGATGAAGTTTACATCAACGGCAGAAACGAATATACCGTTCGTGTTTTATCTGACGCTGATACAAGCCAAGAAAATCTGATTGTTAGGATAGAGCACCCTCTCGGGTTTTATCTTTCCGATTTCAGCGAAGAGATAAGTAGGGGGTTGTGGGTAATTGACACACTGGAGCCGGGAGAAAAAAAAGAACTGACCTTCACGGGAATGTTCGTGGAAGTTTCGGCAGATGAGATGAGCAGGACAATATCCGTCTCCGTCGGACCGGCGGATGATGTTGTGACTCACTTTGCGTCCTCGGAGATTGTTGCGGATGTAAACAGCACCCCCTTTGAGTTGGAGTTGTCTTTGGATATCGATGACCATGTGTATTTCGGTGAGACCGTTGAAGGAAAACTGTTTTGGCGCAATTCCGCAGGCCTTGATATGGAAAAAGGGTATCTGGAACTTGCTGTTAAGGGGAAGGGTCTGGACAGTTTATCCGGCCAAGATGCTCGAAGGGAAGAAAATCGTTTGGTGTGGACGGGAAAAGAGATTAATTTCTCGGGTTCGGAAGGAGTGATACCTTTTTCTTTCGATACACATCTTTCCCAACTCGTGAATGATCGAGATTTGATTCTGTCAGCTTCTTTTGAAGGGGACACCCGAGGAAATGAAAGGGTGTCCTTCGAGCACACAAAACAAGTTCTTATCGCCACCTACTTTAATGTAGAGGTCATAACCAGATTATCCGACGCCGGTACGCAAAGCTCACTTGTTGCCGGTGAAACTTACGATCTGGACGTAACGCTAAGTGTTTTGGTTGGAGTTGGGGGAGTCAGAAATGCGGAAATAATAACCAAATTCCCTTCTTCGGTTGTTATAAACTCGGTCTCCGCTGGAGATGAAAACTTCAGGCTTGACAGTAGCAGGGAGTTTTTATGGAGACTTGGGGAAATTCAAGCCGGAACCGGCCTGTGGAGACCGGCTAGAGGGGTCCTTCGCATACCCAAGAGGGAGGTTGTCTTGAGTGTCTCCATCACCCCCGAAGAAAGCGGTCGAGCACCAATCCTGATAGAAGAGATACATCTGTTTGGGGATGATAGAGGCACGGGAGAGATGTTGGAGAGGTCATTTTACAACATCCCTCTTCAGCTCAGCGGAGTTTCTCTTTTTTAAAAAATGCCACTTGACTTTGATTCGCAATTTTTCTTTTTTTAGATAAATTTCAAGAGCAAAACAAATATTAAACACAAAACCATGAAAACAAATCCACTAATGGAAAAGATTGTCTCTCTTTGTAAAAGACGCGGGTTTGTATTTCCCGGTTCGGAACTCTACGGCGGTATTGCCGGGATGTGGGACTACGGTCCCTTGGGTGTTGAGTTGAGGAATAACATCCGCGACCTGTGGTGGAAAACCTTTGTTCACGAGCGAGATGACATCTTCGGACTTGATTCCGCCATTCTCATGAAAAAGGAGGTCTGGGAGGCCACGGGACACACCAAGGAGTTCAGCGATCCGATTGTTGAAGACATTATTACCAAAAAACGTTACCGCGCCGATAGCTTGCTTGAAGACAATGGGATAGAGAACGCTGACGGTATGCCGGCCGAAGAGATGACAGAATACATTAAAAAGAAAGGAATAAAAAGCCCGGAAGGCAACCCTCTATCCGAGGTCCGAACGTTCAATTTGATGTTCAAAACAACCGTTGGAGCCTCCGGTGGCGAGGGCTCGGTCTCTTATCTTCGACCTGAAACGGCGCAAGGTATTTTCGTGAACTACAAGAACATAATAGACACTCTCTACCCATCAATACCTTTCGGTGTCGCTCAGGTAGGCAAGGCTTTCAGGAACGAGATATCTCCGCGTGACTTTATATTTCGATTGAGGGAAATGGAGCAGATGGAGATCGAATATTTCATTCGAGAAAAAAAGTGGGAAGAAAGCTTTGAGCATTGGAGGAAAGAGACGAAGAACTTCTTTGAAACGGTTGGGTTACCTTCGGATATGCTCTATGAGCATGAAATACCGGAAGAAGGCAGGGCTCATTATTCGAAAAGAACCATTGACTTCGAGTTTCAATATCCGTTCGGTCGGAAAGAGCTGTCGGGATTGGCCTACAGAACCGATTATGATTTAGGTAAACACAGGGAGTTCTCGGGTATGGCGCTAGAGTACACCGACAAGCACACCGGAGAGAAGTTCACTCCGCATGTTATAGAGCCTTCTTTCGGAGTGGAGAGACTTGTTTTGGCCGTTTTGGTCAGTGCCTACCGTGAGGATGAGATGGATGGTGAGAGCCGTACTTATCTGTGTTTCAAACCCAAATTGGCACCTGTTCGAGTTGCTGTCTTTCCTTTACTTAAAAACAAACCCGAACTTGTCAAAAAAGCCAAAGAAATCCACCTGGCTCTTAAAACCGATATCGGTAGAGTCTGGTTTGATGATAATGGGAATATAGGAAAGCGTTATCGCCGTCAGGATGAGATAGGAACACCTTTTTGTATTACGGTCGATTTTGATACCCTGGAAGATAACACCGTTACCGTTCGCGAAAGGGACTCTGGTAAGCAAAAGCGGGTCTCAGTCGCCGAACTGTCGCCATATCTGTCAGAGTATTTTGTTTAAAGATTTTTAATCAAGGTTTTGGTTTTAAGTAGATATGTTACAATCTGTTTCATATCAGGTTTTAATTTTGTTTTATGGAAAATAACTCAATGGAAAGATCTCCCGATAAGCCGTCAGAAAAGGAAAGAAAGGAAAAAGACGCCTGTTTGCGTGTTTTGGAGTCGGCCAAAGAGATATTTAAAGAGGCCGAAAGGCAAGCCGAGGCAGAAAAGAACTTTTCACCGGCGGACAAGGGAAGCACCAAACGCTACCCCGTGGATAGCGCTTTCGACTACATGGTGGCAGTGGCTCAAAGAGAGCGCCAAGAAGGCGAGAGTCTTTTGGAGTCGACTCGAGAGAAGGGTGATTATTACGAAGAAAAAATGATGTCGAAACTCAAGGTTTTTTTAAGAAAGGAAGAGACATTTCTTCGTGCCCTTGCCGAAATGGAGAGTCAGTTTCCGGAAATTGCATCCTTTCTTAAAACTCAAAAACCTTACCTTCAAGACAAAATTAGCAATATGGAGAAAAAATGGCAGAGATAACTTAAGTTTTTATTATGAACATTGAAAGAGAAATACAAGAGCATGTTGAGAACATAAGAGCACTGAGGGCTCCTTCGGGGCTTTTCCTGGCTTCCGCCAAAGATGTTTCAACCGGTTATGATAAGGCTTGGTTGCGGGATAACTTCTATACAGCGTTGGCATTTGAGGTTACTGATGAGTGGGATACGGTTTTGGAAACATGGACCGCAATCATGCATATCTTTGAAAAACACAAGGAGAAGATTATCTGGGCGACGCATAACAAACCCCACGAGAGTTGGCAATACATACATGCCCGATATCATCCCGAAAGCTTTGATGAGTTTTGGGAAGAGTGGGGGAATAAACAGAACGATGCCGTTGGTGCCATTATCTTCAAACTGGCCGAAATAGAGCTTCTAGGAAAGGGCATCATAAAGACCGACGGGGACAGGGAGGTGCTCCAAACTCTTATAGATTACTTAAACTCCATAGAGTACTGGCACGATCCAGACAACGGTATATGGGAAGAGTATGAAGAAGTACACGCTTCATCCGTCGGGGCCGTGGTTGCCGGATTGAAGAAGGCTTCACAACTGGACTTTATAAAGATTCCGGAAGGGCTGATAGAAAAAGGAGAGCAAGGACTGCTCAACATGGTGCCCCGTGAGTCCGAGACCAAGTTCTGTGACTTGGCCTTGCTCAGCTTAATCTATCCTTACGATGTCGTAAACAGAGAGGTCGCCGAGGAGATAATAGAGAACTTGCACTACCAACTTGATCGTCGAAGCGGTGTCATAAGATATAAGAATGACTACTACTACAACAAAAACGAAGACGGTTATAGTGAAGAGGCCGAGTGGGTCATGGGTTTTCCGTGGCTTTCGATTATTTACAGTCGTTGGGGGGATAAAGAAAGAGCTCGCAACTATCTGCATAAGACCAAAAATCTCGAAGCTGAAGGCAATAAGCTCCCTGAGCTTTATTACTCAAACAGTGATCGCCCCAATGAGAACATTCCTCTCGGTTGGGCGGAAAGCTTGTATGTGGTGGCTCTCAAAGAATACTCGGAGCGCTTCGGGGAAAAAGAGATATAGACATGGTTGTTAATTTCAAAGAACTCATCGGAGTTTCTTCTTTATTTTTTTCCATTCTTTATTATATTTGCTTGGGGTTATTTAAAGTCTTATAAAATATCAAAATATAAAAAATGAAATCAAAAAACAAAACACTCGAAAACGGCGTTCGCCTTGTTACCATCCCGATGAAGGACCATCCGACCGTTACCGTTTTGGTTATGACGGAGGCGGGCTCGATCAATGAAGCCGAAGACAAACACGGAATCGCTCACTTTTTGGAACATATGGCAATGAAGGGGGGCGAGAAGTACAAAACTCCTTACGATGTTAGCTCAACGCTCGATTCGGTGGGGGCTTCTTCCAATGCCTTCACCGGACAAGAGTACACAGGGTATTATGCCAAAGGAAATCCCAAACATTTTTCAACTCTTTTTGATGTTATTTCCGATATATACCTTAAGGCCCGAGTTGATGAAGAGGAACTTTCCAAAGAAAAAGGCGTGATCATTGAAGAGATAAATATGTATAAAGATACACCAAGGATATATGTTCAAGATCTTTTTTATCGAGCGGTCTATGGTGACCAACCGGCCGGTAGGCACCCCTTGGGAACCAAAGAGACCGTGAGCGCTTTAACCCGCGAGGACTTTATCTCTTTTTTGAAAAAACACTATGTCGCCGAGAATACGATTGTAGTGGTTGCGGGGAAGTTTGACAGTAAAAAGGTGGAAAAAGAGGTTAAAGAAAAGTATGGGAAAATGCCTCGAATCAAGCGTCCTGGGCGCCCTCGTGTCTTGGAGGGACAGAGCGAGCCCAAATTCTTGGTTGAGAGCAGAAAGACCGACCAGCTTCATGTGAACTTGGGTGTTCGAGCACTTAAAGCTTCCGACAAAAAAGTTCCTGTTCTTTTGGTGCTTAATTCGGTTTTAAGTGGCGGTATGTCAGGCCGACTCTTCCAGAAACTCAGAGAGGAAATGGGAGTCTGTTATTACATTAAGTCTATTGCCGATCTGAATCGAAGGCACGGAGTTCTATCGATTGTAACCGGGATAGATCCGAAAAGATTCGGTGAGGTAATCGATGTCATTATGGGAGAACTCAAACTTTTAAGAGAGGAGTTGGTTGGTGAGAAAGAACTTAAAAAAGCCAAAGAACATCTTATTGGAAAGATGTCCTTGGATTTGGAGAGTTCGGATTCGGTGGCAGAGTTTTTTGTTGAGCAGGAAATATTGACCGGTACACAAAAAACTCCTCAAGAAGTGACGAAGGAGATAAGGGCTGTGACTGCAAAAGATATCAAAAAATTGGCTTGTGGAATCTTTACCAATGAACGCCTCGCCGCCTCCGTTGTCGGGAGTAACCCCGACACCAAAACCCTTAAAAAGAAACTTTCTTTTTAAGCCAAGGCACTCTCATTTTCAAAGTCGGAGACCTCGTTTACCGGGTGAATCTTTATGTTTCACATCGCGCGTGATATCATAAGAGTCAATGAGCAATGGACAGAGTGATCACTATTATGTTTCAATAACCCCCTCATCGATTATATGGGTGTTTTTGATAGCCCTGTTGTTTGTAACGGCCTATATTCTTCGTGATCTTCTTTTGGTTATCCTTACCTCCGTTTTGTTGGCCGCCGCTATCTCACCGGCCGCCAAGTGGTTTGTAAAAAGAAAGGTTCCTCGTGTGATGGGGGTTTTAATCGTCTACTTCGGTTTTATACTCTCTATGGTTGCCGCCTTCTATTTTTTATTGATTCCCCTGCTACAGGAGTCTTTTTCTTTTATCCGCGCTCTTCCGGATTATTTTGGAACCTTTGAAAGCTGGCTCCCTCATTTTGAAGAAGGTTCGGTTTTTGAGAACATTCCGCTCTTCGGTGATTTTGCCGGGGAGCTCTCTCCGACTAAGGTGATAGAGGGGATCCAAGAATCACTTGCTGGATTGAGCCAAGGTTTCGTGAGTACTCTGTTCTCATTGTTCGGCGGGGTCTTGAACTTCGTTATCATAATAGTTTTGTCTTTCTATCTGTCCGTGCAAGAGGATGGTGTCGGTAAATTCTTAAGGTTGGTCACCCCAACCAAGAACACTGATTATGTTCTTGACCTTTGGAGAAGGGCGGAGATAAAGATAGGTTACTGGATGCAAGGACAGCTGGTGCTTGCTGTTATCGTTGCCGTTTTGGTTTTTCTTTGTTTGACACTTCTGGGTATTCCTCACGCCTTGCTCTTGGCTGTTTTGGCGGGCATGTTTGAACTGATTCCCGTTTTTGGTCCGATACTCGCCGCCGTTCCCGCAATTGCCATAGCGATGGTTGAAGGAGGTAATTTCATGGGTCCAGGAATAACCATTGGCTTGGTTGTGACGGGGGTTTACGTAATAATTCAACAGTTCGAAAGTCAGCTAATCTATCCTCTCGTTATTCGAAAGGTCGTCGGACTTTCTCCCATTATTGTCATCATTGCCTTGATCGCCGGCTTTCAACTGGCCGGATTTTTGGGGGTAATATTATCCGTTCCAATTGCCGCCGTTTTGCTTGAGTTTTTAAAGGATATGCAGTCGGCACCAAAATCGAAAGAAACTCTTCCGAAAGGTCCTGTTTTGGCCGAGGCACATTCAAACAAAAAAAATGGCAAGCCCTAAAAACTTTTACATAACCACCACACTTCCTTACGTTAACGCCCCTCCTCACATCGGGCATGCCGTCGAGCTCGTCCGTGCAGACATCATTGCAAGGTATAAAGAGATGCTTGGTGATGAAGTTTTCTTAAATACCGGCACCGATGAGCACGGACTTAAGATCTATCGAAAAGCCGAAGAAGAAGGGGCGGATCCGAAAGAATACGTTGATAAACTCTCCGAGACTTTCAGAAAACTTACGGAAGCACTTGGTATGAAGTCTGATCTAAACTTTATTCGTACTACCGACGAGGATCACGTCAAGGCCGCTCAGGCTTTTTGGAAGAGGTGTTTGAAAAATGGAGACATCTACAAAAAGAATTACAAAACACGCTACTGCGTCGGGTGTGAGCTTGAAAAGAGTCACTCCGACTTGGTTGATGGATGTTGCCCCGAGCATCCCGGCAAAGAGCCCGAGGTTATAGAAGAAGAAAATTATTTCTTTCGTTTCTCTCGTTACCAAGGTGCTTTACTTGAACTTTATGATAATAAGCCCGACTTTGTTGTTCCCGATTTTCGATTAAATGAGATAAAAAGTTTTGTCGAGAGGGGACTTGAAGATTTTAGTGTGTCTCGTTTGGCGGAAAAACAACCGTGGGGAATCCCTGTTCCCAATGATTCGAACCATACCATGTATGTCTGGTTCGATGCTCTTGTCAACTACGTCTCCGCCATCGGTTGGCCCCAAGATATGAAGGGTTTTAAAAATTGGTGGCCGGTAACTCAGTATGCCGGCAAAGACAATCTTCGTCAGCAGTCGGCGATGTGGCAGGCCATGCTTCTCTCTGCAGGACTCCCTCTTTCAAAGCAGATAGTCATAAACGGTTTTATCATAAGCGAGGGGCAGAAGATGAGCAAAAGTATCGGAAACGTTATTGATCCCTTTGATATGATAAACCGTTACGGAACTGATGCCTTGCGTTATTATGTTGCACGAGAGGTTCACCCTTTTGAAGACAGCGATATGACAGAGGAGCGTTTCAAGGAGGCTTACAACGCCAACCTCGCCAACGGACTCGGTAATGCGTTCAGTAGAATAGTCAAAATGGCTCATACATATGAAGTTGATTATGGGAAACTGCCGGACGTTGATATTGTTATGAAAAAAAATGAACTTAAGAAGAGTTATCATAAAGCCTTTGATTCTTTTGAGATTAACAAGGCTGCCGATTATGTTTGGAGCAAAATATCTCTTTTGGATAAGTACATAGAGGACAAGAAGCCCTTCAAAAAAATAAAGACAAATGAAGCGGACGCCAAAGAAGACGTCAAGCATCTCATTCACGGGCTTTGGGAGACCGCGATCCTTTTGACGCCCCTGATGCCGGAGAGTGCTAAAGAGATAAAAGAGGCGATTGAAAAAAGACGACCTCCCGGCAAAGCCCTTTTTGCCAGAAAGTGATTTTTACCGGTAGGTATTTTCTTCGGTCATTGATTTGAATTTTTAACTTTTTTTATGAGACCCTCTTATTTCGATATACACACCCACATCAACCTGGAAGCTTTTTCGGGAAGGGAGAGCGAGATAATAGAAGAGTCATTACAACATGGTGTATGGATGATAAATGTCGGGGTTGACTTCGGTAGTTCGCAAAAGGCGATTGATCTTGCGGAAAAACATGAAGAGGGGGTCTATGCAACGGTCGGACTTCATCCAATCTATGCCACCGAATCTGATTTTGACACCGAGGCTTTTTTGGGTCAGGCCCTTTCATCCAAGGTTGTTGCGATAGGCGAGTGCGGTCTGGATTATTTCCATGTAACCGACCCGCAAGGAGTAAGGAGACAAAGGGAGGTCTTTGTCTCTCAAATAGAGCTCGCCAATCGTCTTAAAAAGCCGTTGATGCTTCATATAAGAAGCGGTCCGGCTGGTAATGCCTATGCCGACTGTCTGTCTTTACTTAAAAAACACGCCCGTGTTCCCGGTAACTCTCATTTTTTCTCCGGCACTCTTGATGAAGCTAAGGCGTTTCTATCTTTGGGCTTTTCTCTTTCTTTTACGGGCGTTGTGACCTTTACCTCCGACTATGACGAGCTGGTGCAACTTCCTTCACTGGACATGATAATGGTTGAAACCGACGCTCCTTACGTGGCCCCTCTTTCGGTAAGAGGTAAGGAGAACCGACCCGTCTACGTCAAAGAGGTGGCTCAAAGAGTAGCGGATATACGAGTGGAATCGAAAGATGAAGTTATATCGTCGCTTTTTAACAACAGCTGTCGTATGTTCAGTGTTTGCTCTTAGGTGTGACTTTAAGTTAATATATATATCCATGGAAGAACTTTACTCTCGTCTTGCTCCCGTTTGGGATATGACCCTGACAGTAAGTGGCTTTAAAAGAGGTCTTTGTCGTTATGTTTTAAAAGAGGTATCAGAATGCGGGATTACCAACCCTAAGATATTGGATGTCGGCTGCGGGACCGGTCTTGTGAGTTTTGCTCTTTTGAAAAAGTTTCCCGAGGCTCACATAGTGGCAACCGATGTAAACGAAGACATGGTTAAAGAAACGGAACAGATTGCCAGAAGAAAAAGAGTCACCAAAGAAAGACTGACGGTCGGCAAGGCCGACGTCCTTGCGCAAGAGACGGTCACCGTCTCCGGCGGGGATAAGATTTATCTTTCTCCGGGACACTTTGACGTGGTGATAGCCAGCGGGGTTCTTGAGTATACCCCCCTTGACTTGGCGGTACCCAAGCTCCTGAGTTTGATGAAGCCGAACGGGCGCCTAATCGTAATCTCGGTAAAAGACAATACGCCGGTCGGAAAACTCTGGGGTAAGGTTTACAAATTCAATCACGTAGAAGAAAATGCCTTGGAGAAATCTCTCATTGAGAACGGATGCCGTCGAGTCGCACGCTCTCCTCTTACCTTTAAAGAGTTTCCTGCCAACGTGACCAGGACTGGCCTTTTGGCCGTTAAATGACCTCCTGGTAAATTTGATCTTGTAAAAGCCTTAAACTAAGAAAATGCTTTAAGAAGAAGGGCTGAAAGTTTTCCACACATAATACACAGTAAATCCACATCTTGGGGTTGCGGAGCGAAGGTTCCGGGGCAAAGAGTCAGGGTCTCTTGCGGACTGGCGAGTCGGCTCACCATTGTTTGTTTTTTACTCGGGAGACGCCACGAACCGTGAGTGATTAGAGCATTTTTGTTGCACCCTTTTTTCATATATGTTACTATCTCTCACGTATGACTGAATTAGAAGCTGAAAATATTGAAGAAGTTGAAGAAGTTGAAGGGGTTGAAGAAAACATCCGTGTCTACGAGATTGGCTTTCATCTGACCCCTTCTCTTTCCGAGGAAGAGGTGGTTCATGAGGTGAATGTCATAAAAAAGGCGATTGAAGACGCTGGTGGTATTTTTTTGACCGAAGGATACCCGAAGATGAGGACCTTGGAATATGTAATAGAGGTTCCCATTACCATGCCGAAATCTCGTTTCAGTCACGCTCAGTTTGGGTGGATAAAGTTTGAAGCCAACCGAGAAGCCCCTTCTTTGATTCAAGAATCTCTTTTACGAAGCGAGAATATAATAAGGATGATTATAATAAAAACCGTTAAAGAGAACACTCTTTACGGCTACAGACTTAAACAGAAAAAAGAAGCGGAAGAGAGAAGAGAAGAAGAGGCTCGCAAAAAACCCAAAGATTTTAAAGTTTCCGATGAGGAAATAGATAAAAGTATTGAGGAGATTGTAGTATAATGCTTACATAAGCGAGTATTATAATCTAAACCAAATTTATTTATGGATTTAAATAAGGCAATAATAGCCGGAAATTTAACAAGAGATCCGGAGATACGTTCACTGCCTTCCGGGGCCAAGGTTTGTAACTTTTCAATCGCGACCAACCGTGTCTGGAAAGATAAAGACGGGGTTCAGCAAAAGAGTGCCGACTTTCATAACATAGTTGTTTTTGGCAGACAGGCTGAGACTAGCGCTCAGTACCTTAAAAAAGGTCAGCAAGCATTAATCGAAGGCCGCATTCAGACTCGCAGTTGGGAGGATCAAAGCGGTGAAAAGAAGTACCGAACCGAGGTTGTGGCCGACAGAGTTCAGTTTGGTGCCAAAAGCTCCGGCGGAGGATCGACTTCGGACGGGTCTTATGGGTCCGATGCTGAGCAATCCGGAGGAGGGAATGACAATGAACAGATCAACTATCCGGATGAAGAGGTTGATCCCGAAGACATTCCTTTCTAAGTAAAAAGTGGACTCGATGATACTTTCCGTGTATAATATCGCCTCTAAACAGATTATTGGTGATAAGTAACAAAATTAGATAATTTAACCATTATGGCCGAGTGTTTCTTCAATAAAAACAACATAAAACATATTGATTACAAAGATACCGAGCTTCTGGCTCAGTTCACCAATCCTCATGGCAGGATCTTGGCACGCAAGTACACCGGAGTTTCCGCAAAGAATCAGCGCAAACTCGCCCTTGCCATAAAAAGAGCTCGTTACATGGCTCTTATGCCCTATGTCTCCAGATAGTTTTGCTTTATATGGATTCTAAAACAAAAAAACCGACATAAAGTCGGTTTTTGTTTTTTTATATTCGCTCCTTTCTTTTATTTTTTCTCCACCCTTTCCGTGTACTGACCGGTTTCGGTGTTGATCCTGACGATATCTCCTTCATTAATAAAGAGGGGGACCGATATTTCGGCGCCGGTTTCCAGTTCCACCACCTTACTGCCCCCTTGCGCGGTGTTTCCTCTCACCGAAGGTGGGGCGATTTTGACTTTTAGCTCGACTTTGATAGGAACCTTGATGTCGATAATCTCTTCATTGAAAACCAAGGCTTGGACCCCCGCCCCTTCTTTCAAGAACTTTTTTTTGTCTCCCACGATTCTTTCGTTCAACGGGAATCGGTCACCCTTGTTTCCGACCGAATGGAACCAAAGCTCGTCTTGCTTGGGGAATATGTAGACGATCTCTTTTGTTTCAATATCGGCTTCTTCAGCCTTTTCCGATTGATGAAAGGACCTTTCCGTGACCTTGCCCGTCTTCAGGTTTCTTATCTTTGTTTGGTTTACCGGTTTTCTCTGTTGTTTTCTAAAAACATGAGAATCCAGAACTTCATAAGGTTCTCCGTTCAAAACGATATATTTTTGAGAAGTTATTTGGCTGTAATCAAGCATAACAAAAGAATATTAACATATTTGAGGGTGGAATATAAGACCTTGTTTGTTTTGCGGAAAGAAAATGAATCAAATGGTTCTTTTTTTATAAAAAAAGATAAAATCACAAATTATAAGTAGTACTCAAATTTAAAATTTTTAATGACAAAAAACCCACTCCTTGGCGTCGGCAAGGGGTGGGTTTTAAATTTGGTAATTTAAATTTGAAGTTTACCTGTTGATGACCTCACTTTTCCTTCTTCTCTTCTTTGAATCTCGCCTTTATCTCTTTGAGTATTTCATTCGCAAGTTTTTTGTTTTCTTTGAGTAGGGTTCTTGTTGCATCATAACCTCGTCCGAGTTTTTCTTCTCCGTAACTGTAAGAAGCGCCCGATTTTTGTATGATCCCGAATTTCTCTCCCAAAGCTAGGATCTCTCCTTCTCCGGATATTCCTTCGTTGTACATCAGATCGAACTCCGTCTGTCCGAAAGGTGAGGCGACCTTGTTCTTTACCACCTTTACTCTGACCCTTCCTCCCATGACTTCATCACCCTTCTTTATCTGAGCGATACGTCTTATGTCCAACCTTACGGAAGAGTAGAACTTCAAAGCTTTACCTCCGGGTTGTGTTTCTGGTGAGCCGAAGAACACGCCTATCTTCATTCTTATCTGATTGGTGAATAT
>SKVL01000007.1 GCA_007129455.1 Candidatus Campbelliibacteriota bacterium | reverse complement strand
GGTCGTGAGCTCCAACGCATCTTGCACCACCAACGCCGGCTCTCCGCCGGTTCGGATCTTGCACGACGCTGTCGGAATAGAGAAAGCGCTTCTTAACACCGTACACGCCTACACTATCAGCCAGTCGGTCGTTGACTCTTTCAATAAAAAGAATCCACGGCTGGGAAGGGCTGCGGCTCAGAACATTGTGCCGACATCAACGGGAGCGGCGAGCGCCACCACCAAGGTCATCACCGATTTGGATGGCAAGTTCGACGGTATCGCCTTGAGGGTGCCGGTCGTGACCGGCTCCATTGCAGACATAACCTTCATCGCTTCAAGAGATACCACCGTTGAGGAGATAAACGGAGCTTTGAAAGATGCCTCGGAGAGCGATAGATGGAGAGGGATATTCACCACGACCGACGAGCCGATAGTATCAAGTGACATAATCGGGTCGGAGTACGGCTCTATAGCCGATCTTTCCTTCACTCGCGTTGTCGGAGGCAATTTGGTCAAGGTGCTGGCCTGGTACGACAACGAGATGGGTTACACGGCGATGCTTTTGAAGCATGTGATAATAACGGGGAAATACGCGCTTGAGTCTAAATAACGAATATGAAAGTCCTATTCGCAAGCGACCACGCCGGCTTTGACCTCAAAGAGAAACTCATCTCTTATGTCTCCGAGCTGGGTTACGAGGTTGAGGACAAGGGAGCCCACTCTTATGACGAGAGCGATGACTATCCGGACTTCGTGGCACCGGTTGCCGAGGAAGTTTCAAAGAACCCCGAATCCGTTCGCGGAATAGTTCTGGGCGGATCCGGTCAAGGTGAAGCGATCGTTGCCAACAGATCTCCCAATGTCAGGGCGGTGGTCTATATAAAGCCGGCGGTATTGGAAGGAAGCGAAGGAGGGGAGAGAAAAGACGACATCATCAAACTCTCCAGAGAGCACAACGACTCCAATATTCTCTCTTTGGGAGCGCGCTTCTTGAGCGAGACGCAAGCCAAGGATGCGGTTAAGCTGTGGCTCAAGACGCCGTTTACTGAAGAGGAGAGGCACAAAAGGAGGATAGGGAAGATAGAAAAAAGTTTGAGATGATAGCTTTCTCGTTGTTTTTGATTGACTTTTATACAAATTTGTAATATTTTTGATACAAATATGCACAAATTTGTATTAATTATTAGACAAATATGAAAAAAAGAGCTTTGTTTGGAAAACTTCGGAAATACTTGGACAATAAGGAGTCCTTGATAATTGTCGGAATGAGACAGGTCGGCAAGACGACATTGATGCGTCAACTTTACGATGATATCGGTAGTGGTAGAAAACTGTGGTTTGATTTTGAGAACCCTTTGGATGTCAAGGTTTTTGAAGACATTGACTACAATAATATTTACAAAAGATTGTCCAATCTCTCTGATGGTGATGGTGACCAGAGAATGTATGTGTGCATTGACGAGATACAGATCTTCCCGGAGGTTACCAGGGTGATCAAATACTTGATCGACCATTATCAAGTCAAGTTCATTGTAACCGGTTCATCCAACTTTTATTTGAAGAACCTTTTTCCCGAGTCTTTGTCCGGCAGGAAGTTTCTTTTTCAGCTTGTTCCTCTCAGCTTCAAAGAATATTTGTATTTTCAAGATAGGATAGAAGCCGACAAAATGGAAGATGCAAAGATATCGGAGGTCGTCGGAATCGGCGATTTGTTCATTCATAAAAGTTTTGAAACGGACTATGAAAACTTTTTGCGATACGGAGGTTTTCCGGCTGTCGTTTTGGAGAAAGATAAAGAAACGAAGAAAATGATATTAAAGAACATCTTCGCTTCATTCTTTGAAAAAGATCTGAAGATCCTTTCGGATTACAAAGACATCCAGGAGTTGCGTGATCTGATTTTGCTTTTGGTACCGAGAGTGGGGTCTCCTTTGGATGTGACCAGAGTTGCCGATGAGCTGGGTGTGACCCGCTCCAAGGTCTATGACTACTTGGAGTTTTTGCAAAGTACTTTCATCATCAAACTGATGCCGAGATACTCAAAAGGAGTTGATCGTTCGGTGGCGGGAGGAAAAAAAGTTTACTTTAGCGATACCGGACTTTTGGGGATGATCGGCAATGTTAACGATTCGCAACTTTTTGAGAACGGCGTGGTCAATCAGTTGAGTAAATACGGAAAATTATCTTTTTATAACAAGCGGAACAAAGAAGAAATAGATCTGATACTGGAAAAAAAGATCGCTTTCGAGATAAAACTGAAAGGAGTGGATCACGATCTTGCCAAACTGAAAAAAATATCCGAAAAACTCTCTCTTCCCGAAGCTTATATCATCTCCAAGAAGTTCGTTGATGAGAAAGGGTTCATCTCGCCGGTGGTTTTGTAGATCATCGGTGGCTGAATACCTGTCAGCCGAGAAGAGTGACGCGGAGCGGTCGTCGACGGAGCCGCACCCGAGTTTAAGATGATCCACCGCTCTTGGTCAACTTTTTGATAGAACGAGGATTCCTTGTCAACATGTTTATCGTAGTTCCGCTTTTTAGGAATAATATTAAATATTTTATAATTTCTTTAAGGTTCAAAAATTGATAGAAAAACTCCGGTGTTTCAAAGTGTGGCTTTGACAAGATGTTTCAAGTCCGTCCCTCTTGGACATCGACCGTTAAAAAGTTATCATTTGATAAAGGTCCGTTAAGTTTTTAAAGTTTTATCATTTGTTGTTTTATGACAGAGATCATCCCCGCAATAATGCCAGAGAGCTTTGAAGATCTGCGAAGCAAAATGGGCAAGGTCAGAGACTTGGTTTCTTTGGTGCAGATAGATGTTATGGATGGTGTGTTCGTGCCACCCATTACTTGGCCTTACCGGTCAAAAGACATTGATGAATTTGAAGATGTGATCAATGAAAGAAAAGACATGCCACACTTGAAAGAGCTCGAGTTTGAGGTTGATATGATGGTCGGAGGCCAAGAAGAGGAAGCGGAGAGGTGGATAAGGGCCGGCGCCAAGAGGATAATCGGGCATATTGAAGCAATGGACGATGCGGAGCGCTTTATAAAGGTTACTCGTGACGCGTCGGTTCCGAAAGACTCTTTCCTATCCACCGAGATCGGCTTGGCTTTGGGGTTGGAGACCTCTCTTGACGTTCTGACTCCCCACATTCCGGACATAGACTTTGTTCAATTGATGGGTATCGCCCGAATCGGCTACCAAGGAGAGGAGTTTGACGAGAGGGTTTTGGAAAGGGTGAGTTCTTTACGAAAAAGCTTTCCCGAGCTTGTCATAAGCGTTGACGGCGGAGTGGATGAGGACAGCGCCCCTTTGCTTTCTCGCGCGGGCGCCAATCGACTGGTCTCCGGCTCGGCTATCTTTGAGGCCAACGATAAAGCCGAAGTGATAAAAAGACTGTCTTCCGCTTGAGACGATTTAAATATTAAAATGAGTACATTGACCGAAAAAGAAATATACGAGCTTGAAAAAAGTGCCAACCGGATACGGAAGCATATCATTCGGATGTTGACGGAAGCCCGCTCCGGCCACACCGCCGGCTCTTTGGGTATGGCCGATGTGTTCACCGTTTTGTATTTGAAGGTCTTGAACCACAGACCCAATGAGCCGTTGTGGGAGAAGCGCGACAGGGTCGTTCTTTCAAACGGGCATATTTGCCCCGTGCTTTATGCGACGATGACCGAGGCGGGGTATTTCCCCGAGGAGGAGCTTATGACCTTGAGAAAACTCGGGAGCCGTCTCCAGGGGCACCCGCACAGGGAACATCTCCCCGGAATTGAGACCACCTCCGGCCCTTTGGGGTGCGGGCTTTCGCAGATCGCCGGTATGGCGATAGCCGACAGGATGAACCACGGCGACTCTTCGGAGAGATATTTCTACTGCCTTTTAAGCGACGGCGAGCTGAACTCGGGAAACATCTGGGAGGCGGGAATGCTCGTCGCTAAAGAGAGACTTGCCAATGTTATAGCGGTCGTAGACAGGAACAACATACAGATAGACGGTTTCACTCAAGATATTATGCCCTTGGAGCCATTGAAAGAGAAGTGGGAGTCTTGGGGGTGGAGCACGGTGGAAATTGACGGGCACGACATTGGTCATATCACGGAGGCGTTTATGCGCGCCAAGTTGGAGAAAGAAAAACCCTCAATGATAATCGCCAAAACCATCCCCGGCAAAGGAGTCTCCGAGTTTGAAGGAAAGTACGAGTGGCACGGTAAAGTTCCGGATGAGGAGCAGGGCAAAAAAGCTTTGGAGGAGCTGGACGGAATCGATGAGGAGATAGAGAGGGGAAAATAAATTTACATATGAAAGACGAAACTTCAAATTTGAATAAAGACATCTTCACCGACAGAATGGAGCATGTATCCACTCGTGAAGGGTATGGCAAGGGTTTGCTGGAGGCCGGAGAGCGAGATGAGAGAGTGGTACTGCTCTCGGCCGATCTGACCGGTTCAACCGCGGGAAACTACTTCGCCGAGAGATTTCCCGAGAGGTTTGTTCAGGTCGGGGTTGCCGAGCAGAACTTGGTTACGGTCGCAAGCGGAATGGGCGCGATGGGCAAGATCCCTTTTGCGAACTCCTACGCCGTTTTCTCACCCGGCAGGAACTGGGAGCAGATAAGGACCACCATCTGCTACAACAACCAACCGGTCAAGATAATCGGCTCACATGTCGGTGTTTCGGTGGGACCGGACGGCGGGACACACCAAGCCCTTGAAGACATCGCACTGATGAGGAGTCTGCCCAATATGACGGTCATCTCTCCGTGTGACGCCAAAGAGGCCTATAAAGCGACTCTGGCGATGGCGAAAACCGACACCCCCGCATATATGCGCCTTACCAGAGACAAGACCCCGATGATGACAACCGATGATACTGATTTCGAGATAGGCAAAGCGATGCTTTTCTACGGCGAGGCTGTCGGCAAGGCTGATGTCGGCATTATCGCGACCGGCCCTTTGCTCTACAGAGCTCTCAAAGTGGCCCGAGTATTGGAGGAGAAAGCTATTAAAGCCAAGGTTTTGAATCTCTCAACGGTAAAGCCCTTGGACGGCGAGGCGATAGCCGAGTTGGCCGAGCAGACCGAAGCCATAGTGACCGTTGAGGAACACCAAAAGATGGGAGGTATGGGAAGCGCCGTAGCGGAGTTTTTGGCAGTTCATCGGCCGACCCCGATGGAATTCATCGGTGTTGACGATGCCTTCGGCGAGTCGGGTAAGGCCGAGGAGCTTTTGGAGAAGTTCAAAATGGGAGAGGGGGATATACTGAGTGCCGTTGAGAGAGTTATGGCGAGGAAGTGAGGTTGGGGTTTTATGAAAATATAACCTTTTCTCTATTTAGTTTATCTTTTTCCGGTAACTATTTTTAAGAAGCCTTGCGGTTTTTTAAATGACAAGAACGTGTTGCCGTTCCTCTGTTACTCTGTATAATCTAGGTATGACCGTGGAATCAATAAAAAAAGAAATAATTCCGATACTTGAACGTCAAGGGGTGAACAAAGCCGCGGTTTTCGGTTCTGTCGCAAGAGGTGAAGCGAAAGATACGAGCGACATTGATCTTTTGGTTAACCTTGAAGAAGGGAAGAGTCTTTTCGACCTTGTCGGTTTGAAGTTGGAGTTGGAAGAGAAACTCAAAAGGAGGGTTGATGTTGTAACCTACAACGGAATAAACCGCCATTTAAAAGACCTCATACTGAAAGAACAAAAAGTTATTTATGAAAAAGGACAATAAGATATTTTTACAACACATACTGGATTCCATTTCTGATATTGAAAAATACACGGAAGGTTTTTCCGGGGAAGATTTTGAAAATGATATAAAAACACAAGATGCTGTTATGAGAAAACTGGAAATAATTGGTGAAGCCGTAAAAAATCTGCCTGATTCTTTAAAAAATGAAAATCCGGAGATACCTTGGAAAGAAATTGCGGGAACGAGAGATGTTTTGATTCATGAGTATTTTGGGGTTGATGTGGATATAGTTTGGAATGTAGTAAAAAAGGATATTCCTGTACTTAAAGAACAAGTGGAGAGGCTTATGAAAAATAACTGAACTCTCATAATATCCAATAAAAAACCCGAAGATTTGACTTCGGTTTTTTCTTGCTCATTTCTTTTGTTTTTTATAGATTCTTTTGCCGGTAAGGGCTATCATTGCCTCTTCGCCTATCTTGTTATAAAGTAAAAGTGATATGACTTACACATCAACAGCTATCATCAAAAAAGAAGGCAAGTGGTTTGTTGCTCGCTCTTTGGAGCTGTCCGTGACCAGTCAAGGGAAAACCATTGAGGAGGCAAAGAAGAATCTTAAAGAAGCGGTCATTCTGTATCTTGAAAACATGCCCAACAAAAAGAAAGAACTTGCCCGGGAGGCACCCTTGGTTACTTCTATAGAAATTGTTCGTGGCTAAAACATATTCCGGAAAAGAAGTTAAAAAGGTATTGGTTCTTAAGTTCGGGTTTTCCTTTGTTTCACAAAAAGGAAGTCATGTAAAATTGAGCAAAAAGGTTCGCGGACAAAAGGTTATTACAATTATCCCAATGCATCGTGAGTTGGCGCGCGGGACACTCCTCGGTGTATTGGAGCTTGCGAAAATTGAAGAAGAAGATTTTAGAAAAGCCGCGCGGTCTTGATCATCGAAGAAAGTGAAGGTCTGCTTGATTTTGTCGGGGTAAAGCTGGAGTTGGAAGAGAAACTCAAAAGAAGGGTTGATGTTGTAACTTACAACGGAATAAACCACCGCTTAAAAGACCTTATACTAAAAGAGTAAAAGGTTATTTATAAAAAAACATCACTTTGATGTTCGGATAAAGAATGACCCAACAAAAAACCCGAAGATTTGACTTCGGGCTTTTCTTTTTTTGATCTTTGTCTTTTCAGTTTATCTTTCTCGGCTCGTAGTCATCGGGGCGGTTTGAGAGGTACTCCTCAAGTTTCTCTCTTGAAAGAAGTCCTTTTTGCGCGCCGACTCCTTGGACCACCGACATTGAGTTTATCGGCGCCCACTGGATGGCCTCCGGAATGGATTTCCCGAGCGCCAAGGCGCTGGTGAAGGTTGATGCGAAAGAGTCGCCGGCGCCGGTTCGGTCAACCGGCGGTTTAGGGTCCGGATAGAGAGGCATATACCACATCTCCTCTCCGTCATAAGTGTAAGCGCCTTTGGGTCCGTCGGTTATGACAACGATCTTCGGTCCCAGATCGCGGGTCATCTTGAGAAGGTCGTTTATCTCCATTTTCTCGTGCTTTTTGCCGACTATCTCTTTGGCTTCCTCCACATTACAGAAGAAGAGCTCCGAGAGTTGATATATATCTTTCAAGGTCTCGTAGCCCAATCCCATCTGGAAGGTTCCCGGCTGGAAAGTGAGTTTGACTTCCGGGTTGGCCTTTACATACTCGGCGATAGCATTGTGGTAGGGAAGCGAGTTCTCAGAAAGAGAGCTCAAATATATCCACTTGGGCGGAGTCTCCAAGTTCGGGAAAGAGTAGGGGTAGTCTTGGTGTTTGACCAGTATCGTTCTTTCATCTTCGTACCAGAGTACGTAGTGGTAGTTGGTCTGGAACCCTCTCTGGCGGGTTACGAACTCGGTTGAGACACCCTCTTCTTTCAAGACCTCCAAGCATCTCTCTCCCTCCGGATCGTCACCGATGGAGGTTACCAGAGCGGTTTTCAGTCCCAGTCGCGAGGCGGAGACCGAAGCGTTGGGGCTGTTGCCGACGGCGTAGACCACCTCCACATACTTGTACGGTATTTTGTTTCCGAACGATATACAGAGATTGAAGGTGCCTTTTTCTTTATCCTTTTCCACCTTGGCATCCTCTATGCGGATAAAGGCGTCAACCACGATGTCGCCGATGGCGAGAAAGTCAATTTGCTCATCACTCATGATATTTACAAGGTTATTTTACAATTCTCAACAGTATAACACATATTTATTTGCGCTGTGGATATGTTAAAATTACATTTATGAAAACATACAGAGAGTGTATAGAAGACGCCGAGAAAGAAGGCGTTGCTATCGGTCACTTTAACATTTCCAACACTGAGATGTTTTGGGGGGTTATAAACGCCGCCAAAACCAGAGATCTGCCGGTCATAATCGGGGTCTCCGAAGGAGAAAGGGATTTTTTGGGTGCTCGGCAGGCGCTGACTTTGGTTCAAAGTGTGCGAAAAGATCTTGATATTCCGGTGTTTCTGAACGCCGACCACACTTACTCATATGAGAGGGTCAAAGAGGTGGTGGACTTGGGCTATGACTCTGTTGTGATAGACGGCGCCAAGCTTCCTCGGGAGGAGAACATTGAGATGACCAAAAAGTGCGTTGAGTACGCGCGTTCGGTTAACCCCGATATTCTGACCGAGTGTGAGCTCGGCTATATAGGCAGTTCTTCTTCTTGGTTTGACGACTTGCCGGAAGGCGCCGCTGTCTCCGAGGAGCTATTGACCCGACCGGAAGAAGCCAAAAGCTTCGTTGAAGCCGTCGGAGTGGATCTTTTCGCGCCGGCGGTCGGCAGTGTTCACGGTATGAGCCGGAAAGGTCTTAAGCCGAAACTCTACACCGAAAGGATAAGAGAGATAAGGGAGTCGGCCGGTGTCCCTTTGGTCTTACACGGTGGCTCCGGAAGCTCCGATGAGGATATCAAAGAAGCGATAAAGGCCGGAATAAGTATCGTTCATGTAAGTACCGAGATCAGGGTCGCCTACAAAGAAGGCCTTGCAAAAGGACTTGAAGAGAATCCCGACGAGGTCGCTCCCTACAGATACCTAAAGACCGCGGTAAGTGAGGTGGAAAGAGTCGTCGGCGAGAAGCTGGACATATTCTCGGGGAAATAGTCCGAAATCTATAGGCAAGCGGTTT
>SKVL01000061.1 GCA_007129455.1 Candidatus Campbelliibacteriota bacterium | reverse complement strand
CTTATTTAAAGGGGTTTTTGGGAAGATAACATCAGTGAGACAATTGTGGTAAAATGGTTTTTATGAAATTAGGGGCTCATGTATCAACGGCCGGCGGGTATTCGGAAGCGGTCAGAAGAGTGGCCGAGATGGGAGGAAACTGTCTTCAGATCTTTTCCACTTCTCCCAGAGGGTGGAGGCCGGCCAAACCCGGCAAAGAGGAGAAGGACAGGTTCAAAAAAGCCGTCAAGGAGTACTCGGTCTCTCCGGTTTACTTTCATGCCTCTTACTTAATAAACATGGCCGGTTCAACGGAGGTTCGGGAGAAGTCGGTCTCTTCCATGATAGCCGAGCTTAAGGTTGCGGGGGAGTTCGGGGTCAAGGGCACGACGGTCCACTTGGGCTCTTTCAAGAAAGGCAAGTCGGAAGATGGACAGAGGCCTCTTTTTGAAGAGGATAGCGCGGTTTACGAAACTCTTTTTGATAACATCCGCCAGGTGCTCAAAGAGACCCCGAAGGAGACTCTTTTCATAGTAGAGAATATGGGAATGCGAAAGATAGGTAAAAGTTTGGAAGAGATAGCTTTTATCATCGAGAACTTGAATGACCCTCGGGTGAGGGTTTGCTTGGATACGTGTCATTTGCATGCGGCCGGGGTGGACATCTCGACGGAGGAGCTGCTTGATGAATTTTTGGGAGAATTTGACAGGCTGATAGGAAACTCTCTCTTGGAGTTCATCCATATAAACGATAGCAGAGATGAGTTCGGCTCACTGCGCGACAGGCACGAGAACATCGGCGAGGGAAAGATACCCGGAGATGTTTTCTCTTTAATCGTAAACCACCCGAAGACGAAAGATCTGCCCTTTATAGCCGAGGTACCGGGGTTTGACGGCAGAGGACCGGACAAGGAGAATCTGGACAGAATAAAGGCTTTTGTTGAAAGCGATGATCGAGATTGATCTGTTTGTTTTTTAATCTGCGAAGAAAGAAGTACAAGGGAGCGCGCCTTTCTCTTGTGTGTTAACATGAACTTCTATGAAACAAGCTGATGCTTTTGATATTTTAAAAACGGGTAAAAATGTTTTCTTGACGGGTGAGCCGGGCTCCGGAAAGACCCACACGATCAATCGTTACATTGCATATCTCCGTGGGAGGGGGGTGGAGCCGGCAATCACAGCTTCAACCGGTATCGCCGCCACTCACATAGGAGGCCACACTCTTCATTCTTGGAGCGGGATAGGTATAAAGGATGAACTATCTTCTTACGAACTTGAGGCCCTGACCGAGAAGAAATCGCTGGTTAGCAGGGTTACAAAGTCCGATGTTCTGGTGATGGACGAGATTTCCATGCTTGACGGAAAGATATTGGACACGGTGGACATGATATTGAGGACCTTAAGACGAAACGACGAGCCCTTCGGTGGAATGCAGGTTGTTTTCTCCGGTGATTTTTTTCAACTCCCGCCGGTCTCTCCTGGGGGAAGGAGAGTGTTCGCCTTTGAGTCGGAGGCGTGGAATAGAGCCAAGCCGGTCACCTGTTACATTAACGAGCAGTTCAGACAGACCGATCAAACCATGCGGGGACTCTTGAGGGCGATAAGAGGAGGCTTGCTGAAGGATGACCATATATGGACCTTGAATGACCGGATTAAAAAAAGTGCTGAGGAGTTGCCGTATATGGTGACAAAGCTTTTTTCTCACAACATTGATGTTGATCGAATAAATGAAGAAGAACTCGGTGAATTGGAAGGAGAAAGTCAAGTTTTTGAGATGGAGTACAAAGGTAACAAAAAATTGACGGAACAGATAAAAAGAGGGTGTTTGTCCCCGGAGCGCCTCGTTTTAAAAGAAGGAGCGGTCGTGATGTGCACCAAGAATAATTTTGAGAAGGGTTTTGTGAACGGTACGATCGGAGTGGTCAAGTCATTTGATAAAAGAAATCGATACCCGATCATTGAGACCAAGGAAGGCAGGCACATCTCCATCTCGGAGGCGGAGTGGTCGATAGTGGAGGATGGCAAGGTCTTGGCAAAAGTGATCCAGGTCCCGCTGAGGTTGGCCTGGGCCATTACCATACACAAAAGTCAAGGAGTCAGTCTGGATACGGCGGTCATCGATCTTTCAAAGTCTTTTGAGTACGGGCAAGGCTACGTGGCCTTGTCTCGAGTGAGAACCTTGGAAGGGCTTTTTTGCTTGGGGTTCAATGACAGGGCGCTTCAAGTACATCCAAGTATTGCCGAGATGGACAGGCGGTTCAAGAGTCACAGTGATGCCGTTCGAAAGAAGTTCCTTGCTTTGGAAGGAGAAGAGGTTTCGAGGATGCAAAAAGATTTTGTTCTATCAATAGGCGGGAGCAAAGAGGAGAGTGAACGAAACTTTGAAAAGAAAAAGCTTACGACATATAATAAGACGAGGGAGTTGGTTAAAGACGCGGAAAGCATTGAAAGTTTAGCCAAAGAAAGGGGTTTAACGGTGTCTACAATCTTGAGACATCTGGAAGTTCTTGTTGGTGAGGGAGGTGTTTCCGAGTCCGATCTGCAACGTTTTTGGAGAGCCCGAGGCGGGACAAAGGAAAACCTCAAGGAGATACACGAAGTTTTTGAGTCTTCGGGAGATGAGCGCCTAAGCCCCGTTTACAAGAAATTGAAAGGAAGGTTCGATTTTGAGGACATTCGTTTAGCCAAAATGATATTATCGAAAGTATAAATATGGATAGAACATCTTTTTATAGAATTCTTATCGTAGCCGGATTTGCCGGAATTGTTTCTTGGGGCATTGTTTTTGCCACACAAGGAGACTTTATTACCTTTTCTCCCACCACTTTTTTTATTGAAGGGTGGGAGAAAAGTTCGGCTGTGGCGAAAGAAGACACGGAGGAAGATATAGAGGAAGAGATTGAGAGTAATGAAACAGAAGAGATCCACGACGGCACGGAAATTCCGGTTGAAAGAGAGTTCAGTAGCGGAGACCATCGTTCTCGGGAGACTTTGGAAAAGAAAGTAATCATCACACCGGAGCCTTTGGATGTGGTTGATACGGTTGAGTACTTTGACAGTACTCTTACCGTTGAAGGTGTTGTTCATTACACGAACCTGGAAAGGTTAAAGGAAAACACGCCTTCACTTGTTTACAACGAAAGGTTAAGCAGAGCCGCGAGGATCAAGTTGGACAATATGTTCGATCTTCAATATTTCGCTCATGAGAATCCGGACGGCAAAATGGGGTCGGACGCTTTAGCGGATATGGTGGGATATGAGTATATTCTAATCGGTGAGAACTTGGCCATGGGTAATTTTGAGGATGATGAAGATCTGGTCAATGCTTGGATGGATAGCCCCGGGCATCGTCTTAATATTTTGAGAGAAAGATATACCGAGATAGGGGTGGCGGTGGGTGAAGGTAGGTATGAGGGAAGGGATATTTGGATGGGCGTTCAGATATTCGGAACTCCGATGTCCGACTGTCCTTCGCCCGATGGAGAGCTGGAGAGTAGAATTGAAGACAATAAAGCCGTTTTAGATGTTCTTCTTAAGGAAATATTGGCCTTGGAGGAGAGTATAAATAACAATGAATTCTCTTCCCGGCGTGAATACAGCGAGGCAATTGAGCGTTATAACTCCCTTGTTGAGACTTATAACAATATGATCAAGGAGACCAAGCTGCTTATAGAGAGACTCAACGCTCAAGTTGATATTTTTAACGAATGTGTTCAAGGATAGAAGGTTGTTTTATTTAAAAGTGCGAATCGGCTCTTGATGACCTCTGTGACGCTTTTTGGTATAATTTAAACAATGAGAAAAAGACATTCAAACCGTGCGGTTATGGGGGTGTCATTGATTTTGATTGGTCTTTTATTGCTGGTTTTTTTGCCGGTTTTGGTATTTTCTCCAAGCAACGGTGACCCCTTGTCAATTGATAACAGGGAAGATTGGATTGTGTATGAGAATGAACGTTTTGCTTTTTCTTTGGAGTACCCGCCGGATTGGAAAGTGTTCGAGTTCACCGAAGAAGTCCCATCTCCGGGGTTTCACATTTTGCCACTCGGTATTGATCCGGGCGATGTCAGAGCGATAACTCACCACACGGACATAACACAGTTTTCGGTTTTCCCTGAGGGTTATCCCACCGAGGGTATCTTCGGGCCGTCTCGTTCCTCTTGGGCATTTTTTGCCGGAGAGACTGAAGAATCGACCGATTATTATCTTTCAAATGATGAAGTCTGGGCAACAATGATTTCGCCAGAAAAGGTTCCTTTAAGTTGGAATGAGTACGGGTTCATTTGGGCCGGATTGAAAATAGAAAAGCACGAGGTTCTTTGTTTTGATGGAGAGAAAGAATTACCCAAGGGAGTTTGTGATCCGGCCTTGGGTCATGAAGTCAGGCACTCGGGTTCGGTTGACCCGTTGGAACGATTGATATTGGAAGAGATCTTGAGGTCTTTCAGATTTCAAGATTGAGATCCTTTGTTTTACAACTCCTTTTTGCTGTGATACTTTGAGCCTTAGCGGAAGGTTCATTTTTTATTTATAAAGAGGAGGCCTTAAGATGAAAGAGCGAAGTTCCGATCTTGTGGAAATAAAGAAAATCCCGGTTCCTTTAATGGCGTATCTCTGTGTGGGAGAGTGTATCATGGGTCGCACCGAAGATGATTGCAAGGGTTCTGTTGTAACCTTCGGTCAGGTGAGGGAAGTTTTGAAAGAATTGACTCAATTTGGGGTCAAATTTGTCACTCTGATAGTCGACAGAGATTTTTTTTTGAGAGAGGGGTCCTTTGATCTAATCAAGGAAGACAAACTGAAAATGTATTTGCTGATGGATCTTGTTTTGAAAGAAGTAAAAGGGAATGAACTATCGGGCGGTTTCGATATTTATCAACATCCCGTCAGGTTCAGAGAACACTCTCGTAGAATCTTCGGACATTATCAATGTACCGCCGGGCAGAGCTCTTTTTTTATCTCTCCTTGCGGCGCCGTGGCACCTTGTTCCGGTTTGTTCGCAAAGTGCGACACCCTACCTAACTTCAAAGAAGGCATCTCCGGTATTTGGAGGTCCATGATCGGTAGAGAAGTTTTTTCTGATGAGCAGATCAGCTACTGTTTGAAGCGCTGTCTCTTCCATATCTGAATCTGTTCTTTTCAAGAAAGCTCCGGCTCGGTCCGGAGCTTTTTCTAGTGACAAAATTAGATTTGTGTGCTATTTTAAAATCAGAATAAAAAGTCCTTTTTACAATAAAAAATTCTTAAAAGGAGGTAGCGAGATGGTTGAGAGATTTTTACAAGGGAAAACCAAAATACTTGAAAATTCCAACGGCGATTTAATCAGACGGAGAGTTCCACTATTGGTTTACTTTGATATAAGTCCCTTTTGTTCTTGCAGAATCGGTATTGAGAAATTACCTTATCTAAGTGACGGGATGGCAAGGGTCAAGAGAATTTTGGATATTCTGAATGCCGAAAAAGTGAATGATGTTGTCTTTACGGGCGACATTGGCTCCAGAGAGGATATTTCGGAGATCATCGTTTACTCGAAGGAATTAAAATTTGAAACTTTTTTTCTGATAGGTAACAGTATTTTCAAGCTCGCCTCTTACAGTGATTGTGAGATAGAGTACGAAGGCTTGGGCCTTTTCAAAAGAAGTTCAAGGGATGTTTCCGGGCGTTTATTTTGCGGAGCCGGTTATATCTCATGCCAGATTTGCTTATGCGGAGCGGTCTATCCTTGTTTTAATTTTTTGACCATATGTGGCAGCTTGTTTGAAAGCAAGCTCTCCGACATATGGAGGCACTCTTCTTTTATGAATCATTTCCGTTTAATGAAGAAATTTAATTGTGAAGATTGCAAACTTTTTGTGTAAATTTTTAGTCGGCCCGGGTTTAATTACTCGGGTCTTTGTTATTGTTTTAAATATTAATGTTTTAAAAGATGAGATTTTTGGAAGTAAAATTTGTATGAAGTTCGCGGAGAGAATGATAAAATGTACAGACAATGAAGATAACGTTTTTTTCGGACACGCATGACAACATCGGCAATATAGAGCGCGCGGTCGCACTTGCAATAAAAGAAGGAGCGGAGGAGTATCTTTTACACTGCGGTGATATCTGTTCTCCGGCGACACTTGACCGCATTGTCGATATATGGAGAGGAGAGATTCATTACTGTTTGGGCAATATGGATGCAACAGGTTTTATATTTGAAGCAAAGAAAGATAGCATTCATTTTTATAGAGAGGATGTTGCGAAGGTTAAAATAGGGGGAAGATCCATTGCTTTCCAGCACTATCCGGAAATCGCTCTGAAGTTGGCCGAGTCGGGGGTTTATGACGCGGTCTTTTACGGTCACAGCCACAGGAGGCATTCGGAGTATGTCGGAAAGACCTTGCTTGCCAATCCTGGTAACGTTTGCGGAGTCATTGAGTCACCGGGTTTTGCCATCTATGAGACGGAGGAGAACAGTTTGCGTCATATTGGTATTTGAACACTTGTTTTTAAAAGTCTTTGTCTTTCCATACCCACCTCTCACTACAAAAACGTCTTCACACAACCGCACGGGTTGTGCTCTTTGTTTTTGTGCGAGATACGGGACGTGTCCCGTCGTAGCTTTAGCGGAGTGGGAATCGGTCACAAGTTGCCAAGTAAATTCATCACTCCGTTCTTTATTTACAAAGCACTTGCGACCTCAACTCGGCAACAGTCTCCCTCCGGCCGACTGGCTTTGCGTCTCCGTCTTTCGATTCCCACATCATCGCCAAAATATTATCCTCCAACACTTCGTGTTGTCGTCTTTTTTTTGTGCGAGATACGGGAATCGAACCCGTGCCCCAACCTTGGGAAGGTTGTGTTCTGCCACTAAACCAATCTCGCTTGACGAATGTGGACTACTTTTCGTTTCTTACTTTTCGGTATTGCTGATATTATAGAATAAATCTTAATTTTTTTAAATTCTTTTCATGAATTCGGGAGATATCAAACTTTATGTGATAGAAAAACTTAAAGAGGGCTTGAATGTGAATCAGGTTCGTGGAGCTTTATCTGATTTGGGTCGGACCAAAGATGAGATAGACGAAATTTTCAAGGAGGAAGAAATAAGAGTATTAATTCTAGGAAACGAGGGAATTCCTCCACCACCTCCACCTTTTGTCGGTGGTGACAAGGAAGAGAACCTTTCGGAGTCGGGAAATAAATCAACCCTGAAGATTGATTCACGACAGAACGGCCATATCTCCGATATCGATTTTGTTCCATCTTTCAAAAAAGAAAGCGACGATAAAACGGGAGTGCTTCCGGATATCGAGTTCTATGTTTACAACAGTTTAAGACAAGGTTTCAGTAAAGAAACAATAAGAAGAGTCGCCGCCACTGCTGGTTGGCCGGTGGAAGAGGTTGATAAAGCTCTCCGTTGATAGGGCTGCGGTTGTTCAAGTAAGATTTTCCGGGTGTGGACTACTTTTTATTTCCCGCTAGCAGGTATTACTGTTATTATTATAAAAGAGACTGGCAGGTTCCAAGTTTCCATTTTCATGTCACTACAAGATATTAAGAACTACGTCGTTAATTGCTTGAAAGAAGGCTTTGACAGGCCGGCTATAATGGAGGCTGCGTCCAAGGCTGGTTGGCCTGAGAGTGAGATGGAAAAGGTCTTCGATGACGAAGAGGTTAAGGCTGTTTTTGCCAAAATTGAGGAATCTAAAAGACTTGCCCCCAAAGAGATTTCCGCTGAAATTATTCCCGAGGAAAAAGAAAGTATCTCGAAGGCGGAAGAATCAACACCAAAAGAACAAAAAACCCGACCTTCTTCGGAAGACACTTTTCAAAGAGAATCGCGATCGTCCGATCGAGTAGAGGCTGAGTCCGAAGATGGCGTTCAAGAGGTCAGCTCTCAACTTAAGGAATATGTAATGGAAAACCTTGAGAAGGGTTTTGATCCTTCAGTTATGAGAAATACGTTAATCGAAGCTGGATGGCCCGAAGATGTGGTGGATAAAGTTTTTAAAGATGAAGACATTAAAAAATTTGTTTTGGATTTAAGAGAAGGGGTTTTCTCCGCGGGTGACGACAGATTAAGTGAAAACGAAGATAGATTAAGAAATACGAGGTCTCAAAAAAAATCGAAGTCCTTTGTGGTACCTTTTGCTCATCGACCGAACTCCGAACTCAAAAATTATGTAATTAACGAAATGAAGAAGGGTAGCAGTAAGCTGTCGATAAAGGCAGCGGCAATCGAAGTCGGCTGGCCGGAGAAAGAGGTGGATAATGTTCTGGAGGAAGAAGATATCAAAAGAGAAGCCTTGACCGCTAAAGAAAAGCCCCGTTCTCCTTCGAAAGAAAAAACGTCCAAAAAAGAAGTAGTGGACGATGATGATTTTCTTGACGAATTTATTAACCCGGCAGGCTATAAGTCTCAAAGATTTATAAAGAAGAGCGACGGATTTGATCATGAGGAAGCTCCAGATAACCCCTTTTTCAGCATCTTTGCCAATACTTCGGAATCTACCGTTGAAGAAGAGGAGGATTATGACGAAGAGGTTTCGCAAGGGGGTGGTTCTCAAGAGGAGGAGCAGGTTGTCGCCCAAGAAGAAGTTCGAGAGGAAAAAGTTGTCCGTGATCCGTATCTTGAGCTCAGGAACTATATAATAAATGAAATGAAAAGGGGGATAAGCAGACTGGCTATAAAAACAGCCGCAGTTGATGCAGGCTGGCCCAGTGGGGAGATCGATAAGATTTTCAATGAAAAGGAATTAAAGGATTTGTCGCCGAGAAGTTTTAATTGAGATAAAAGAGATTGCTGGAAAGTTACTATTGGCAAATTCCGATTACAACAGTTTATGATTAATTTAAAATTTTATGCGGACCACTTTTATTTCCTGCATAAGAATATTATTGTTATTATTTAAAAAGTTCACAGTTCGAATCGAATTTTCATGACACCAAAAGATATAAAAAATTATGTAATAAACTGTTTAAGGCGCGGCTTCAGTAAGCAGGCGATAATGACGGTCACTTCCAACGCCGGTTGGCCGGAGAGTGAGATAGACGAGGTCTTCAATGACAGCGAGGTAAGAGCCACCCTTGACGAAGTCGAGTCTTCAAGCGGAGCTTCTGGAGAGAAGAAAGTAAACAAGGAAGAGTCGATT
>SKVL01000018.1 GCA_007129455.1 Candidatus Campbelliibacteriota bacterium | reverse complement strand
TAGCTAAGTCGGGAAAGGATAACCTCTGAAAGCATCTAAGAGGGAAGCCAACCCCAAGATTAGGAATCGTTTGAGACTCCTGGGAGACGACCAGGTTGATAGGCTCTAGGTGTAAGCATCGTGAGATGTTCAGCCGAGGAGTACTAATGTTTCGATTTCCGCTAAGTAACCTACGCGCGAAATAAATATTTACCCTGTTGCAGGGAATCCTCCGCTCCATACTCTATGGGCGATTTTTCCCATTTTAACTCAATGTGGGGATGTGACCGAGATGAAGGTACCCGATGACAATCGGCATATTCAGATCCGGGTATCCCCACCAAGATTGGCTCTTTTGTTTAAGCCGGGATGTAGCTCAGCACGTTAGAGTGCCTTGGTTACCGCCAGGGAGGCCCCCGGTTCAAATCCGGGCATCCCGACCAAACCTTTATTTTTCGGTTTGTCGAAGCCGGGGTGTAGCTCAAAGGATAGAGCGTCTTGATTATTCAAGAAGGCTTCCCGGTTCAAATCCGGGCACCTCGGCCAATTCTGTGTTCTTTTATTTTGTTAATATTTATCGCCCCTTGAGTATGGAGCGGAGCAGTATAATTCTCTGATAAGAAAATTTGAAAATTGAAAGCCGGTGACTAGACGCGGTGGGAACACCTCTTCCCATTCCGAACAGAGAAGTTAAGCGCCGTAGTGCCTATGATACTCGTTTACTCGGGGAAAGTGGGTAGCCGCCGGCTTTCAGGTTTCAATTTATGAATATGAGTTAAACAAAAACGGGATGTAAATCCCGTTTTTGTTTTTTCTTATTTAAAAAGATACTATCGTATAGTATAATTGTTTCATATGACAAGTGTGTGGACATGGGGGCAGAAACGTCAGTTTACTTTTTTGATTACGGTTTTTACGATTATTTTCATAATTGTTGCCGTTTTTTTGACTCTGAATTTTATTGTTAAACCTCCGGAGGTAATAGAGATCCGCGGAAATGACCCGGTCGTTATCTGGAGCAACACGTTTCCCGTAGGAGGAAATCTCCATGGGGCAATCGCTCATTTTGCCAACACTGAAAATGAAATGTTTTCTGCCAGAGCTTTTTACAAGTTTTCTTTTTTCGATGAAAGAGGGCGAATTATATCTGAAAAAAAAGGAGATACATCTTTTGGAGCAGGAGAGTCCTTTTTTGTTTTTGAGAGAAATCTTAATTTTGAAAACACACCCGCTTGGACAAGTTTTTCTTGGGAGCGAATAGATTGGAAGGAGGGAAGAAAGGATCGCGATGAAGTTGATTACAATGTTTCCGTACCTGAAGTTAATTTAAGAAGTGATATTCCAACTCCTCGCCTTGAGACTCGCGTTGAAAACATCGGCTTTCTCACCCTGCCTTCCGTTGAGGTTGTTGCGTTGATCATGGATGAACACGAAAATGTGGTGACCGCCTCAAGAGGTGTCACCGTATCCATTCCCTTCAGAGAGAGCACCCCCTTGACTCTTTCTTGGCCGGGGCCTTTCACCTTTTCAAAAAATGTTTGCAATCCGCCTTTGACAATCCATATGGCTCTTTTAAGTGGTCACGAAACAAATGAACTGGAAGTTATCAATGTATTACGTGACTTTGAAAAAGAAATGGAAGAGGGTTTTTCTTGGACCTTGAGTATGAATGAGCTTGGGGAGAACGAGTCGGGGATAACCGCGAACAGTTTAAGGAGCGAGGCTCGCTTTTTGAGCTCTCGAGAAAATCCTCGTATTGTTATTGTTTTCCCGGAGGAGCGTTCCAGAATTGTTTCTTTACAGATACTCCGAGAGTTGGAGGAGTACGACTTCATTGAAACAATGCCCGTTAAAACCGATAACGACGGAGGTCTTAATATCGATATCATGGATGTAGAGAGGGTGCTTAAAAGCATTTGTGTTCAAAAACCCAGGGACATAAGAATCTATACACGCATATCGGATTGATATTTTGTTAACAAAAAATACAAAAAGGCGGTTGGGTATTAAACCAACCGCCTAGGTTTTTAGGGGGCGTAGTTGAAAACCATATTTTCCCCGACAATCAGAACCGAAAAAGGAACGTTTCCTCTTGCCTGTTGAGAGCATTCCAAGAAAGCTCTCAAGACAGCTCCCTCAATCTTTTTCCAACTGAAATTTCTATCTTTAACGACAGCGAGGTTGTTTTGCCCTATGAAGACTTCATTTATTCCCGAAATCGCCATAATTCGGCAAACGAGGGCTGTTCCTTTTTGGCCAATCTCTCTGAACTTAAGTCCAGAGTCTTCGGGGTTTTCAAATTTTAGAAATTTTTTGGGTTCACCCGGATGTTCGGAAACGTTCCAAGTAATGCTGTAAATTTTTATGTTCTCATTTTCAGTTTCTCTTACTTCTACGCAAGTTTTTTCATTGGCCATTCGTACACCTCCTTAGTGTTGGTTTATGTGAAAGGACATACATTTACAACTCTATATTTTATACCACATTTGGCAATTTTTATCAAACCCTGGTGTTTTTTTAAAGTTCCTTTGCCAAAAAGTTCTTGTTTTTCAACAAGATATCAATATGATATCCACAAGATATAAACCCTTGGCCGAGAGAAAGTTTTTCAAAAATGAAGTGGTTTGGAAGAGGTGGTATCAACTTGGGTATGAGCTTGAGACAGACAGCTTTTATTTTTTAAAGGGGTTGAGGTTTAATATTTTTTGATAGTTAGTTTTTCGACTGTATAATATAATGACTCTGATATGAAAAAAGTTCTTAAACACCTGAAGGACATGGACTGGGTGCTTTTATTGGCGGTGGCCTCGGTTTTGTCTTTGGGACTGATTACAATGCACTCCTTTTCCGCCGAGGATCCCTTTTTCTCTCGTCAACTCGTGTTGATCTTTGTTTCCTTTGTTGTGTTCTTTTTAATAAGCTTTATAGACTTCAGATTTCTTCGAAGAACCGGAGTCGTGGTGACTCTTTTTCTAATTATGTGCGCTTCTCTCTTGTTTCTTTTGGTACTGGGGACCACAGCTCACGGTGTTCAGCGCTGGCTTGATTTCGGCTTCTTTTCATTACAAGTGTCCGAGTTTGCCAAACTGGTTCTTATAATTCTTCTGGCCAAATATTTTACAAAAAGGCATATTGACATATACCAGTTTCGCCACATTTTTATCTCGGGTGCTTATGTGGGTGTTTTTTTCTTACTCGTTTTTCTCCAGCCGGATTTCGGTTCTGCCGTTATTATAGCCTTGATCTGGCTCGGGATGGTGATGGTGTCCGGCATATCTTTTAGGCATTTGGGGCTGGTTTTTCTAACCGGTGTTGTTATGTTTTCGGGCATGTGGCTTTTCGCTTTTCAAGATTACCAGAAGGAAAGAGTTGTTTCTTTCATTCAACCCTATGCCGATATTGAGGGGAGCGGGTATCATGCTCGTCAGTCAACCATTGCCATAGGGTCCGGTCAAATATTCGGCAAGGGAATCGGTTACGGAACCCAGTCACAGTTGCGTTTTTTGCCTGAGTATCAAACCGATTTTATTTTTGCCGCGTTTGCCGAGGAGTGGGGTTTTGTCGGTGTGGTTATTCTATTTACTCTTTACGGACTGATCGTTTGGAGATTGCTTACGAACGCCAGAAGGGGGGAGACGAACTTCGAGGCTCTTTTCGGTATGGGTGTCGTTATTCTTTTCATCAGTCATATAATAATTCATGTCGGGGCTAATGTTGCCATACTGCCCGTAACGGGAACGACCCTACCTTTTATGAGTTTTGGAGGCAGTCACGTTTTTGTTTCTTTTTTGGCATTGGGTATATTCATGAGTATGCGTCGCAACAGAAGAGTAGTCTCAAGGGAAGGTATGGCCAAGGAAGTGACGATCGTTTAATGTTCTCAAAAATACGAAACAAAGATTTTCTTTTATTTTCCTTACTTTTTGCTAATATTGTATGTATATGACCTTCAAAGGTGTGAGAGACGCTTTCATCCTTGCTTTAGGGGATCTTATCTTTCTCTATGGAGCTTTATGGATGACGCTCTTTGTTCGTTATGGCGGGCTTCCCGATGAAAAGATTTTGGATGCGCACCTTATACCTTTTTCGACCCTTTTTGTTATTTGGATAATTGTTTTCTATATTGCCGGGCTTTATGAAAGACCCATTTTAGCCCTGAGAGTAAATGTCTCGGCTCTTATATTTGAAACTCATATAGTGAACAGCGCTTTGTCGTTGGCTTTTTTTTACTTTATCCCGCTTTTTTCCATCTCTCCCAAAACCAATCTGGTTATTTTTCTGTTCATTTCATTGATCGCGCTCCTTGGTTGGCGTGCCGCAAGTTATTGGTTGCTCAGATCAAGAGAGCCCGCACCGGCTTTTTTGATAGCCAGCGGGGATGAAATGAGGGAGCTGAGGGATGAGGTTAACAAAGATGCTCGGCGCAGGATTCGTTTCGTTTCGTCCGTTGATCTTGAGAAGATCGGAGGAGTGGATCTGCAAAATGATATAGTCGGGACGGTTTACTCGGAAGAGGTGAAGGTTGTTGTCGTTGATCTTCATCACAAGAACATTAAAGATCTTCTACCTCATCTTTATAATTTGATCTTTTCAAATGTCCGCTTTGTTGATATGCAACGTTTGTATGAAGAGTTCTTCCGAAGGGTGCCCCTGTCGGCCTTGCAATATAACTGGTTTTTGGAGAATATTTCTTCCGCGCCAAAAAACTCATATGAGATAGTCAAGCGAGTTATCGACATGGTGGTCGGTTTCATTCTCGGAACGGTATCTCTTCTTTTTTATCCATTTTTGGCATTTTTCATATGGATGGAAGACAAGGGTCCGATATTTTTCTCACAAGAGAGAGTGGGGAAGAAAAATGTTCCTTTTGTTTTGCACAAATTCAGGACAATGGATTTGGAGGGGGAGAGAACAACCAAGGTGGGAGGATTTTTACGATCATTGCATCTCGATGAGATACCTCAGCTGTGGTCCGTTGTCAGGGGGGATCTGTCTCTCATAGGTCCGAGACCGGAGATGGTCGAGATGGTCAAAGGGTATGAAAAGGGTGTTCCTTACTATAACATCAGACATTTGATTAAACCCGGACTTTCCGGTTGGGCTCAGCTTTATGCCGATAATCCTCCCAAATTCACAATGTCCGCCGAGAGGACGGCACACAAGCTGTCCTACGATCTTTATTACATAAAAAACCGTTCACTGTTCCTTGATCTGCAAGTCGCTCTTAAGACAGTAAAGCATCTGTTAATGAACAAGGGGAAATAGTTCTGATGACCACGTGGTTTTTATGTTTTGTCGATAGCTTTTTTTGTAGTATAATTTTGGTGCGGTATCCATTGGTTGTTTATATTATTTAAGTAAATATTATGAGATTTTCAAAAATTTTTTTTGTGTTAATAGCGGTGGTTGCTTTGTTTCTTTTGATACTTGTTGTGTCCCGGGGAGGAAACGGTCTGTCGGGTATCGGTGGACCGACGCCTGATGATATGGAACAGTACGACTTCGGAGATCTCCAAGTGGTGGATGTTAAAGAAGGCGAAGGAGAGATTCGTGTTAAACCGGGGGATTCAGTTAGTGTTCATTATGTCGGATATTACGTCGGTAAGGATGAGAATAGAATCGTTTTTGATAGTTCAAAGAGTAGAAACCAACCCAAAAGTTTTGTGGTAGGGTCGGCAAAGAGTCACCTTTCTTTCTGGCAGCAGGGTATCCTTGGAATGAGGGAGGGTTCTTCCCGTACCATTACGATCCCGGCGGAGTCGGCCTACGGAGAGAGGTCGCAGGGCCCCATACCTCCGAACTCCACACTTTTCATTGAGGTTGAGCTTTTGAGAATAGAGTAATAAAAACTCTTTTAATTAATATCAAGACCCTTTTGTAAAGGAGGATTTTTTAATTTGGTTCTGACCCAGAAAGAACAATGTTTCGCTGTGTTGTTTTTAGATAAAAACTTTATTTTAATTGGAGCAATTTTTTTATCCAAATTTAAGACTCCGACTCTGTGCGGAAAATCCAAACATGGATTTTACTTCCATTTTATAGACTTTTTCGGCTGATGTGTGGATAACATTTTTGCTTTTTCCTGCTAAAATTAGTCCAAGAGAGGTTTCTCGACAGTCGAGAAAAAATAAATCTGGAGGGTCGAGATTTAACGAGGTTGTAGAAATGAGTCTTTTTTCTAGCCAAAAAAGAGAGAAAAGGTACATAACCCTTAAAGAAGCGGCGGCTCTTTCGGGTTACTCTTCCGACTATGTCGGTCAGCTTATAAGAAGTGGAAAAATAAACGGTAAAAGAGTCTACGCAAACCCTGTTTGGATGACGACCGAAAAAGACCTTCTGGAATATCTGGAGGTAAACCGTTCGGACGGCGGTGAGAGAGAAAAGAACGGAAATAAACTCTTAAATGTCTTAAGATCTTGGAAGACAAAAGTGCGTTCAGAGCTTGAGCTGGTGAAACTATATAAAGGAATTTTGTACTTAACGATCGGTGTTTCCATGCTTTTCTCTCTTTTTGTTTTTTATGTTTTTTCAGTTAATTTTGATGACTGGCTCAGCCGGCGCTCGACCCAAGATATGACTGCGACCGCAATCGAGACTCCCGTTGTGAACGAAACTGTCACTACTTTTTAATATATGAAAAAAGGAAAAGGAAATAAGTTCATCATTGAAGTTCCCAAGTTTGTGGCACCCGGTAGATCTATCGACCTTGGTTCGGTCTATACTCTTTCTGTTGTAAATTCTCTTGAAAAAAGGTCAAATCCTTGTGTATCCGGCAAAAGCCTCAAAAATCAGAGCTCTTTGCTTTTTCGCGCCCTGGCCACATCGGTCGCGGTTCTGATGTTTCTTTCTCCTCTTTCTCCCTTTATCGAAAGTGTTCATGCCGATGAAGGTGATATGGAGGCGGATAGGACGGATAGAGAAAAAACATCGAAGGAGGCGGAGGACTTTGAAGAAGAAATAAAAGAAGAGTCTGATAAGGTTGAAGAAGAAAAGGATGAAAATAATACAAGTACTTTGGAGAGTGAGGGTGAAAACAAAGCTGAAGACGAAGACGGATCTGAAGACGAAAATGTCTTTGACAATGAAAAGTCGGAGAAAGAAGTTGTTACTGATGCGATTGAAGAAAAGTCCGACTCTATCGATAGAGAAGAAGGCGAAGATATTGAAATTATCGAAGAGGAAGAAGGAAACGAAGCGGAAGAAAAAGATAAAGAGAAAGAGGGTTTGGAAGATGAGGAATTAATTGATGAAGAAGCATTTGATGATGAACGGGAAAATATGGAAGAGACAAGCACGGAGGAAGACAAGGAGGAGACAGAAGAAAACAATGAAGAGGGTGTTGAAGATGAAAAAGTGGAAGAAGATGATACGGATGAAGAGACCGAGCAAACTGAAGGTGAAGAAGTAGAAGAAGAAAAGGTGGACGAGAAAGAAGGGGAGTTCGGTCATGAAGAAAAAGAAAACCAAGAGCAAATTTCAGATGAGGAATATCAAAAATTAAGAGTTGAAATAGAGTCTGAACTTCGAGCTGAATTTGAAAGGACTCTTGAGAATATTTTGGCGGAACAAAAAGAGGTCATCGATCTACCCGAAGATTTTTCTTTGAACGATTGCACTCTTTTGAGTAATGAAGAGCTGTACTGTCTTTCGGATAACAATAAGTATCGACAGTTCTCCGAAAACCACACCGATATCGCTTCTTATGCCGACGAAAATGGCATATATCAGATTGTATTGCAAGAAGACATCGGCAGATTAAGGATATTGACTGAAAACGATGCTGATGATATCGCTCCCGTTCACAACAAAGAGGGCGCTTTGGCCGCCTGGCAACGGGATCTTGATGACCGTTGGCAGATAGTCATATACGATCTGGATAAAGACGAAGAGGTATTTATCACCGACAGTCCTTTTAACAATACTTCGCCGGATTTATCCTCATCAGCCGTTGTTTGGCAAGGGTGGGTAAATAACGGTTGGGAGATCTTTTATGCTGATAAAAATGAAGGAGAGTGGAGAGTGAGACAACTCACCGAAGACGGTTTTCAGAATGTGAACCCAAGAGTTTTTGGAGAAAATGTTGTTTGGAGTTCATACCGGTCGGGAGAGTGGCATATCATCTCTTATTCCTTAAAAACCGGTAAAAAGCAAACACTTGGAACAGGCAAGAAAAACATTGAACCTCGTTTTGCTCTGATATGGGAAGGCTTGAGCGATGACGGTAAAGAGTCTTTGATGCACTTGGATCTTTCGACCAATCAAATTGCCCCCCTTGTCGAAAAAGAAAGAGAGGAACCCAAACCGTCTTCTGTTCCAAACCCTTTTGAGTCGGGGCAGACCGAGGCCGTTCAAACTCCAACCGGTCGATTTGATAACGACGAGGGTGATGAGGGTAGCGATGAGGAAGGTGACGGTACGGAAGAAACGGAGAGTTAAGATTTTTTTGGCGAATTTGAGACAAAAAACAAGAGATCTTTATGGTTAAAAAAAAAATTTTTTCAAACAACCTCACAAAACCGGCAAAAAAGATACTGGTGATCCTTCTCATCTTTGCTTGGATATTCTCCGGCTACCCCCAAATAGGCAACTTTCCACCTGAAATTCAAGCTGTAAAAGCTCAAACGACCGAATGTGGCTTCGGTGTGGATATTGGTGGAGGATGGTGCCAGGGATTCCTTGACGGAACGGCAGGCTCTAACCAAACATGGAATGTACCGAATGACTGGACCGACAACAATACCATTGAGTGTATCGGTGGAGGCGGAGGGGGATCAACCGGACTATCGGGTGGAGGAGGAAACAGCGGTGGTGGAGGCGGAGGCGGAGCCTACGCTAAAAGTACCAACCTGACGGGCATCACCCCCGGAGGAACGGTGACATACCGACTGGGAACAGGAGGAGAAGCCAACACCACCGGAGGTGACACCTGGTTCAACAATACCGCTTTCCCTTCAAGCGGATACGCTTGCGGCGCGGTGGGGGGAAGCTCTGCTCCGGCCGCCACTCAAGCCGGTTCCACCGGAGGTACCGCCGCTTCTTCTTATGCGATCGGATCAGCCTCTTCAACCTTCTCCGGAGGTGACGGAGCCGACGGAGCGACAGGAGGAGGAAACCAGTCCGGAGGAGGTGCCGGTGGTTCCGCCGGTCCGAATGGGATCGGAGGAAATGCCATTGGAACAACCGGAGGCGACGGAGGAGGAGGTTTGGGAGGATCCGGTGGGACGGTGGGTCAACCCGGAGAAGCCGGAGCCGAGTACACAACTCACGGTTCCGGAGGGGGCGGAGGAGGAGCGACGGCCGGAGCCAACACGGGAGGTGCCGGAGGTGCTTACGGCGCCGGAGGAGGAGGAGGAGGAAAGAGTAACCAAGTTGCCGGCACGGGCGGGTCCGGTAATCAAGGACTTATTGTTGTTACTTACGAGGCTCTTGTGATAAACCTTCCCACTATCTTTACTTACTCCCCAACCAACATAACTGTCAACTCAGCAGACGGACAAGGCGAGATCACATCAGACGGCGGAGCCGACATCTTGCGCCGTGGTTTCGTTGTGGCGACAAGTACCAAGTTAGACCCCG
>SKVL01000044.1 GCA_007129455.1 Candidatus Campbelliibacteriota bacterium | reverse complement strand
CCATCTCCACAAAGAAGGACTCTCAACGAAAGCGGTTTTTGTTTTTAAATTTTAAAGAAGTCATTCTCTTTTTGTCGTGTTACAATACTCTTTGATATGTCGGAAAAAGAACATAAACCCTTATCCCCCGAATGGTGGCGCTCAGCTGTTATTTACCAAATATACCCATTGAGCTTTAAAGACACCACTGGAAACGGCCAAGGGGATTTGAAAGGTATTATTGACAAACTGGACTACCTTAACGGAACCGAGCAATCGCTCGGCGTTGATGCTATTTGGATAAATCCGATTCATCCTTCACCTAAAAAAGACCACGGCTACGACGTTATTGATTACTATGATATTGACCTGGAACTAGGAGACCTTGAAACATTTGATCTTTTAGTTAGTGAAGCCGACAAACGCGGGATAAAGATTATAATGGACTATGTTTTAAATCACACATCGTCACAAAATCCATGGTTTCTAGAGTCCCGCTCCTCAAGAGATAACCCCAAAGCGAATTGGTACCTTTGGCGCGACCCCAAACCGGACGGCTCGGCTCCCAACAATTGGCTTTCCGTTTTCGGTGGTCCGGCTTGGACCTTTGATGAAAACCGCGGTCAATATTATATGCACAGTTTTCTATCCGATCAACCCGACTTAGATTGGAGAAATCCCGAAGTTTTGGATGAAATGAAAAACGTACTCCGGTTTTGGTTAAACCGAGGGGTCGGCGGTTTTCGAGCAGATGCGATAGAACATCTTTTTAAAGATAGAGACTTTCGAGACGAACCCCTGAATCCAAATTATAATCCGGAAACCGATAACCCTTACGATGCCTTGATTCACATATATAGCAGAAACCAAAGAATCGAGATACTAGAGATAATAAAAGAGATTGATGAAGTTTTGGGAAATGAAAAATTAAATTTCATGGTTAGCGAAACATGGCTATGTGCTGAAGATCTGTTGGAATATCACCAAGCTTCAGAGAAAAAAGTTTGCATGCCCATGAATCTAAACACCTTAGGTTTACCTTGGCGGGTTGATAAATTTAAAGATTTTATAGACAAATACGACTCTCTTTTGAATAAAGATCACTGGCCAAACTATATTTTCAGCAACCATGACGTTAGCCGAATAGTGGACAGAATAGGTGAATCAAAAGCCAAAAGTGCAGCGATGTTGCAACTAACCTTAAGGGGCACTCCTTTTATTTACTACGGTGCAGAGCTGGGTATGGGAGGAGTACGAATTCCACCAGAATCAATCCAAGACCCATGGGAAAAACAAGTTCCGGGATTGGGAATTGACAGAGACGTGGCAAGGACTCCAATGCAATGGAACGACGACAAATATGCCGGTTTCTCAAACGCGGACCCTTGGTTACCTGTATGCGATAATTACCCGGAGATAAATGTAAAAAAGGAATTGGAGGATCCGAATTCAATTTTAAATCTATATCGCTCTTTAATCGCCTTGCGCCACCAATCGTCAGCCTTAACTGAAGGAGACTACCTACCCTTAGAGTCGGGAAATGAAAACGTTTTAGCCTACATTCGAGAAAGTGAGACTGAAAAAAAATTGATTATGATTAACTTTTCAGACGACGAGGCGGAAGTTTCTTTTGAATTTACCTGCGCTGGGATAATCCTGAGCACCAATTCAAATCGAAATTCCAACGCAGAATCAAATCTTAAAAAAATTGTACTGGAAGGTAATGAAGGGTGTATATTTGAACTACAATAATTACTTGTTCAAAAAATAAGCTTCTTTTGTCGGATGTTTTTTATATCCCCACCTAAGATTTATCAAAACACTAAAATACAGTAGTCGACCCTACCCAGAAAAAAGGGGCGGAACGCCCCTTTTAATAGAAGATCTTGTAGAACAGGACGTTGTAAAATTTTTTCTCGTATAGAAAACAGATTCCTTTTGCGTATCCACAGGGGATTCCACATTCCCTTAATCGACACATCACATGTTGAGGGTTCATGTAGTGCATTAAAAAATTTCTTATCTTACTTTTCTTCATCCTACACCTCCTCTTCTTTATAAAAATCAAAGAACTGAAAACTGTTTTTAATTATATATGACTATACAATCAATAGACAACCGGGTAATCAACAGTTTTTACATGTTTTTATAGTACAAGCTTTCATTCATTGTGTCAATATTTAAACACGGGGTAATGAAAAGAAAAAGAATCGTTTTTCGGTTTGGAAATTGAAAGACGGACCCCGCTCTTTTAAAAGAAAAAGATTGGGGGCCGGAAAAGAAGCACCCGGTGAAATTTGAATCGTACTAAAATGAGTTTAGCAAATTGGAGCCGATTCCCCTCGAGTGAACACTTCGCAAAAAAGATTCCTCTAAGCGGTCTTTTTTACTCCGCTGTGCCGACACTGAGAAGCCTGAGAAAAATGGCGCAAAACCACAAAAACCAATTCCCCTTAAAGCAACCAAGCCAGTATCAAAAGCACCGTTACCGGAATCGGCAAAAACCTGACGACAGTCACCGTCGCGTTTGCAAGTCTCTTCCAACGAGTACCGAAGCCATCTACAAGATTCTCTCTGGAAATACTCCAGCTTATAATCGCTCCCCCTACTATTCCCGAGGTTACCACTATTTGATTAGCGGCGAACATATCAAGTATTTCCAAAAAAGGACGGCCCAGAAAAGATAACTCCATGGGTGTAAAACTTAAGGCCGCCAAAGTTCCAAGCGGAATAAGAGGAACAAAAGATGCGACAGTAGCCTTAATCTGAGAAAAGCCGAACTCCTCGCGCACGGCCGTTTTAACAACCTGCATGCCGGCAATGGAAGAGCTTATCGCGGCCAAAAAGAAAAGACAGAAAAAGAGTATGGCAAGCAAAGACCCCAAAGGAATAATGGTAAAAGCGTAAGGCAAAGTAGTAAAAGCAAGCTCGGTCCCTTCGGCGGGATTTAAGCCAAAGGTAAAAACTATCGGAAATAACATAAGGCCGGCAATCAGAGCAACTGATGTTTCTATCCCAGCAACCCAACCGGCCGAACGAGGCAGGTTGGTCCCCTTTTTCATAAAGCTTCCGTACGTTATCAGATAACCCTGCCCAACCGCCAAAGAGTAAAATGCCTGACCGAAAGCCAAAAGCCATAAAGTGGGATTTAAAAAATCGGCAAAGTTCGGGTTAAAGAGAAATCTCAATGCTTCCCCCCTTCCTTCCAAAGTCAAACTGTACGCCGTGAGAAACAGAATCACGACAATAAGGGCGGGCATCATCATCTTTGATAACCACTCGATCATCTTTACTCCCCGAGCCACAACGAAAGAAGTTATTGCAACAACAATGAAAAAATACCACAAAGAGGCATAACCGGAAGTAAAATCCGAAAAAGAGGGCAACTCACCCCTTACGCTTTCAACGGCAAAACCCAACGTCCAACCGGTAATCACCAAGTAATAGCTCATTATTATGAGCGTCAAAAGAACAACGAGCCATCCAACCGGTGCCGCTTTTTTCATTATCTTTCTAAAAGTACGAACGGGGCTTCCCCTCTCCGCTCGCCCGGCACTTATCTCGAGAACCATCAAAGGAATCCCCATTGTTATGACGGCAATAATGTAGGCAATTATGAAAGCTCCACCTCCGTTCTCCCCGGCAAGATATGGAAATCTCCAGATATTACCCAAGCCGACAGCCGCAGCCGCGGTGGCAAAAACGAAAGCACTCTCGGAAGACCAATAGACACGACGGAAGGTATAGGGCATGCTATTTTTTAAATTAAAAAGAAGGTGACTCCACTTAATCTGCCGAGGTTATATTTTCTTCTTCAGCTAAGCTGTTTTTAATCTCTTCCAAAATGATCTCTTCAAAAAATTCAAAGTCTTGAAACCCGGGAATGATTTTATCGTTTATAATAAAAAAAGGTGCTACGGGAACCCCAAAAATCAAAGCCTCTCTTTTTATTTCTTCAACGTGCCTCTTGTATTTTCTATCCTCAAAACATCTTAAAAAACTATTAACATTCAATCCCAGCGCCTCCGAGTAACCTTTGTGCAACTCCGTCAGACTCCACCTCTGTCTGTCTTTTTCATATCTGGAATAGATGACATCATGATATGGCCAAAAAGCCCCCTGTTCGGAAGCACACCAGACCGCCTCCATGGCTCTCTCCCCGCCATGTACAGCAAAGTCGTTGTATACATACATGACCAATCCTTTATCGATGAAAGAGCTTTTTATCTTCGGCAAAACTTCTTCCCAGAACTTAAAACAAAGATGGCACGCGTAATCCGAATACTGAACCAAAACCACCGGTGCCTCGGGACTACCGGCAGTATTGTGCTCGACACGATTCCAACCCCTTATATCAAAAGTCTCCAAAAGATCTTCGGCCGACAGAACTTCTTCAAAAATTCCGAATTCTTCTTCGGTGTCTGCCTCACCAAGATGGTCTCTCTCCGAATCATCGGAATCCGTTATTAAAAATACACCGGCAATCATTCCGCCGGCAACAAGAAAAGCAACGGTGGTAAAAATGTTATTCATATCTATATTTTCCTCTTTTTTCGTTTCCTTACACTAAGCAGTATACCCCAACAAATGGGGGTTATCCAAATCGTAATTCAAATATAAAAGATTATTTCGGCTACAACACCACGGGGGAGGTTTGGCAAGTTGACAATAGGGTCTTTTTTGTCATTATTACAAAATATTATGAATATTCGATTTCGACAAAATCATTTAAAAAATAAAAGTACGGTTCCAAATAAAAAAATATGTCAAAAAAAATACCTAAAGATAAAAACATAGTTCTTCTCGTAGCCTTCGGTATATCCCCCGGAATAAAAGAACTGAAAGAAGGTCGAGAGCTCAAGGGCTGTCGCTTCGCACTACTGCATCAAAAGAAGGCCTCCACGGATAAGCAAAAAGAACTCTTGGAAGAGTTCGACATAGTAATCAGGTGTAATCTTGACTCCCACAAAGCACTCACCAAGGCCATCAAGCCTTTTGAAAAAGAACTCTTGGCAGTCACCTGCCGTGGAGAAGTCAATATCCCCGCTCTTCAAAAGGTCATTCCTCATGTACCTTATCTGAGAACACCCACAACCGAATCTCTTGACTGGTCAACGAATAAACTAAAAATGCGAAGATGTTTTGCAGCTTACGACAGATCCATAACTCCAAAGTTCATGGTGGTGAAAGATGCTCAGAAAAACACATTGAAAAAAATAGGAGAAAAAATTGGTTTCCCCCTGATAATAAAACCCGTAGGTCTGGCTACGAGCTTGCTTGTAAGTGTTGCTTTTTATCACGAGGAAATGGAGTCCTCACTCAAAAAAACCTTACGCAAAATAAATAAATTACACAAAGACCTAAGTGGTCGAGGTACACCTGAAATTTTAGTTGAGCAATTCATCGACGGAGAGATGTATTCCGTCGACGCTCATATCGGCTCCAGAGGGTCTGCCCAATTCAATCCCTTCGTCCATGTAAAGACGGGGCATTCGGTCGGTTTTGATGATTTTTTCGCTTACCAAACAATAACTCCGGCAAAACTTAATAAAAACAGCATAAAAGAGGCCCAGGAAGTAAGTATGAAAGCCATAAGAGCCCTTAAACTTAGAAGTGTAACCGCTCATATTGAACTTCTACAAACCGAGGGCGGTTGGAAAGTAATAGAGGTCGGACCCAGAATGGGAGGATTTCGACACCTGATGTATAAACTCTCTTACGGTATTGATACCACGACGAATGATGTAGCGACAAGGATACCGAGGAAGATTTCCATCCCAAAAAGAGAGAAAGGACACACGGCGGTATTGAAATACTATGCCAAAAAAGAAGGGGTCATAAAAAATGTCACCGGTATAAAAAAAGTTTGTGAACTTAAATCCTTTCACTCCCTCAAGAGCAACAAAAAGGTTGGGGACAGGGCCGTCTTCGCAAAACATGGCGGAAAAGAAATATTTCGAGTGATTCTCTTCAACAAGGAAAGGTCAAAGCTTTTGGCTGATATAAGAAGATGCGAACAGATGATAATGATAAAGACCGCTAAAAATTAAAAACGTTTTTTATTACATCTATAAATTCATGAACAAAAAAAGTCTTTGTTCTCCGGTAATAATCTCGATAACCGGAACGAAGGGAAAAACAACGGTCGCACGCCTTCTTGAAGCGGCTTATTTAAAAATCAACAAAGAAACGCTGCTGGTCGATACGCACGGCCATTATTTGAACGGAAAAAAGTTGGGAACATTTGAAGAAAGCCTCGATCTACACGGTCTTGGTCCTACCGTTTGCCCAGGAAAATTCCTTTACTGCCTCAAGGGCAAAAAAAATGCTCTGGCCATACTGGAAACATCCGTCGGTTCGTCGGCCATGCCGGGCCTCGGATATATGAAACACGACATCGGGATTCTTACAAACGTATTCGAAGACCATATCGGTCGACGCATAAAAACAAAAGAGGATCTCGCGGTGGAAAAAGGGAGAATCTTTAGAAGGGTAAAAAACGACGGACTTTTAATATTCAATGCGGATGAAAAAAGTTCAACCGAAAGAGTCACTCGTACCAAAAAATTTTTAAAGAAAAAGAACATTGATATTCTCCCCGTCGGAATTGATTTTTCGGCTTTTAATATTAAAAAACATATTAAAAATGGAGGAATGGCGATAACAAGAAAGGGAGACTTGGTCATAGCTGTCTGTGCCAAAAAAGAAATCCCTTTAATAAATTTGACCAAATCGGGCTGGACATTTGCAGGCAAATACCAACCCTCCGTTTACAACATAATGCTCGCGGTCGCCTGTGTATACAAAGAACAAGGAAACAAGCTCCCCGAAGAGGCCAGAGAAGCTTTACAGTCCTATTCACCTGATGAAGAAAACAACGCCCGGTTGCTTTGTTATAAAAACAAAAATATTTCAGTAATAATTGACTACGCTCATGAGAAGAAATCTTTGAGAGCCATCGGTCACTTGGCCTCGCTTATCACAAAAAGAAAAACGATTGGAATCATACGTTTTGCTCCAAACAGAGTGGATAACCAGATAAAAGACTACGCTCGTGCGGTAGCGAATGTCTTCGATGTAACCATAATATACGACAAAGTTGACGGCTCGGGTAAAAAAATGCCGAAAGACAAAAGAGAGATCTCTTACAGAGCCGTGGGTGAGGTATCAAAAATGGCCTTTGATGAAATGAGAAGGTTTTCAAAGAAAAAAGATAACATCCACAAAACACTGAAAGAAAAGACGGCCCTTAAAAAGGCTCGAGTGTTAGCCGAAAGCGGGGACGTAATCATCCATATTTTCGGAAATGACAGTTCGGAAAGTATTAAAATGATAAAAGAAATAATGGAAGTCTCCGCTTGTTCATGTCAAAACATAGAAAAAAGCTCAATCGGTAAAAGGTCGCAAATCCAACAAAAAAATAATAAGATTTGAAAAAAAGGCTAAAAACTGATACAGTTTCTTTCACTGATAAAAAATATCTTAAAAACAAATATTAAGGCCGTGGCAAAGAACTCAATCGTTAGGATAAACAATCGAATAACTTCCCCAAAACTACTTGTTATAAACGAGAGTGGAGAACGTTTGGGTGTCTTATCTTTAAAGGAAGCCATGGAAAAAGCCGAGGAGATGGAGTTGGACCTTGTGGAAATAGCCTCCGACACCGATCCTCCGGTTGCCAAAATAATGAGTTACGGCAAATACCAATACGATCAAAAGAAAAAAGCTCAGAAAGCGAAAGCGAAAGCTCATTCAGTTGAAACCAAAGCCATACAGATAAAGCCGGGAACCGGAGAGCATGACCTCAATCTCAAAGCAAAAAAAATATCCGCTTGGTTGAAAAAAGGCAACAGAGTAAGGGTGGAGCTGTTCTTGAGAGGGCGCTCCAAGTACATGGAAAAAAGTTTTTTGGAAAAACGTCTGCAAAGAGTCTTGGATCTGATTGCCGAGCCATATAAAGTGGCGGATGGCCCCAAAAAAAGCCCGAAAGGTCTTGCTGTCATAGTCGAGAGAACCTCTTAGGTCATCCTCCCTTCAAAACCGAAAGGGTGCCCCAACCAAGCTCAAAAAGGTTGAAAAAAAAATCAATCTGTGTAATACTTGCCAATCAGTATGAAAACCAATAAATCATTTTCACAAAGGATTAAGGTCACAAAAACGGGCAAAATGCTACGAAGACCCACGGGGCAAAACCACTTTAATTCTAAGGACTCCTCGGAGAAAAGGATGAGTAAAAGGGGTGTTAAAGCCATATTTTTCAAATCCGGGATCAAAAGAAGGTTTCTTCCCGGAAATTCGAAGTAAAAATAGAGTTCGCTTATGACAAGAGTAAAAAAGGGTAAAAATGCAATAAAATCACGTCGTTCGATCCTTGAAAAAACAAAGGGCTATCGGTTTGACAGATCTCGCAAAAAAAGAGCGGCCAGAGAAGCTGTTTTTCACAGCGCCGTGCAATCTTTTAATCACAGAAGAGACAAGAAGGGAGACTTCCGAAGGCTTTGGAACATCAGGATTAATGCCGCAGTCAGAAAATACGACTTTTCATACAGCAAGTTCATTCACACTCTTGCCGAAAAAAATATCCAAATCAACAGAAAGATGCTCTCAATGATAGCAAAAGAAAACCCTGAATCATTTGAGCGTCTGATAAAAACCGTTTCCTCTTAAACTGAAAAACAAAAACCCTCTTTAAAAAGAGGGTTTTTTAATATCAAAATTTAAAACTGCTGCAAGCGATCCCCCCAAAAGCCCGGCGGTCACATCACCAAAGGTGTCCAGCCAATAGATCAAACCCATCGACGGATCAACGTTCTCCAAAATAAGCTCAAACACCTCCCAAGAAACGGCAACAAAAAAGACACAAATCAATATGAAGAAAAATCTTTTTTCAAATGAAAGTTTGGTAAAAAAATCACATCTTCCAAAAAGCCAAATGACAAACAAAGCGGTCCAGAGACCACCCAAAAGATGCATAACGGTATCCAGCCACCAATAGAACCAGTAAAGATAGAAAGCTGTGGCAATAACATGAAGGGCAACCAAAAAAACCATCCCCGCAAAGACAACCTCAGTCGGCGGAAATTTCCATCTATTAAAACCCTGCTTAAAAAACAACACGGTATTGAATTTACAAAAATTTAATCATTTCTTAAGAGGGGTCTCGCCCCATCTTAAGCCGACAGGTGTAAAAAATTTACTTCAGTAAACAACCCCTTATTGAGTTTGCTTGATCAACTATCCGGTTCGAAACAATACCATTGTCATTAAGGGAGGTTTTTCGAAACAATAAGCAAAACCAATAAGGGGTTATTTGAAATATCGCCTCGACCATTAAAGCCAAGTGGGTTCTTGCAACACGCACCTATCAGTGCCCCTCCTCAGTTTCTAATCGATAATCAAAAACTGAGGAAGGGCTCATCACGGTGAGGTGATATTAAGATCCCTCGCGATAGGTATCTAAGGAATATTTCAAATAACCCACAATTAAATAATATCACAGGTTACATTTTTATAAAAACGTAAAGAACTTTATACACATCACCCAAACAGACCCATAGTACCCACCAAAGCGGGATTGATGGTGTTAAGTATCAACCAAGCTATCAAAGCCAAGAGAAGGCCCAGGAGAGCGTTGGTTATAGTCTCCTTCCCCGCTT
>SKVL01000020.1 GCA_007129455.1 Candidatus Campbelliibacteriota bacterium | reverse complement strand
TAACGTTCAAATGAACCGTCGCTGTCAAAAAGACCTTGTAGGAATTTGGCTACCACTTTTTTAGGAGCCTGCAAAACGGACGGCGGAATAACTTTGTCATACGAAAGAAGGTATGACATCCCCATGTCATAGAGATGTTTTTTGAGCTTCCAAGAGTTGACAATGTGAGTGATTCCGTCGGTTCCTCTTTTGACCTCGAGAGTCTCGTCATAAGTTTCAACGAATGAAGTGAACACCTTCTCCAGCTCTCGGTCCGTGGTGGTAAATCCCACTCGACTTGAGTGACTCATATTGCCGTCACCGGTTAAAAGACCCATCATGTATGAGGTTTTTTCATCAATCTTGGCGCTGTTCCCGAAGGCTTCGTTTTTGAAAGAAACGGCAACACACTCACCCTCCTTCAGTTTGGAGATCTCTTTGAAAACAAGATGACCTTTTTTGTTCATTACCAAGACGGGATGTTCGGGAGTGCCCTCCAGCTCCAAACCGCTCTGCAGGCGTATACGGAAAGTGTCTTGAATGCCCAGATCATACCAATGAGAGGCCTTTGCTTTAACGTTGACGGTTTTTTCAACATCAACCGCCGGCAGAACCGCTCCGTGGACCCGGTCTTTGTTATCAACGGCATAGTAGGTGGGAACATCCTTTATTTCCATTACACCTTTGTTGGTAAGTACCAACGTATCTCCCACCACACACTTACCGGTTCCGGGGGCCCCCATAAGAAGGATACCTTTGGGGATCTGCGCGCCGATGTTTATGAACTTCTTGGGATTCTTTAGAAAGTCGACAATCTCCATCAGCTCCTCTTTGGCTTCCTTGGCGCCGGCAACATCATCAAAGGTCACCCTCTGGCTCTTGTCATGTGGAGATATCATTCGCGCTTTGGACTGACCGAAAGTGAAGGCCTGCATTCCTGCGCCCTTGGCTTGACGGAGAAGGAACCAGAGAATTATGAATATCAAGAAAAGAGGCAAAATAAAGGGACCAAATGTCATCATCCAGTAAGAGAAGCCCTCCTGACGTTTGGACTCAATCTCAACCGCCCTCAGCTCCTCGGGAGTTACGCCGAAGTTGACCAATGTCTCCGTAAGACCAATCCTGTCTTCTATACGGGTTTCTTTTTTCAGCTCCTCCTCATCTCTGTAAAAGACCTCCACTCCGTAACCGCGAACTATCACTCTCTCCACTTCTCCCCCACTTATATCAACAGCCAGGCGAGAAAGCGAGATCTCTTCTATCTCTTCTTTAGTTTCAAAAAACAAAGAGTATACCAAAAGCAACCCCAAAAAAATCAAGAGGGCGGTAGCCATATTGTTCCAAAAAGACGAATGACTCGGAGGGAGTTTATCCATATAAGGGAAGGGTTTCTTTCCTCCCTTGCCTTTCGGGGTATTTCTTCTGTTCTCTCCCCCTTTTGGGGGAATTTTTTGTTCACTTTTTTTTCTTTTTTCTTTTTCTTCCATGAATTAAAAAACAAAAGCGCCAGCAGTTATAATAACCCAAAAACAATAAAGAATAAAGCTAATGAATAACCCCACCCATTTCTACACTCTGTCTTTAATTTATTCATAAAATACTCGAAATCCACTAATGCCTCTTCAAAGATTAATTCATTCCTCCGGCAGCAAAGATCGACCAATTTTGACAAATATCCAAATGAATTATAAAGTTGTTCAAGTTTTCAGCACGTTTAAATAAAAACCCGAACAAGGAGGTTTAAAAATGTCCGCTTTATACGAAATTTTTCTCGAAATCATCAAAAAAGGAAGAGGGGACGAGGTCGCTTCGTCTCTGGGGCTCAGTAAACACGGCAACAAAACAATTGAACTATTGTCGGCCACCAAAACGGAAGATTGTCACAAAATTCGGAAAGAGGCCTCTCCCGGAAGCAAACTTGAACGATTGGCCACAGCAAGAGTTCAACAAATTCTTTTCTACAATTGCCAAGAAGCGGCCACGGTAAACCAATGTCGAAGTATTCATGATGACCCTTTCTCCGATGAAGAGACCAAGCTGGAGGCATTCAAAAGGATGATATCATTTATGTCTCTTCCCAAGATACGCAAAGAAATTGCAGAAGGAGTTTATTCAAACAGTCATGTATATCAATATTTAGCGATTGAAAGACATGAAGAAATGATTCTTGTTTTATTAAGTTACGCCGATAGTGTACAAGAATGCATGGAACTTTTTAAACAAGCTTTCAAAAAATCAACAAAAAAAAGAATGTTTAAAAAAGCGATGGTCCTGGCAGACGACAACATTCTTGATTTCTGGAAAATTCTGAATTATTGCGACAGTCATTCGGAGTACTCCTATGCCTGCATAAAAAAAATGGCAAGCTTAGAAAAGAAAACCACCTAAAGGAATTTATTTATCAACCCACCTATGTGTAATACGACACGTAGGTGGGTTTTATCTTTAATTCATCACTATATTCCTTAAGAAGCACCGTTGGCTATTTTATCCCCCCCTTATTTGCTATCATTGCCAATATGAAGCTTTTGAATTACAAAAAAGCAAGACTGAACTATGAAGTGCTGGAAAAACTTGAAACCGGCATCAAGTTAT
>SKVL01000021.1 GCA_007129455.1 Candidatus Campbelliibacteriota bacterium | reverse complement strand
TTTTTTATTTCCAGACCCAGTTTCTTCAATTGCCCTACTCCTATCTCCGAAGGTACGTCCATCATCGGGTCCCTGCCCTCTCCGGTTTTGGGAAAGGCGATCACTTCACGAATGCTTTTTTCATTTTCCAAAACGGATAAAAGCCTGTCCAGACCGGCGGCTATTCCCCCGTGAGGGGGAGTTCCGTAGCGAAAGGCGGTGAACATATGAGAAAAATCTTTTTTCTGCTCTTCGGTAAAACCTATAAGATCAAAGACCGCTTCTTGAATTTTTGCATCGTGAATACGAATACTACCACCGGCAACTTCGAAACCGTTGAGTGAAAGGTCGATTTGTTGGGATAGCGTTTTCTCCGGAGAGGATTTCAAAGATTCCAAGTCACTGTCTTTGGGGGCGGTGAACATGTGGTGTTCCGGCAAGAAATGGCCTTCGTCGCTTCTTTCTTTCTCAAACAAAGGAAAATCAACCACCCAAGCGAACCCCAGCTCCGAAGAATCTCCAGGTTTTTTACGAATATCGGGGCGGTCCGAACCATATTTTTGCAATACTTCTTTGTGGTTTAGCCTCGGCCAAGGAGTTTGCGTCATATGTTTTTCCGGGTAAAGCTCGGTTATCATTGCGGTGAACATCTCTTCTATAATCGACATGAGGTCTTCTCTTTTCACGAAAGCGCATTCGATATCAAGTTGGCTGAACTCTGGCTGTCTGTCGCCTCTCGTGTCCTCGTCTCTCATACAGCGGGCAATCTGGAAATACCTCTCAAACCCGCTCATCATTAAAAGTTGCTTATACTGTTGCGGGGACTGTGGCAAGGCATAAAAAGAGCCTTTGTATATTCGTGAAGGGACGATGTAGTCGCGGGCTCCTTCGGGGGTTGAGCGTGTCAGAATGGGGGTTTCTATTTCGACGAATTCATTTTTTACAAGGAAGTTCCTAAAAAAATTGTTGACGGCACTGCGTCGGCGAATATTTTTCTGCAAGCGTCTCCTGCGAAGATCGAGATACCTGTATTTCATTCTCAGCTCCTCATTTATCTCGGATCCGTCGGTTGAGAGATCGAACGGAGGGGTGTCGGACTTGGAGAGAGTGGTCAGCGAGGTAAGTTCCACCTCAAGACCCCCCATAGCTTCATCGGGGTTTACCATCTTGGCGGGCCTCTCTTTTACCAAGCCTTCCATTTCAATAACCCATTCGGACCGAAGCTCATCCGCTAAAGAGTGAATCTCTTCTGGTTTGGGGAGGACGACCACTTGCACCTTGCCCGTCTCATCACGGACATCCAGAAAAATCAACTTCCCGTGGTCTCGACGGGTATCAACTCGGCCACAGACTTTGACCGTCTTGTCTATGTATTTCTTTAATTCTTCTATTTTAACCCTTTTCATTTTTTGTTTTGAATTGATGTTAAATATTCAATAAGAAGTGCAACAGGTGCTCCCACCGAACCTTTTGCCAAACAGTCATGTTCACCGGCCTCCATTCGGGGTGCTATGTCAATATGTGCCCATGAGTCGGTATAGTCGGTGAACTCCTTCAAAAATGCTGCTGCGGTGCAAGCTCCGCCATGGGGGGCCTTTTTCCCCGCATTGACTAAATCGGTGAAGTTTCCTTTCATCTCTCTTCCATACTCTTCGCCCATTGGCAATCGCCAGACTCTTTCGCCGGATTTTTCTCCGGCTTCGATTAAAGAATCTTTGAGGGTTTCGTTTTCACAAAAAAGCGCCGAGTACTTATCTCCCAGGGAGACAACGGAGGCCCCTGTCAGTGTAGCGACATCTATCACGGTCTTCGGTTTGAATCGCTTCACATAAGTCAAGGCATCCGCTAGGACAAGCCGGCCTTCAGCATCGGTGTGTGTGACTTCCACGGTCTTCCCGGACATTGTTGTTAAAAAGTCACCGGGTTTGTAACTTCCGCCGGCGACCACATTCTCTACCGCCGGGACAACCGCAATTATGTTGACCTTTAACTTGAGGCGTGCCGCAGCCACAATCGTGTGAATGACAGCACCCCCTCCGGACATATCCATATGCATTCCAAGGGAGGCATTGCTGGGTTTTAAGTTTATTCCGCCTGTGTCGAAGGTGATTCCCTTGCCTATCAAGGCGACAGGCTTTTGTTCTTTGCCTGCTCCCTCATATTTCATAAGTACCAAGAATGGTCCGTCATCGGACCCTCTGCCTACTCCCAGAATCCCCCCCATTTTCATAGATGCAATCTTTTTTTTGTTAAGGACAGTGACTTTGATGTCGACTCCTTTCACGGCGTCTTCGGCAGCCTTGGCCAGAGCACTCGGCAGAAGCTCAGTCCCGGGGGTGTTGCATAGAAAGCGCGTATTGTTTACTTCTTCTCCGACAATCATGCCTCTTTTAAGTCCCTCTTTAAACTCGTTCGTAACATCACCGAAGACGGTCATAGTCTCGATTTTTATTTCTCTGGAATCCTTGTTACTTTTTCTTTGATCGAAAGAAAAGTCCGCCATCAGGGTATTTAGAGCAAACAAAAAACCCGCTCTTTCCTCGTCTATCTTCGATAGGGTTGCGGCGTCTTTAATCTGTCCGAAAGAGATACCGAGATTAGAGAACCCGAGTTCCTTTGCGGTTCGCAATGCGGACCGAAGAGTGTAGATCGATCTTTGCAGAGTCATGTCTTTTTTTGCTGGAAGTTCGATATTAAGCTCAATCTTTCCAGACTCGTACTCTTTTAGTCGGGTTTTGGATTTTTCCTTGAAGATTAACCGGGTTATTTTTTTTGGCGCATCGGTTAAGTTTTTTTTGTTGCAGTTTATCTTCATAAAAAATATTATTTTAAAAACGAAATTCCCATTGATTTTCTTACCTCGGCCATTGTCTCTTGGGTTCTTTTTCGGGTTTTGTCCGCTCCTTTTTTTAGTATTTTTTTTACTTCCTCAGGGTTTTTTTCATAATATGAACGTTTTTCTCTGAAGGGTTTAAGGTAAGAATCGAGAGACTCCACCAACAATTCTTTACTTTCCTTGTAACCGATACCTCCTTCAAGGTAGCGCTTTCGCAGTATACTTAGTTCCCCTTCGGGAGTTACCAGGGAATGTATCTTGAATACGAAACATTCCTTTGGGTCCTTGTAATCTTCGACTCCTTTGGAGTCGGTAGGTATTTTCATCACCGCTTTTTTTATTTCCTCATGTGTCGCGAAAAGAGGGATTGTGTTGTTGTAACTTTTACTCATCTTTCTCCCGTCGGTTCCCGGAACTGTGCCGACCGATTCAAGTATCACTCCTTCAGGTATGGGAAATATTTTTTTATAGGTTGAATTGAACTTTTCGGCTACATCACGAGCGTACTCGATATGCTGACGCTGGTCTTCACCGACAGGAACGAACCGGCTTTTGTGTATCAAAATGTCGGCCGCCATCAGTATGGGGTAACTGAAAGTTCCACAGTTCACTTCTTCTCCTTTGGCTTGAGCATCTTTATACGCGTGCGCTCTCATCAGGTAAGAGACATTTATCAAACAGCTGAAAAACCAAGTTAACTCAGTTACTTCGGGTACATCCGACTGTTTGTAAATACAAATCTTTTTGGGGTCGAGCCCCGCCCCCAAGCAGTCCAAGGCCAAGTCCCAAGTGTTATCACGGAACTCTTTTGAGTTCTTTACGCCAGTCAGGGCGTGGAAATCAGCGATGAAATACGTGTTGTCATATTTGTCTTCAAGGTCGATAACCTGTTTCAGCGAACCAAAAAAATTGCCTAGATGCATTTTTCCGGTTGGTTTCATTCCCGAGATAAGTATCGGTTTCTTATTCTCCTTCATAACTTTGATTTTACTTTTCCATACTATCATAAAAGATAAAAAAACCGAATTATATCGGTTTTTTCAAGTCACTTTTCAGATTTTGCTTTTAATTTAGACGTTCAGCCATAACGCGAACAGCGAACTCCGAGTCGGGTGAAGCGTTGAACACTCGATTCGCAAAATTAGGGGTAGAGGATTTGCATATTTACGCCACTATATCCCCTCCTTTTTGAGATTCTCTATAGCCCCCCTGGCATCTTTGGATATCTTTCTGGGCATCGTAATTTTAACCCTGACCAAGAGATCTCCTCGTTTGGACTTTGACTGAAAGACCCCCTTCCCTCTGATGCGCAAAACTTCGTTGAAACCTATACCCGCCGGTATTTTCAGGTCTATTTTACCGTCAAGTGTATCGATGGTATAAGTGGCCCCGAGAAGTGCGTCGGAGAGTTTGATGTTTAGATCCATTCTAATATCATCTTTGTCTCTTTGGAAGACGGAGTGTTTTTTGACATGAACCTTTGCGTATAGATCTCCAGGATTACCTCCCGGGATGGCCTCGCCCATTCCTGAAAGACGTATCATTTCTCCATCTTCAACTCCGGCCGGTATGGAAATGTTTATCTCTTCTTCTTTCCTGTAGACCCCCGTCCCTTGGCATTGGGTGCATTTTTTTTGCGGAACCTTACCTTTCCCGTAACAAACTCCACAGGTCTTCTCCGTCGTTATGGTTCCGAGCAATGATCTGCGTGCCTCTCTGACTCTGCCACGCCCGTTGCATGTCGGACAGGCGATCATCTCGCTTCCTTCGTCGGCCCCGCTTCCTTGACAAAGGTCGCAAGTGGAATTTTTTTGTATTAATATTGAACGATTGGTGCCGAAGACGGATTCTTCAAAGGAGAGTTCCACGTCTATGGCAATATCACGACCTCGTGCACTTCCGCTTCTCCTGCTTCCTCCGAAAAGGTCCCCGAATATGTCACCCAGGTCGAAGTCCTCAAAACCTTGTGCACCCTGAAAGCCACCGAATCCCGAAGAGAAGTCGAAACCATCAAAACCGGATGATTGTTGTCCGGCGCCCCCTCCTCCACCAGAGAAAACACGCCCGTAAGTATCGTACTCGGAACGTTTCTGGTCATTGGAGAGAACTTGGTATGCCTCGTTTACTTCTTTGAACTTTTCTTCGTCTCCATTTTTTTTGTCCGGATGATATTTATGAGCTAATTTCCGAAAAGCCTTTTTTATATCTTCTTTGTTGGCGCTTTTATTAACGCCCAGAATTTGATAGTAATCTTTCATAGGGTCTCAGTATATACCTCTTAAAAGTGGGATTCAACCTTTTTTAAGGTTAACAACAAATTAATTCATATTTATTTTTTCGAGGCGCCAGGTTCGTCTTTGTCACTTTCTTTTTCTTCAAAATCGGCGTCACGCACATTCTGTTCATTTTCATTCTTTTTTTCATCCGAACCGGGCTGACTTGTTTCTTGAGAGGAAGTGCTTGCACCTGCCGTCGACTGTCCGAGTTTGCTTATTTCCTCCGTAAGGGCTTGGGTGGCCGATTGGATATCGTTTATATTCTCGGAAAGCTTTTTCTGTTTGAGATCATCTATTTTACCCAGGGCTTCTTTTTTTGCGTCTTCGGAGATGGATTTTTCGTTATCATTTAATATCTTTTCAGCTTGGTAGATGGTCTGGTCCGCAGTGTTTCTGGCCTCTGCAATTTCTTTTTTCTTTTCGTCATCTTTTTTGTTTTCCTCTGCCTCCTTCCTCATCTTTTCTATCTCTTGATCGCTTAAGCCCGTACTGGCTTCGATACGAATAGATTGAGCTTTGTCCGTTTTCTTGTCTTTGGCAGTTACATTCAAGATACCGTCCTTGTTGATGTCAAAGGAGACCTCTATCTGAGGGGTTCCTCGCGGACCTGTTTCGATACCGTCTAAGATAAAGCGTCCCAGGCTTTTATTGTCAGACGCCATCGCTCTTTCGCCTTGAAGTACATTTATTTCCACGGAGGTTTGGCCATCTACGGCGGTTGAGAATACCTGTGACTGAGAAGCCGGTATGGCCGTATTCCTTTCTATCAACTTGGTGGAGACTCCTCCCATGGTCTCAATTCCCAAAGAAAGAGGAATGACGTCCAAGAGTAGAACATCCTTTACTTCTCCAGAGAGTACTCCCGCTTGTATAGCCGCCCCCAGAGCTACCACTTCGTCGGGGTTGATGCTTTTATTCGGTTCCTTTCCAAAGTATTCCTTAACCCTTTCTTGAATCTTAGGCATTCTGGTTTGTCCCCCGACAAGAATTACCTCGTCTATCTCTTCTTTGGAGAAGGGAGAGGCCTTGAGGGCTCTCTCAGTGATTTCCATCGAATGATCTATATATTCCTGAGCCAAATTTTCCAAAGTCGCTCTGGTGAGTGTCATTAAAAGATGTTTAGGTCCCTCATCATCGGAAGTTATGAAGGGAATGTTGATTTCCGTATCGGTTGTGGAGGAAAGTTCATGTTTGGCTTTCTCTGCCGCTTCATCCAATCTTTGCAAGGCCAGTGAATCATCTCGAACGTCTATTCCCGATTCTTTTTTGTATTCTTCGGCAATCCAGTTGATTATTTTCTGATCGATGTCTCTACCTCCCATGTGGCTGTCTCCATCGGTCGATTTGACCTCTACGGTTGATTCGTTCTCGTCATCACCAACTTCCAGAACCGAGATATCAAAAGTGCCACCTCCAAAGTCGTAAACAACCAGCTTTTCGTTTTTCTTTTTATTGAATCCGTACGCCAATGCCGCCGCCGTCGGCTCATTGATAATCCTTTTTACATCGAGACCGGCTATTTTCCCTGCGGCTTTGGTTGCCTTGCGTTGATCGTCATTAAAATATGCCGGAACGGTTATGACGGCTTCCGTTACCGGTTCCTTCAGCTTGCTTTCGGCATCGGCTTTGAGTTTTTGAAGTATCATACTTGATACTTCCTCTGTTCTATACCACTTTTCTCCCATCTTTACTTCAACTCCACCTTTTTCCGATTTCCTCATTTCGTAAGAAGCATTCTTCTTGTCCCTTTGGACCGCTTCATCTTCAAAGCCGTGTCCGACCAGCCGCTTCATTCCGTATACGGTGTTTTTTGGATTTGTGACCGCCTGTCGCTTGGCCAGAAGACCAACAAGCCGATCGCCTTTCTTTGAGATGGCGACAATGGAAGGAGTTGTTCGGTTTCCTTCAGCATTTTCAATTATACGAGGCTCATCGCCTTCCATCACGGCGACAGCCGAGTTGGTTGTTCCAAGATCTATTCCGATTATTTTTCCCATGTTTTTTCAGTTAAATTAAAATTAATAATCTTTTTTTTGCTAATTTTCCGTCTCATCTTTTTCTTCTTTATCTATATATTCTCCGACTTTTACCTTGGCGGTACGGAGGATCTCTCCTTCCATAATATATCCCTCTTGAACGACCTCGACGATAAGACCGTCTTTATGGCTTTCGTTGACCTCAACGGTTCCCACCGCCTCATGAAAAAAAGGATCAAACGATTCATTTAATGGCGAGAAAGGCAGAACATTGTACTCCTTTAAAACTTTTATTAGCTGATTGTGAATATTTTCCATCCCCTTCCTCCACTCTTCGGGGAGCTCTTCCCAGCTTTTTCGGTTGGAAATTGCCATAGAGAAACTGTCGAGAATGGGTAGGATTCTCTTTGCAAAGTTTCGCTCCGATGCCTCACCTGCTTCTTGTGCTTCTTTTTCGTACTTTCTTCTGATATTGACAAGGTCGCTTTTTGCCCGTTGCCATCCCTCCATGTACTCCCCTTTTTCCCTTTGGCACTCTTTCAGTTTATCTTTTATCTTTTTTATATTTCTTTTCGAATCTATCGCCGTGTCGGTATCTTCATCGTAATTTTCTTCGAAGGTCACGTCGTCCTCAGTCTCGTCTTGTTCTTTTTTCCTAGAATCCATCTTTATTTTTTTGAATTTTTTATTATCTTTCATTTTACAAAAAACAATCTTCTTTTTAGTGAAAACAAACTTGACAAGAATAAGTGTCAGAATATTCTTTATGAATGGAAGAAAGAAGACTTTTGCGAAGTCTTAAATTTACCTCTGGACGAAAAAACTTTATCTCTTTGACCATTGAGGAGACTTTCGCGCCTTCTTTAAACCGAATTTCTTTCTTTCTTTCCTTCTCGGATCTCGTTTCAGAAAGCCGGCCTTTTTAAGTTTTGGTCTAAGTTCGGGATCTATTTCGGTCAATGCTCTGGCTATGCCGTGCCTGAGTGCCTCGGCTTGACTTGTCGAGCCACCACCTTTGATAAGCGCCGATACGAAAAAATTCTTCTCCACTCCGCTTTCGCTAAAGACCTCTTTTACCAACACCTGAAGTTCTTCACGAGGGAAGTAATCCTCCAGAGTTCTTTCATTTATTAAAAATGAACTCTTGCCGTCCTCAAACAGACGAACTCTGGCCACGGAGGTTTTACGCCTCCCCGCAGCTTCCGTGTATTTTTGTTTTGTTTTTTCGGTTATCATATTTATTCTGATATTTTCAATCGCTTCATTAACTCTGGTCTGAGTTTGTTGTTCGGCAACATTCCGTAAACCGCTCTTCTGAGCGCTTCTCTTGCCCCTCGTCTTTCCATAAGTTTTTTCAAGCTCTCTTCTTTTTTCCCACCTGGATACCCAGAGTATCTTACGTAAATTTTGTTAGTGGCTTTTCCACGGGTTGATACATGGACGGAAGATGCATTGATGATGTTCACCATTTTTCCGGTAATACGGTTTCTTTCAAAATCCGGGGAATCTTTTCCCCTGAGTTTATTGGCCGCTTCTGTGGCTATACGTCCGAAGGGGCGTCCCGTCGCGTCGATCGTCTCCTCTTCATTTTTCATTTTCTTGTTGTCTGTTTTCATATTTTCGAACCATTTTAGTTTGAGATCGATCAAATGTCAATTTATTCAACGAACTCTATATATGCCATGGAACTGGCGTCACCTTTCCTTGCAGAGAGCTTACTTATGCGGGTGTAACCACCTGCTCTTTTTTCAAAACGAGGCACAAGTTCTTCAAAAACCTTCAAAGAAGCATCCTTGCCCACGAGAGCACTCAAGCGCCTTCGGTCGGAAAGGGTTCCTTTTTTTCCGTATGTTATTAAGCGCTCCGCGTAAGGCCTCAGTTCCTTGGCTTTCATTTCGGTTGTTTTTATACGACCGCTATTGATAAGTGAACGAGCCAAAGAGTTAAGAAGAGCCTTTCTTTGCTTCGAGGGCCTGTTAAATGAACGAATTTTATTGTGATTCTTCATATTCTCAATTAATTTCGGTTACTTCTCTTTCAGTGCCATGTTGTGTTCGGCCAAAGTGTCCTTTATTTCCTGTATGCCCTTGTCTCCCAGTCCCTCTAGTGACAACAAATCTTCTTCCGACTTCCTGATGAGTCCGCTGACGGTTCTGATGTTTGCGTTCGAAAGAGCTCTGGTGGTCCGGGTTGAAAGTCCAATCTCTTCAACCGAGGTTTTAAGGAAAGCACTCGTATCTTCGGCATCTTTTGTTATTTCTTCCTCACCAGTTCCGGACACGTCATAAAGTTTACTTTCGCTCTCTTCCGCCTCTTCTTCTTCTTGAAATCCGACTATTGCTTTCAGCTGTCCTATCATAATGTAGATAGCTTGCTCCAAAGCTTCGCGTGGTGACAGGGTGCCGTCTGTTTCAATGGATATTATTAATTTGTTAAAGTCGGTCCTGTCGCCGACACGCATGTTCTCAACCTCGTAGGAGACTCTCCTAATCGGCGTAAAAACCGCGTCAAGAGCAATGGTTCCGATTGAGACCTTTTCATTCTTCAACTCGTCTTTGGTCACAAACCCCAAGCCCCTCTCTACAGTCAACTCCATATTTACCGTTGCTGCCTTGTCCGTCAAGGTTGCGATGTGTTGATCGGGGTTGACTATCTCCACGAAGCTATTCGAGGTTCCAATTTCGCCAGCCGTTAAAATCCCTTCTCCTTTTTTGGAGACGGAAAGTGTTTGTGAGTCTTCGGTGTGCAGGCGTATTCTCATTTTTCTAACGTTCAAGAGCATGGTTATGACATCCTCCTTTACGCCGTTCAGTGTTGAAAACTCGTGATTTACCCCCTCTATCTTTACGGTTGTTATTGCGACCCCGGGCAGTGAAGATAGTATAATGCGACGAATAGAGTTACCCAAAGTGTGACCATATCCAGGGTATAGACCCTCTATCTCATAAACACCCTTGTTCTCACTTTCCGAGACAATGATCGGTTGAGACGGAGTTATTATGGTGGGTTGATTATTTTTCATATGCAAACTTTTAATTTTCTAAATAATTAACGGCTATAAAATTCAAGTACCGAATTAATGTCAAAAAAAAGGTCAACCTCATCTCTTACCGGGGCGCCCTTGAAAGTAACAGTCTTTTTTAACGGGTCGACTTTAAGCCAAGAAACATCAGTGGACATTGCCATGTCTTCATCCTCATCTCGGAAAAGACCCTTTTCCAAACTTTTCGGCTTTATTTTAATAACATCACCTTTTTTGACTTTGTATGAAGATATGGTCATTTTTTTGTCGTTTACCAAAATATGCCCGTGAGAGATCAGCTGACGGCAAAAGAACCTCGTAGGTCCGAAACCTGATCTTGTTATTACACTGTCCAGTCTGCTTTCCAAAGACTCGAACAAAGCGTCGGGAACCTTTTTGGTCTTTTGCTTCATTGCGTCACGGACCATCCTTCCGAATACCTTTTCTGACAGAGCATAAGAGTACCTGCCCTTTTGTTTCTCTTTCAAACGTAGGCCGTAGTCGGTTATTTGTTTTCTGCGTTTAGTGAACCTTCGTGTTTTTTTCGCTTCGGATAGGGCGAACTTTTGTGTCTGAGTTTTTTCAAAAACCGGGGCACCCAGTTTGCGCGCTATTTTGTATTTTGGTCCTATTTTCATAAAATATTATATATCTAAAAGTGCTCGTTTCTTTCTAAACTCTTCTCGGTTTGGGCGGTCTGGGGCCGTTGTGTGGCACGGGCGTCACGTCCTCTATTTCAGAGATGGATAAACCTTTGGACATAAAACCTCTTATTGAAGATTCGCGTCCGGCGCCCACACCTTTTACCGTTACCTTTATCTCTCGTGCCCCCATGGCATAAACTTGTTCACCGATAACTTCGCCCACCTTGGCGGCCGCGAAGGGGGTTCCTTTTTTAGCCCCCTTGAATCCGAGGGATCCGGACGATGACGAGGTTATTATATTTCCTTTACTGTCGGCAAAAGCAACCTTGGTGTTGTTGTATGTCGAGTGAACATAAAGAATACCCGTGTCGAGTCTTCTTTTTTTGATCGACTTGCCTTTTGAACGGTGTTTTCCTTCACCTTCTCCTCCGGATTTTTTAACGATTCTTTTTTTACCCATCTTTTTCTTATTGAAAAATAAATTAATGCCCCTTAGTATAACATAAGAGTGTAAAAGCGTAAATAGAAGACTATTTCTTTTCGGTCTTACGTCTTCCCGTACCCATTGTCTTTCTGACGTTCCCTCTCCTGGTTCTCGAGTTTGTCTTTGTTCTCTGTCCCCGACAAGGCAGTCTGCGGGAGTGGCGCATACCTCGGTATGACTTAATGTCCTGCTGGCGCTTTACGTTTGAAGAAATCTGTCGTCTCAAATCGCCTTCGATTATACAGTTCTCTTCGATGTACTTTCTTATTTTCACCTCCTCGGCGTCAGTCAGGTCTTTGGCTTTCTTACCGCGATCTATCGAAAGATCGTCCAAAATCTCTTTTGCACGTGCAAAGCCCACCCCATAAACCTCCGTCAGGGCTATCTCGAGACGTTTATTGTCCGGAATTGTAATACCTGTTATACGCATATAAAACTTGATTTCGCACCTTACTTTACACCCTATAAGATCATAATGCAAGCCCGGGAAGCTCTTTAACCTCAGGCTTTATCCTTGCCGTTGTTTATGGCGCGGATTTGATTTACATATTACAAAAACACGGCCCTGCCTTCGTACGGTTTTGCACTTGGGACATATTTTTTTAACTGAAGATTTAACTTTCATATTTTTTTTATAACCTTTATAACCTACGGACTATTCTGCCTTTTCCTCCGTAGGGGTCAACCTCCACGACAACCTTGTCACCTATCAGAACTTTTATTCGAAACTTTCTCATCTTTCCTGCGAGATACGTTTGCATCTCCGACCCGTCATCAAGTTCGACTTTAAAGCGTGTGTCGGGATATGCTTCGGTTATGATTCCTGTGACTTGTTTAATATCTTTATCTTTTGTCATTTATCAAAAATAAACTTTCTTTGTACGACCGTCAAGATACTTGATGTTAACAAAAACATCCCGAAAGTCAACTTATAATTGATTTAGTATCTTGTTTTGATATTTATTTTCTCCGGATTACCCGGGATAGATGGCATCCAGAAAGGAGAAACGGATACCTCGGCTTTGAAAATCGGGTAGTTATCTTCATCCAAGATGTTGTTTATTTTCGAGGTGTCTCTTCTGGAAACGCCGGCCAGTTCGATTGCAAGACTCTTTTTGTCGACCGTGCGGAAAAATTGAATTTCACCGGAGACGGAGAAATCAAGCTCCTCTCTCTCTTTAAGATCATTCTTATCCTCCAATACGAAATTGAGGTTTTCCCAACTTTTCACTTCCACCGGGTGGCTGGCGCCAAGTAGCTTTTTATAAAGATGCTGTGCCAAAGTATCTTCTTTTAAAAGGACTCCATGGAGGAATGCGTTCAGGATGAGAGTAGCGCTTCCGTTATCAACGCTCATTTCCCTGCTCTCCTCGATGGAATGATTGCCCCCAAAAAGAATGAAACCTTCGGGAATTAAACTTTCGGCTTCGGATAAGAGCTCTTCTTCCAAACCTTTGCGTAGATTCTCCTCGGCTCCTTCCATGTCTTCATCGTTTATTACCGGAATATTTCCGATGCGTCCTCCGTGCATGGAGCTATCGGATTTGGCATAAAATTTGTCAAACTGAGCCGATCCCTTGAACCCGGGTATCGTAAAGGTCGTCGGAGCAATATTGTATTCTTCACCCGGTTCATCGGCGTATACGGTTGCTCGTGCGACTCCGGGTTCTCCGTCACTCATACCGGGAATGGTCAGACTTTCATTTATTCTGTAGATTAATCCATTCGGATTCTCGAATCTGGTGTTTGTCACCAGAATCTGTTGGGAAGTGCTGAATTCGTTATAGACGGTTATCACTCCGGAGGCCTTTTCTTCAACATAGTCTTCTCCGCTCGCCGGTACCGATATTTGCCGAGGCTGTTTTAAGGCCACAGTGATAATTTCAAAACCCAGTTCATCGGAAGATGGGTTTTGGTGAAATGTTATCTTTTCCTGGACGTTTTCAACATTTTCACTTAAGGGCTCTATTATCACCTCGGCTGTTGCAAACTGGGATGATATTCCAAAGCCTAGTATTAAAATAACTCCCAATATGAAAGTTGGTACTCCAAACCACCAAAGCCACCCATTTCTTTTTTCCCCAGGGGAGTAAACCTTTGAATTGGAGGTCTTCACGTCAATGCTCTCACCGTGACGAGATTGCGTTGTTTTCTTTGTTCGTATTTTAAAATCACGGACCTTGCCAGGCTCTCCGTTTCCACCTTCTTTTACGCTTTCATTATCTTTTTCTTCATAACGCGGGGGAATGACGTTACGTATGGACCTTCTATTGTTTGGGGGAGTTATGTCTTTCATTCTATTTATTTAAATTCTTTCTATTAATTCAAAAACACACTTGATAAAATTTTTATTTGTCCTCAATCTTAATACTATATTATAACTTATATTTTTATCTTTTAAAAACAAACCCCGGTAATTCACAGGACTCTTTTTTGTCGGGGTTAATCTCCTTTTTCCTTGAGTCCGTAAATTTGTTTAACGAAAAAATTACTAATCGCCATTTCCAGAACTTTATCATTCGCAGAGTAACCAGTGCTATCCGCATAAAGTTCTCGTAAAGCTGAAACTTTGACCTCGGGGTGTTTTTTGGTCAATATCTGTCTGAAAGATTCCTCGGTATGGCTGTTTGAATTGAGGTAAACCTCTTGCGGAATAATAGACATATTTTTCTCGTACTCCAACTCCCAAAGTTGGATACCGAACAGAATCAACTCTTCTATTTTTTTTGAAAAGGACTTTTCGCACTCTCCGGAGAAATACATTGATGCGTAGGAGACGGCAACGAAGTCGGGGACATCGAACTCTTTCGCAATCCTCTGTATCAGGTCGGAGTAACCTTGCCACACGTAAGAGATTTTTTTAATAACACCCCCATCGACAAAGGCTACTAAAGTTTCGGACATGTTAATGTTTACGTATTTGTACAAACGTTTTTTCCGGAAATGGTTAAGGAAAGCGATATCCGCTTCGGCCCTGGAAAAAAAACGAACCGAAGGTGACCCAACTCTTTTTTCGACTTGAGATTGAAGTGACTCAAGTAGCTCTTTCGGTGCAACGGAATTGAAAAGTGACAGATTCACGTTCCTTGCTTCAACCTCGTCAAACCGTCTGGCCGGGTAACCGTTGAGTATCGTCTCAATGACGTCTTTTTTAATGAATTCCAGAGAGTCTTCTTTTTCTTTTATTAAAGCGGGTGCGTTTTCCGCCTCCGGTATCTTTTCAGCCAGCATCTTCTCCATGAAAGTATGACTTATTTTGAATGGCTTTTCACTACTAAAGGAAATGTTACTTAGGTAGTTATGTTGGAAAGGAGAATCAATTATGAAGACAAACTCTTGAAGAGGAGACTTCGTTAGGAAACTTTTTTTCAGGATGGGTATTTTTTTATCATCTAAAAGCTCTTTGATTACGCCATCAACGGAACTGTTCAGCTCCGAAAATGTCTCTATGGCTCCGCCCGCCGTCGTTTTCTTTTCAGTGCTGTGTATCAACGTGGTCTCGGTGTCGCCGTCTTCCAAAGAGACAATTCCACCCTGTACTCCGCTTTCAGAGAGATTTATGACTGCAATCATTGGTAATTTCGATTTTGAGAAAAATTTCATGCTATTCCAAAACGGCCTTTATCCTTCTAACCCCGTCGGCGACGGACTCTTCTTTTTTGATTTTGAACCTTCCTATGTTCCCGGTTCTGTCGACATGCGGTCCTCCGCACAACTCTTTGCTGAAGATACCGTATTTTTCATCTCCGATAATGTAGAGCTTGACCCTGTCTGAATAACGGTCCCCAAAGACACCTTGGGCTCCATCTTTACGAGCCTCCTCCAAGGTCATCTCTTTGCATATAACCGGTAAATCCTCTTTTATTTTTTTGTTTATTAAGTTTTCTACCTTTCTTTTTTCCTCTTCGGTCAGTTTCTTATCATGAGAAAAATCAAATCTGGCTCTCTCCGCCGTGATATTGCTACCCCTTTGTTCGACATGTTCTCCCAATACCTGCCTCAAGGCGGCATTCAGAAGGTGCGTTGAGGTGTGATATTTGACTTCCATCTCACTCCCCCCGGCAAGTCCGCCCTTGAATTTTCCTCCCGTCCCTTGTCTGGATTTTTCCTGATGCTCTTTGTAAGCTTTTTGAAAACCTTCGGTGTCGACTTTTATGCCTTTTTCGACTGCCAGGTCAACGGTCATATCTATGGGGAAGCCGTAAGTTGAAAAAAGCAAAAAGGCCTCTTCTCCTCCGATGTCTTTCTTTGATATCTTTTCGAACTTCTTCAGTCCATCTTTTAATACCTCCCGGAATTTATCGGTCTCCTTTTCCATTTTCTTTTTCGTCTCCACGGCTTTCGCCTTAACTTCCGGGTAGACGTCGCGATAAGTTCTCGTTACTTCCTCGGAAAGCTCTTTCATCAGCTCCGAAGAACTTTCTTCCCCCATTGTTGATGAGGCCAGACGAAATGATCTTCTTATAAGACGTCTTACAATGTAACCTCGGTCGGTATTGGAAGGTTCGGCTCCGTCGGTCATCATAAAGACCGCTGAACGAACATGGTCGGAGATTATATTTTTGGAACGTCTGTCGATTTGCGAATCGAACTCCTCCACTTTTTTTATCAGAGGATCAAATAAATCGGTTTCGAAGACGGAAGATTTTTTCTGCAGAACAGCTGCAATCCTTTCAAAACCGGCACCAGTATCAACACTTTTGTTTTTGAGGGCTCCGATTATTTTCCCGTCTTTTTTTTCATACTGCATGAAAACATCGTTCCATATCTCTATTACGTCTCCCTTCTCATCGGCTCTTTCAAACTCTTCCGGAGTTAACTCACCCAAACCTTCGGGGGTTACATCATAGAACATCTCTGAGTCCGGTCCGCAGGGGCCGTTGTCTCCGGGGCTCCACCAATTCTCGGAAGCCGGCCTGAAAAATATTCGTGCTTCTTTGACTCCGATGTTTTTCCAGATATCAGCCGCCTCTTTATCCTGTGGTGCGTTATCATCGCCCTTGAAAACCGACACGTAGAGGCGATCCGGATCCATACCGAACCCTTCCTCGGTCGAGGTTAAAAGTTCAAAGCTCCATTCCAGGGCTTCTTTTTTGAAGTAGTCCCCCAGAGACCAGTTCCCGAGCATTTCGAAGAAAGTTAGATGAGTGTTATCTCCAACCTCTTCTATGTCTTTGGTTCTTACACACTTTTGAACGTTTACCAGTCTCTTGCCCTTGGGGTGAGTTTCACCCAAAAGGTACGGGACCAAAGGTTGCATCCCCGCGGTAGTGAAAAGAACAGAGGGGTCATTCTCTGGGATTAAAGATGCCGAAGGTATGACCGCATGACCTCTTTTTTCAAAAAAATTCAAAAAACGTTTACGTATTTCGGAAGAATGCATTGACTCTATCTTATCAAAATTAATAAAAAAGCGGAATACGGGATAGTGGTTTTCGATCAATATTTTTTCAATATTTCGAAATCTTTTTTGAGCTCGTCTTTTTTGGAATATTGATATATCGCCACTGCCGGGTGATAGAGAGGAACGATCTTTACCCCTCCGTGGGATAACTTCGTCTCAAACTCTTTCCCGTGGATCTCACCTATCGAATGCTCAACCAAACCGTCCGTATATTCGGAGAGAACATGGCGCATGGCGTGTCTTCCCAGTGTGGCGAGGACTTTGGGTTGAATAATCTCTATCTGACGGTCTAGAAAAGGCGCGTATATGCTTATCTCCTCCGGCGAGGGGTCACGGTTCCCCGGCGGTCTGTCTTTGACAATATTAGTTATGTAAACATCTTCCCTCTTCATCTCTATATGAACTAGCAATTCATTCAGCACCCGACCAGCGGCTCCGCAGAAAGGTTTTCCCGACTCGGCCTCTCTTTTGCCGGGCGCCTCCCCAATGAACATTATCTTTGCGTTGGGGTCCCCTTCGCCCGTAACCGATAAGGCTTTGTTTTTGATCCTCTCTTTATAAAGTGGAGAGGCAGTCAAATTCATCACCTCATCATTTATCCTTTTCAGTTCTTCAATTCTTTCTCTCTTATTCATTGGACATCGGATCATTTATGTATGGAACAAAAGAGACCAGATGAGTGAATCTCTTTTCTTCTTTGTACTTTCCGTCTTGTTTTATGAAGACGACCAAATCGTTCCCGACGGGCGCAACCATCCTTCCTCCTTCTTTCAAACTCTCTTTCATTTCATTAGGTATGTCACTCTCTTTTGAAAATGAAGCGTTTACGAGTATTTTGTCGAATTTATCCGAGTAGACAGCTTTTTCCGATGAATGGAAAACTGCTATGTTTTGAGCTTTTTCATGATATGCGGAGGCTCTGTTTCGGGTTAACTCGACGAACTCGTCTATGATGTCTATTGCGATAACCTCACCTTCTCTCCCGACAAGAAACCCTAAAATCACGGTTGTCCAACCTGATCCGCAGCCGACATCCAAGACTCTGTCTCCTTTCTTTAGCTTAAGTAGTGAGAGCATCAGAGTTACTATTGTGGGTTGTGATATGGTCTGACCGTATCCGATTGGCAGAGGATAGTCGTTGTAGGCTTCGGGAAAGTAGTCCTTTTCAATAAAGTCTTTTCTGTCAATCAAGGTAAGGGCTTTTTTGATCTCGGGGGTTAACACCCCGGTGTTTTCTTCCAAGTGTTTTATCAAATCTTTGTTGGTGTACTCGTTCATGTTCATTGGAGGCGTTTTGTTTTTTACACCTAAAAACTTTAAACCGTTATGTAACGGGCCTTGTTTTCGCCGGTTTCCATCTTGTGTTTAAATATACAAAGCCGCGAACATCTTTCGGGTACAGGCAGCACCACCGGAGTCATAGTGGTGACCTATGAGCATTTCGGGGTTGCTGTTTAAGGTCAGATCGTCACAGAAATATCTTACTCTGGTACTGTGCCGGTTCAGTTGGCTGAACACTGCGTCAAGAATCTCGGCCAAATTAATGGCCTCTATGCGTATACATCGATGAGCCTGTTCATCTTCGGTGGAATCCATGACATGACTGTAGAGGTAGTCGGCATATCGGTGGGCCAGATAAGCGCAATCGGAATTTTGGGCTTTATAAAGATTGGCGAGAGCGTCAATCTCTCTTTTGTACCCGTCGTTTCCGGAAAGTATCAGGTCAAGTATGTTTGCAATAGAGGCAGTCTCCGGGGAGGCATCGGGACAGACCTTGGTCTGTAAGTTTTCAATTGGGAACTCTATAGACATCAATTAATTATACCCTAACACTTGACTGTCAACAATTTTGTCAAGTGGATAAATGAGATTTTTGGAGCTCTTTTATCTTGCCGTCCACCCTCCATCGACATAGATGACTTCACCTGTTACGTATCCCGATTCGTCCGAAGCCAAGTAGACCGCCGTTGCCGCTATATCTTCCGGGGCCCCCATGTGGCCCAAGGGAGTGTTTGACATTACCATGTCGTTGAACTCCTTGTTTTCTTTCACAACTTCGGTCATTTTGGTCTCTATAAACCCCGGCGCTACGGCGTTAACACGTATCTTTAAATCGGCGAGATCCAACGCACCGGAGTGCGTCAGTTGTACAACTCCGCCCTTACTGGCGCAGTATGAGAGGGCACCCCTCAGTCCGACTCGTCCCAGGATGGAGCTGATGTTGATTATAGAGCCGGGAGTTTTATTCTCTTTCATGTACCTTGCCGCCGCCCTCATTCCGTAGAAAGTCCCTGAGAGGTTGACATCCATAACCTTTGACCAGCTCTCATCGTCGGTTCCGATGACGTCTCCCAAGGCACCGATACCTGCATTATTGACCATTATATCAAGGCCTCCAAACTTTTTTACCGCTTCGGAGATCAACATGTCCACTTCTTTGCTTTTGGAGACGTCACATTTTACAAAGACTGACCTATTGTCGGGTGTAAAGTTTTTCATCTCGTTTATGTCCGAATAAACCACTCTGGCACCTTCCCTCTCGAAGGCTTTGGCTATTGCGTTACCAATGCCGGAAGAGGCTCCTGTAACTACCGCTGTTTTGTTTTCAAGTCGCATATAAATATTTTGATAGTTAATAAAATGATAATTTTTAAATATTGAATTTTTCGGCCAGATGTCCGATGAGTGGCAAGCCTGTTTCTTTATCGTTTAAGACATTGATAATTCCGATCACTATAAAAGCAAGAAGAATCAGCGAGCCGACCGTATAGATTAGAGAGCCCAATATAGGCATGGTAATAATCAGAAGCAGTAAAAACCAAAAAATTAAAAGTAGAACGCCCTGTTTTAGATGGAATTTGACAAAGTGATCCTCTCTGGCAATCAGAAAAGGAATTACTATCAATATTCCCAAGTAAGCCAGAACGGCATATAGCTTTCTGTCTTGATCTTTTATCTGTGCGGGGGTTTCTTTGTTTGGGTTTTCCTCTTGCATTTAACTGTTTTAATTATTTAAAAGAGTCTTTCTAATGTACTTGATTATAGTACATATCTCTTCTTTTTTCGAGGCGACAGAGATTGGGTGCGATCGGTGCGGTTTTTAATCTTGATAAAATTAATAACCTGTGGTATGGTTTAAGGCAGAAAAAGCTTATGAACCTTTAAAAAGGAGGAAAACATGCAGGATAGAGCGTTGCGGGTATTGGCAACGGAAGAGACACTCGAAGGAACCCTACGGATTATTTCTTTTATAACCAAGGGTAGGACCCCTGTCGTGGAGCGGTGTTCACACTGTATGAACACTTACGACCGTAAGGTAAAGTATTACTCTGAGGCCTGGGTGAGTCTGAATGGCGGTGAGGTAGAGTATTACGAGAGGATTCTCGTCAGGGACTCTCACTTGGGTAAGTGTCCCGAGTGCAAAAACCGAACTATATTTCGGGTCTCAAGAATGCCCGAGCGATACGGAACCGGTCAATCCGGCACCGGCTAACCTGTTGAAAACAGGATTATTTCGCGCTCCGGCGGGTAACACCACGGAGCGCTTTTTTTCTTCAAAAACCTTTTTAATTATTTTAAGAACCTTTTTTTGCTTTGAAACAATTTCATCATTTTCGTTGTAGCCCACCTTTTCGGCCTCTTTGATGTAAAGTCTTAGCCGGTCTTTGGCCTCTTCAAGAATCTCGAGTTGTATGTGGTGTTCGCAGAGTTTTTTTTCGAATTCTTTCTTATTTTCATCAAAAACTATCCCGTGCATTATTTCGGCCAGATTCTTAACTCCTTCGGTGTCGGTTCCAACAATGACTTTCGGTATCATGTCGATAGCTCCCTTTAAGTGATTGTTTTCCGGAGAGGACGGGTCAAAATATTTTAGTTTGGAAAGTTTTCCGTTTTTAATATTATTATTGATAAAATGGTCCTTCTTTTTTCCGGCTTCGTCACCGTTAGCTCCCGTGGTCACATCAATAGATAGCATTGTTCCGGGTCTTTCCCCATCGGTGGAAAATTCAATAATGAGATCGCTCCCATTGAAAAAATCATCAAACTCGGTGCCAGGCCCCCCGCAAGCATTGTCTCCAAAAATACCGAAATCTATCATTTCTTTTGAGATCATCGCCTCTAAAAAAGTGGATCTCTCGGTGTGTTCTTTGTGTTTAAGTTTTGCTCTTCCAACACGTCTTTGGTCAAGCATCATTTCTTCTTTTGAAAATATTCCGGTGTTTTCAAAATCTTTTTCTTTTTTTGTAAGATATTCATCCGGTGGTGAATTTTTTTTTAATGTAAGCTTTTTCAGGGTTTCCACCGTACATATGTTATTAAAATTTTAAATTAATACTTTTATTTATTAATTCGGTATCAGAAGGTTCTGAAGGAGGCGATGCGGATGTCTCCCCCTTCTTTGACCAGAGGCAGATCTCTGTCGGTGTCAAAAAGTCGATCTTGATTTCTTTCTCTTTCAGCCACTATGTATAAGATTGCATGGTAAAGTTTTCCCTCTCCCGTTCCTCTCAAGAGTTGCACCTCGCCCGTCGTGTTTTCTTTTGTGAAAAGTCGAGCGCCGAGAATATTACCCGGCTCTCCGTTCATGTCTTCATGTATCACCACCCAGCGATTGTCGGTCAGGGACATCTCGGAAATTAACACCGAGTCTCCCGCTTCCTGGTCGAGAACTTTCAAACTGTCGTTAAGACTTTCATTCAATGTTTCTTCTCCCGCTGTTTCTTCTTGCGATGCTTCTTCTTGCAGAACCTCTTCCTCGTCCGTCATAAATCCGTCATCTTCTTTCAGTATGATAAAGACCCCGAACACGATGACAACTATAAATATGAGTATTGAAATCTTTGAGATGCCAGTTAATCCAGAGAGAAAGGATTTTTGTTCGTATGAATCCATCATTTTATTCTTTATTTGAATTAATAATTAGCTCCGCCTCATCCAGGGTGGCTCTGTGTTTTCTGGGGTTGATCCCGTAAAGTTCCAGTTTACTTGAGTGTTCAAGAAGGTCTCGACAGAGAACCACATTTTGTTGAAGGAGTCTCTTTTTCTCACTTTTTGACAAGCTCGAAATCGCCGTAACCGGATGAAGACGACTTTTTTCTATAAGTTCCTGGAGGTTATCTTTCTGAGGGTAGTTCCAACTTACCATTGTTATCCCGGCACACTCTCCATAGGTTAAAGCGCTGTCGGTGAACTTGGTATTGGTTATCAGCCAGACCGAGTGAGGTTTGGTTTCTTTTGAGAGGTATGGACTCTCCCACAGATCGTCAAAACGAGCTTTCACATAAAGGGCGGTTTGTAGGTTGCTTTTCAGACCGTGCTCGTTATGGAATTTGGTCTCGGCGATAAAGATATGTGAGTCGTGACAGGCTAGAAAATCTATCTCGTGCTCTATGCACATTCCACGCATTCTGACTCCGACCTCCGTCTCATATCCAAGTCTGGAGAAGACTTTGGCAACAAACCTTTCGAAAGGAAATCCCGTCGGACCCAACTCCATTACCGCCTCGTTCAAAGAGTAGCTTACTGCGACGGATTTTTTGAGATTTTTGAGCTCGGAAAAAGCCTTCCGATATATTTTTTTGGTCGGTATGTCATGGTAGAGAATGCTTTCCACCTTGCTTAATACCTCTTCCGTCTCTTTTTTTGAGGCTCCGGCAAGCCCCAGAGAGTCTGTCAGTTTTTGCGGATCGAATGCTTCGCGTTCTCCGTTTGCCTTTTTAACTATAATCTCCAAGCTCATTGTTAATTTATCTTATCAATAATTCCTCCACCTATACAACGCTCATCTTTGTATATAACAAGCGATTGACCCGGTGCCGTATTGTGTAAAGGTCTCTTGGGGACAATGACTGTTCCCGATTTCTCTAGTGAGAATCGGCAAGGAACATCCGCTTGTCTGTACCTTATCATACATGAGACGGACTTTCCTTCAAATTCATGAAAAGCTTCCTCTGGTATCCTGTTTTCATTGGAGAGAAAGATTTCTTTAGTGGCGTTACCTCGAGGGTTCGCCGAGACCCTTAAAATGTTCTTTGAAATGTCTTTTCCAGTTATGTAAAAAGGAGAACTGTCCGGGCTTTTTTTCTCCACGGTAAAGCCGTGCCTCTGTCCAATCGTGTAAAAATGGGCTCCGTCATGAAAACCTATGACCGAACCGCCCTCATCAATTACGTCACCCTTTTTGGAGGGGATGTAGTGAGACAGGAACTGTTTGATATCCACTTTACCTAAAAAACATATTCCTTGACTGTCCTTTTTTGTTGCTGTTGGCAGACCCGAGGACTCTGCGGTTTTTCTGACATTCTTTTTCTCCATTTCACCGATGGGAAAAACAACTTTTGAGAAGACTTCGGCCGAGACCGCCCAAAGAAAATATGATTGGTCTTTATTTTTGTCTTTTCCTTTCAAGAGGTGGTGTTCCGTTTTTCCGTTTGGTTTTTTCACCTTTCGGACCCTTGCGTAATGGCCGGTGGCCACCATGTCGGCCCCCTGTTCAGTGGCCCAATCAAAAAATATTCCGAACTTTACATGTTTGTTACACATTATATCGGGATTGGGGGTTCTGCCCGCTCCGTACTCCCCTATCATGTAATCGGCGACCTTGTTTTTGTACCGAGCTTTGGCATCGAACACTTTGAAGGGAATATTAAGGACATCACAAACTCGCATAGCGTCTCTTCTATCATCTCCGGCGGTGCACTCAAGAAAATCAGGATGCCAAGTGTCAATAAAGACGCCGACAACCTGAAACCCTTGTTCCTTGAGTAACAGAGCTGACACCGAGCTGTCCACCCCTCCGGAGAGCCCCACATATACAGTTTTTTGATTTTTTTCCGTCATCGTTGTCCGTTATCGAATATTACTTCCGTTTTTTAACTGCCGTGTTCGAAACCGACAATTGTTTGTTACTTGGAAGTCTACTTTTCAGTGTTGTTACCTTCTCAAATAGTTGGCCCTGTTATATTGATGTTCATCAAAGTCACGGCCGTAGTACATATTACCCGAAAGATCGGAAAGGAAGTACCAATAAGGATTTTCCAACGGATCTATCGCCGCCTTGATGGCGTTTATACTCGGGTTGTTTATCGGGGTTGGAGGAAGACCCGTAAATTTGTATGTGTTGTAGGGGTTATCTATCTGAAGATCATCGAGGGTAAGTTGGTACGTGTTCTTGTTATTGATATAGATGAAAGTCGCGTCAACCTGAAGAGGCATATCCGCTTCTAATCTTCTCCATAGAATGTCGGATACTTTTCGCTTGCTTTCCACCGTGTTGGCCTCGGCCTCCAGAATCGAGGCCATTATAAGAATATCTTCCAAGGGGCGATCGATAACCATCTCTTCTTTGATCTTCCCCATCTTCAAATCAAAGTTCTTTGTCATTTTTTCAACCAACTGTTCCGTTGTACTTAACGGAAAGAAGAAATAGGTGTCGGGCGCCAAATAGCCCTCTTTGACAATTGAGAAGAACAAGTCACGGTCGAACATAACGAATCTTTCTTCAAGATAATCCGCTATGTGGTAAAGATTCCAACCTTCAATGATGGTTGCCCTTAAGGGCTTCATTCCGAAGTCACCGTCGGAAACTCTTCGAGCGATTTGGTAGACAGGCTCAGGACTGTTGAAATAGTACTGTCCGGCGGGTACACGGCGTTCTCCTTGGTAGAGGATGACGAAGGCCCTGAACCAGAAAGGTGAGCGGATAATGTGCTCTTCATGCATCTTCTCGGCTATGTCGCTTAAGCTTTTCCCCTCTTCTATCTCAACGGTTGAGGGTTCTTTGAAGTTGTTTGGTGGGGCGATAAGGAGAACAAAAGCCACAGTCGCGGAGCACAGAGCCAAAACTGTAATGCTTGCGATTGTTTTTTTGATGGAGACTTTTTTTGTATCTGTGTTTTGCATACTCATTTAAAAAGAAGGCCTGTTCTTTTGAGCCTTGATACCAAAGTGAGGTCTAGACGGGAAGATTTGTTGGAGCGTCACCTTTTCTTGAAGTTACGCGAGGCAGTGTCGGGGTGGTGGAAGATTCGCCCGGAATGTGGAATATGGTTGCCAACTCTTCGGTACTCATAACTCCGTGCGGAGATTTGTACGGTGGATAAAAATACGACCTCCATTTATATGCATCGTACATCTGCCAAGAAATCTTTTTTTTCCTTATCTCCTTGAAATCTTGCCACGGGTAATCGAATACGGTGTGCCCCCTTGTCGGGGCAAAGCCGTTCATGTGCTCGTAGTTGTATTGCTTGAAAACACTTACTAGACCGCTTATGGTAATAGGATTGAAGGAGTCCTTCTCGGCGATGTACAAAGAGCGTATACCAAAGTCGAATGCTCTCTTGCTCAAGTTCCTCTCTATCGCTTTGATCATCTCCGACTGCCATGTTGTCAGGTTTATTGATGGCGGACCCTCTTTGGGGTCCTCGTCAATTCTTAAAGAGAGCTTGGGAGGTGCGTTGTCTTTTATCATTTTATCAATTATCTCTCGTCCCTCATCCTTCCAGTCAACCTTTTTAAACAGCTTCCCTTTCTTCTTCTTCTCTTTCTTATGAGCTCTCACCAATATTTGTACCCAGATGAACTCACCTTTATTGATTGAGGCCAAAAACTCAAGAATGGAGTTTATGGGGTCCACTATGTATTCTCCTTTTACTTCTCTGTCCAAACCGTAATCGATGTAAGTTCTTATCGGATATGGATCGGGTTTATTTAATTTATACTCGCAGGCCCATAAGTTGTACTTTTTGAGATCAAAAGGAATGTAGTTCGTATAGTCTTCGACCTCATGAACTTCGGCATCCGGGTAATGTGAATAAACAGCCGCCTCCACATGTCTTTTCCAGGCCTTTCGCATCCAAATGAAGAAGTGAATCTGCCCCTCCAAAGAGATCATTTCCAAAGAAAACCAAGCTCTGGTCTTTCCTTTTATCCAGCGATCTATGAATGTCCCCTCGCCTCCGGTTTGATGTAATGATTCCAGGAGGAGTTCCATGGCAATGAGTGGTTTGTTTGTGTCTTTGGGCACCTTGATTTCCATCAAGACAGATCCTTGTTCAATGAAAAAGGATATTCGTTTGTGCGCCAGGTAGGCTTTGATCGTTGCGAAAGTAAATAGAAAAGGCAAAAAAACAAGAAGAGCACCCAAAAGCACCTTTAGGAATAACTCGACCTGACCGCTTGTATATTTGATGATAAATATTAAAGCGGCAATCACTACAAAGGGAATCAGACCGACAAAAATATACACCGCCAATCGGATTATATCGTCGGAATTCTTTTTCTCGTTATCCTTCGTGTCCTCGGGGGGTGAAGTTGGTTCATCCGGCATACGTGCCTTTATTCTACCACATGAAAGAGACCATCTCGATCTCTCATGAAGTAGTTGGAATTTTGAAGATTGACTAAAATAGTGTTCTCTCTGACAAACCTTTCTTTGAGAACCTCCTTAACGATTTCATCCGTCGGAAGCGGCCCCTTTTTCTCGAGAATTCTTTTTATCACGTCTCTCACCACTCCGCCGGTGTATCCCCAGTCTTTGAGAGCGTAGAGTCCTCTGCCTACCAATACGAAACGCGGGTCTTTTATAAGCTCATTGTGAGTTGTTGCAACGTGGGCCTTTCTGCTGAAGGTCTCTTCAATCGCTCTGGCCACTTCGCGGAAATGAATCGGTTTACCCTGCTTTCTCAAAACCAAAAAGGCGTAATCTCTCATTCCTTTGGTGTTTATGTTGGTCGAGCTGGACTTTCCCCACTCGCCCAGAGGATTTTTGGATATTTTCTTGGAGATGGAAAGCCACCTTCGGGCGATCTCTTCTTTTTTGTAATCATCGGAGACATCTTCGAGGTACCTTAAAAATCTTTTTATCATATCCGGCTCGGAGACCAACTCTTCATCCGACAGACTCTGGTAGACTTTGTGCAGAGATTCGTGAATCTTTACGGAGAGTTCCGCATCGACATTCCAGCGAGGTTTGAACTGGCCGTCCTCTTTTTCTTTGTTGAAGTAATCATCCAGATAAAGAAGGAAGTGGAAGTGGTTTTGGGTAGGTTTGTCTTGCGCCAGATATTTTAAAAGGTCGTCTTCGGAAACAACCGAACCCATGCCCTTTATGACGTCATGAAGCTCATCAAAAACATGTGAGCACTTCTTGTACTCTTTGGACGCTTTTATGGTTGCCACCGAGTGCTTCTCGATCTGTCTTACACGCTCGCGAGTTATTCCGTACTTTTTACCTATGGCCTCAAGTGTTTTCTTGATTACGCTGTCGCCCAAGCCGTGACGTTCCATGATGATCTCCCGCCCCCTGTCGGAGAGCGGTTGGAGGAGCAGTTTATTTACCTGTTTGGGCTTGAAAGTGACAATAGCGGTTTTAGGCATGTTGATTATTTCTATTGATAAAGTTATTTTTTAAACTCTCTAATTTTTCTATTTTTTGGCTTATTTTCTAACTTTTACACAAATGTATCAGTAGTTATACCATATATAAAAATATTTTTCAAATCTATTTCCACAGGACGATGTTGATTATCCTTCCGGGGATGTAGATGACCTTTTTTATCTTCTCTCCCTCGCACCAGCGGGTGTAAACTTTGCCTTTTCGGACCTCTTCCAAGACCTCTTTTTCCGTGGAATCTGCGGGGACCTCCACCTCCCCTCGTGTCTTTCCATTTATCTGGATTGCGATCATGGAGAACTCATCCAAGATCTTTTCCGGATTATACTCAGGCCACTTTGCTCTGTGGACGGAGGTCTTACCTCCCAACTTCTCCCAAAGCTCTTCACTGACGTGCGGAGCGAAGGGCGAGAGAAGAACAAGTAATGTTTTAAAGTCTTTCTTGGAAATACTCTCTTCCTTATCCATCCGGTTGACCAGTATCATCAAAGATGAGACGGCGGTGTTCAGCGAGAAAGAGTGAATATCCTCTCCCACCTTTTTGACGGTCTTGTGGATCAGTGTCGTTATCTCTTTGTTTCCTTTTTGCGACGGTGAGATCTTCTCCGAGAGTCGCCAAACCTTATCCAAAAAACGCCTGACCCCCATAAGCCCGTTGGTGCTCCAAGAGACTTCTCCCTCAAAAGGCCCCATGAACATTTCATAGAGGCGCATCGAGTCGGCGCCGACGTCGTTTACCACATCGTCGGGGCTGATGATGTTCCCCCACCTCTTGCTCATCTTCCTACCGTCGGAACCCATTATCAAACCTTGGTTTCGGAGCGCTTTGAAAGGCTCTTTGGAACTCAAAAAACCTTGATCGTACAAAAACTTGTGCCAAAAGCGCGAGTATATGAGGTGGCGAGTCGCATGCTCCACTCCGCCGACGTAGAGATCGACCGGCATCCAGTACTTTTCTTTCTTCTCGGAAGCGAACCTTCTGTTGTTCTTCGGATCAATATAGCGCAAATAGTACCAGCAAGATCCCGCCCACTGAGGCATGGTGTTTGTCTCCCTTCGGGCGCTTCCACCGCACTTGGGACATTTGGTGTTGACCCACGAGGAGATATCGGCAAGTGGCGACTCTCCCGTTCCGGTCGGCTCATACGACTTAACCCCGGGAAGCTTCAAAGGCAGATCTTTCTCCGGAACCGGAACCACCCCGCAGACCGCGCAGTGAACGAGTGGTATGGGCTCCCCCCAGTAACGCTGTCTTGAGAAGACCCAGTCCTTGAGTCTGTACTTTATCTTTTTCCTCCCCCCAACCTTTTTGTTTATGGCTCTTTTGGCATCCTCACTCTCAACTCCGGAGAACTCTCCGGAGTTTTCCAAAACCCCTTGCCCCGTGTAGGCGTACTCACCGTCTTTTCTTAACCACTCTAACCAAACATCAAGCTCGGCGCAGGTCATGGAGTCGGCGACCTCTTGGAGCGAGTGCCACACAACCTCGTGCTTCCCGTTTTCTTCCGCCGAGACCTCTCTGCGCTTCTTACTTTTCAGTTCAAAGTGAACCGCGCTTGTCAGTGCCTTTCTGTTCTCATCCTTGTGCGCCGCGAAGTAGTATGCTTCAACATGAAAAGGCGTCATCTTCTTAAACTCCAAATCAAAATAACCCGTCTCCTCTTCCACTTCCCGTTTTGCCGCTTTTACGATGTCCTCGTCTTCCTTGACCCCTCCGACAATGAATG
>SKVL01000033.1 GCA_007129455.1 Candidatus Campbelliibacteriota bacterium | reverse complement strand
TTGGAAGAGATGATTCCGTACTTTAGCGATATCTACGGCAACAGCTCATCCATTCACTCGTTCGGTCTGGAAGCAAGAGAGGCCATAGAACTTTCAAGAGAAAGAGTTGCAAGGTTCCTTTCCTCAAAAGCCGAAGAGATTGTCTTTACTGGCTCGGCGACCGAGGCAAACAATATTTTTATACTTGGAGTACTGAAAGGCAAAGAAAAACCTCATGTGATAACCTCCGCGGTGGAGCATGACGCGGTGCTAGAGACCGTTAAGAAATCCAGTGCGGATTTTACGGTGTTGCCGGTAGATAAAGAGGGGTTTGTAAGTTTGGAGGACTTGAAAAGAGAGATAAAAGAAGAGACGGCGCTTGTTTCGGTAATGTATGCTAACAACGAGGTCGGGACCGTTCAACCGATCAAAGAGATAGGGGAGTTTTTAAAAAAAGAGAACAAGAAAAGAGAAAGAAAGATACTTTTTCACACCGATGCGGTACAAGCTGTTGGCTATCTTCCTTCAAACGTTGATGAGCTCGGTGTTGACGGGTTGACCATGAGCGGACACAAGATATATGGCCCGAAAGGTATTGGGGTTTTGTACAAAAGGAAAGGGGTTAAATTGAAGCCGTTGTTCTTCGGCGGAGGCCAAGAGGGCGGTTTGAGACCGGGTACATACAACACACCTCTGATAGTCGGTATGGGAAAAGCGGTGGAACTTCTTGAAAGTGAGACACGCAAAAAGGAGACGGAAAAATTGAGAGATCATCTTATAAAAGAGGTTCTCAAAATTGAGGGATCTTCTCTTAATGGTCCGAAGAAAGACAGGCTTCCCAACAACGCCAATCTCAGTTTCTCCGGAGTGGAAGGAGAGAGCTTGGTCATGCTACTGGATCAAAAAGGCATCGCAACCTCCACCGGCTCAGCCTGTTCCAGTAAGTCCTTGGAACCCTCCCATGTCTTAAGGGCTATGGGTCTTCCGGATCTGGAAGCACATTCCTCTTTGAGGGTCTCTTTGGGAAGGAGTACAACCGAAGATGATTTGGAGTATTTTTTGGTAAATTTAAAAGAAGTAATTGAAAGACTAAGAGAAATATCGGGAAGATGAACGACAAATATTCACAAAAAGCGATGGATCATTTCCTAAACCCCAAGAACATGGGTGTCATTGAAGGTGCCGACGGAGTGGGGAACGTCGGCAACCCCAGATGCGGGGACCTTATGACGGTTTATATAAAGGTAGGAGATGGAAAGATAACGGATATGAAGTTCAAGACCTTGGGGTGCGCCGCCGCTATCGCCACGTCGGATATGATCTGCGAGGTTGCCAAAGGTAAAGCGATAGATGATGCCCTAAAGATAACCTTTCAAGACATTGTAAATGGACTCGGCTCCTTACCGCAGGTTAAGGTCCACTGCGCCGGCTTGGCTCAAGAAGGACTCAAAGTCGCGGTGGAGGACTATAGGAGTAGATCTGAAAATTAAGCTCCTGAGAACTATTAATGGAGTATTTTTAGTTTCAAACCCACAACACAGAAGACGTACGAAACGTGCACGGAGAGAGATTTGTCCCATGCATAACTGAAGAGGTCGTGCATGGGAATGCACGCCAAGTATGTCTTCTGTGTCGTAGGTATGAAAGTGCGATAATTATTAAACCATAACTATCACAATAAAAAAGTTTTTTAAATTCAAAAAACTTTCATTTTCTCAAAGAACTCTTTTTCGCCCTGCCGTGGGCTCATCAGACAACCGGCTTCAGGTTGTGAAAGGACTACTGATAAGTTTGACTTTCCATCCATTTAAAATAGAATGAATTTATGAAAAATCATGTAAAAAACAATGATCAAAGTGCTCAAAAACCTCTAATAGATGCCAAAAGGCGAATTGATATTGCCAAAAAAGTGAAGGGTATTTGGAAGGGGCGAAAACCGGAGTCCAAAAAAGAATTAAACAGGATTCGCAAAGAATGGAATCAATAAGCTTTGTGGTGTAAGTATAAATGTATATTTTTTATAGAGATTTTTCCAAAATAGAAGGTATCTCCATAAAGAAGATATAGTTTTTGATTCAGACACTTTAACTTTCAAAGAACTCTTTTTCGCCCTGCTGTATCTTTCATTAGGGCTCATCAGCCACGCTCTCAGCGTGAGAAAGAGGGGAAGCTTATGTAAGTGCTTTCCCCTTTTTGCTCGCGAGGGTCTGAGCTTATTTTTTGCGAGTAAATCCTTCACCATAACGGTCAAAGAACTTATCTCTTTTCTCTAAAGATCTTTTGGAAGGCCTCTGCGCTACAACCTTCCTCATATCACTACGCAACTGCCGACAAGCAATGCATAGATGACTCATGACTCTTCCCTCTTTGTCGCGAGAGTCATTTATTCTGCCGCAAGAGGTGCATACTTGAAACGCTATCTCCTTTTTAAAGCTTTTAATTACAAGCTTCATTTCTTCCTTCAAAAGCCTTCTGTAGCACTTCAAGCACAGTCTTCCACCTCTTCCTATAGGACGAATATTATGTAATTCGTCCCCAGTAAGCGCCTCTTCACACTCGCAACAAATTTTGCGGAGACACTCCAAACAAAATTTCTTCCTTGACCCAATGAGATTAGTTGCAGAAGGATACTGCACCACATCTTCTGGCTTCTTCTT
>SKVL01000040.1 GCA_007129455.1 Candidatus Campbelliibacteriota bacterium | reverse complement strand
CCCTTGACGAAGTCGAGTCTTCAAGCGGAGCTTCTGGAGAGAAGAAAGTAAACAAGGAAGAGTCGATTGAGTCGATTCCTTTGGAAAAGGAAGTCGAGGCTTTGGCACCCCCGAAACCTTTAATCGATACGGAAGCTTCTTCAACTCAAGGAAAAAGACTTGTTACAAGAGGCGACTTAAAATCAAGAGGGAAGCCGTTGGGGGATCCTTTTGACAATTTGGAAATCGATACTGAACATAAGTCCACGGAATCGAAAGAAGACCAGATTATTTTGGGGAGTTTGATTGGTGGAGATACTCAGAGTGAGGAAAAAAGAGAAAAAAAGATTGAGATGCCGATGGAAGAAAATAACAATAACATCGGTACTGAACAGGTCGAGCAAGACAAGGATGTTAATATCAAGCAAGTTTCCACCGATAAAGAAATGAATGTTACGGGAGGTGAGAAGGCTCGTGGCCTCAATCCCTTACTTAAAAGCTACATTTCGGACAATTTGAGAAGGGGGTTCGATTCGCAGGCAATAAGGACGGCCGCAATTGAAGCCGGTTGGCCTGAGAGTGAGGTAGACAGTGTTCTTGAAGAGGAAGAGACGAAGGAGTCTGATTTCAAACAAAAAATGATTCCGGACGCTCCCACGGTTTCTAAAAAGGAAGAGACGGGCTATTCGTACGAAGTAAAGGATTCTGAGAAGATTGACGATACTTCAAGTAAACCTTTGAAAACAAGACCTTCTCCGGAAGACACATCGCAGACTGAGGCGGGAAAGCTTGTGGATACTTTCGATGATTTAAATCCTGAGACTTATTTGGAAAAAGAAGAGAGTGCGAGAGAAGTCTTAAAAGAACCGGAAGACGAATTCCCGTCGTCTAAGAAAGTGGTACAAGACCCTCCGGATGCGGTTGAGAATGCCTCCTTCAAAAAAACAAGACCTTCCTCGGAAGACGAATCACAGACGAAAAAAGGGGGGATTGGGACCATTCGTGCTCAGTATGTCGAAGTTCCTGATTACTCCCAAGGCGAATTGCACCAAGAGGCCGATGTAGAAGTCGACCATCTTCAACCAGAACAATCCGGTATTTCTCGTGCCGATTCGCTCAGATCCGATCTTGCTTCCGAGACAGAACCTCCCCAGCCTCCCACTCCGAGTGTTCCCGTATCGGAATCCGTAAGAGGAAAGGTTAAAAGGGATATATTAAATCCATCTTCGTTTTTTATTGAAGACACTTCAAATAATCCTGAATTGGTTGAAAAAAAAGATCATAAAATTGAAGATTTACCGGTGCCGGAAAATGAACCTGAAGCCCAAAAAGAAGACTTTCAAAGCAATGCTGTCGATGGGGCCGATCATCTACCCGAAGAGTCGGGAGAGGTTTCATCTTCAAAATCCCACGCTTCTTTTTTTTCTTTTTTACTTTGGGGTACGGTTTTTGTTTTTTTGGCGGGAATTGGAATTTACTTGGCCTTTTTGTTTATCTCCGCTGAAGAGAGGGGTTCTGATCTTGGATCCGATGACGAAGAGGTAGGTTTGGAAGATATAGAGGTAGACACGGGTGCCCAGGTTGCCAGAAGAATGGACCGCGTAAAAGCTTTCGCTTCATTGTATTTTTTGGATAACGACAGTTACTCGCTAGTTTGTCTGAGTGACTCGGTGGAGGATGTTTTCATTTTTATGGAAGAGGAATTGGGAGTAATCGCCGAGTGTTATGATTCCGCTTCAGGTTTTGTTGCCGGTGCTCCGATAGGGGAAGATGAATGGTACTGTGTTGACACTCGGGGTTTTGTTGCTGTGGGAACTTCCGAAGGTGATTTTTGGGAGGTGGACAGCATGGAATGCAAGAGAACTCAATATGATGAACAGTGAAATTATAATTGAAAGACTTGCCGCCGATGCCGATGGTCGGGTTTTTAAAGTTTCAGTTATTGAGGGAGGTGAGAGAAGCGATTATGTCGTCTCTTTGACAGAAGAGTTTTTCGGTAAGATTGGAAAAGGAAGAAGTGCTGAAGAGCTGGTAAAGAAATCTTTTGAGTTTCTACTGGAGCGTGAGCCGAAAGAGTTGATATTAAAAAGCTTTGATATTTCGGATATATCGGACCATTTTCCCGAGTTTGATAGGGAAATATCGGAATAGAGGAAACTTTATTTTTCAAAGGGTAAAAAGTTTTTGAGGAGACTGAAACGAGTCTATTTTTCATAAGGTAAGGAGTTTTTACGCTTGATGATTTCGACTGTGGAGAAGACGAGGTAATAAACAAAAAATGTTTGTTAATATCTTAGATATGGTAATAATTAAAAATTTGTAACTAATTTTCGAATGTCGAATTTCTACAACAAGAACTTGGAAGAGGTTATCGCAATTTATTCTTCCGATATCGAAAAGGGTCTTAGTGAAAGCAAGGTTGAAAGACGGCTTCTGAAATATGGCCCCAACAAATTACCTGAATCGAAGCCGGACGGTTTGTTGATTATATTTTTAAGGCAGTTCAAGAGCCCGCTTATATATCTCCTGGCCGTAGCGGCGGTGGTGCTTTTGTACTTGGGGGATAACATTGATGCTTTTGTTATTATTTTCATACTTTTTTTTAATGCTTTTCTGGGAACGGTTCAAGAGGGTAAGGCACAGAACGCTTTGGAGGCATTGAAAAAAATGGCAACCTCCGAGGCTTTGGTTTTGCGCGGTGGTAAAGAGATCGTTATCGAAGATCAAGGATTGGTTCCCGGGGATATGGTGATTTTGCAGGATGGAGACAAAGTTCCGGCTGATGCCAGATTGGTACATTCAAGTAATTTCAAAGTATCCGAATCGGCTTTGACCGGAGAGTCCGAGCCCGTACTTAAATCAACGGAAGTTATCGACGGGGAGAACATCGCTCCCTCCGAGCAGAGAAACATGGTCTTCAAAGGGACTTATGTCGTCTCCGGCAACGCTAAAGCAATTGTTGTCGCAACCGGTCTTGATACGGTGGTTGGGGGGATATCCGCACAGTTGAGTTCGATTGATGTTGATGTCCCGTTAAAGAGAAAGATAAAAAGTCTCTCCAGATTAATAATAGGCGTTATTCTGGTAACGGCCGGAGTGGTTTTTTCTTTGGGGGTTTTTTGGGCCGGTCACGACGTGCACGATATGTTGCTTACCGTTATAGCGATAGTTGTCTCATCTATACCGGAAGGACTGCCGGTTGTCATAACTTTGGTGCTGGCTACCGGTGTTTGGAGAATGAGCAAGCGCAACGCCCTTGTTAAGAGACTCCAAGCCGTAGAGGCGCTTGGGCAAGCCAAGGTAATCGCGGTGGATAAGACGGGCACGATTACAAGGAATGAGTTAATGGTGGGTAAGACTTTCATAAACGGTAAGATTTTTACGGTTACGGGAGTCGGATACGAAGACGAGGGAGAGATATTGGACGATGAAGATGATGGTTATGATCCGAAAAAAGATGAAGTTTTGATACGACTTGCTGAGATCGCGGCTTTTACCTCGGACGCTCGCATAAAACATAATCCGGAAGAAGAAACTTGGAGGGTCTCGGGTGATCCGACCGAGGCGGCCATGAAGGTTTTTGCTCATAAGGCGGGTGTGGAAAAAGAAGAGGTTGAAAAGAAATCACCGAAGATATTTGAAATCCCCTTTAATTCCGATAACAAATTTCACGCCGTAATAAACAAAAAAGGTGAAAAAAATATGCTCTCTATGGTGGGAGCTCCGGAAGTCGTCCTTTCAAAGTCCGAACACATATTTGAAAACGGTAAAGTCCGACCCTTGAGTCAAGAGGACAAGGGTCGGATAGAAGAGATGGTTCATCAGATGTCGGATCAGGGTCTGCGGGTTTTGGGGGCGTCTTTTGCCGAGGGAGTTGGTGAGGTCACGGAGATTGGCGATATTCCGCCGATGACCTTTGTTGGCTTAACGGCCATGTCGGACGTTAAAAGAAGGAATGTCGAAGAGTCTGTTCGCAGGGTTCATGAGGCGGGGGTTCGGCTGGTTATGATTACCGGCGATCATAAGATAACGGCCAGGGCCATTGCTCGCCAAGTGGGGATTTATAAAGAAGGTGACAGGATAATCCTCGGTTCGGAGCTTGACGGCATGGGTCCCGAGGAGTTGGCGGAGGCGCTTCCCTCAACAACCGTTTTCGCTCGCGTGACACCGGAGCACAAGCTGAAGATAATCGAGGGATACAAAAGTTTGGATCAGGTGGTAGCCATGACGGGCGACGGTGTCAATGACGCTCTTTCTCTGGTTTCCGCCGATTTGGGAGTTGCAATGGGGAAGATAGGAACGGAGGTCGCCAAAGAGGCGTCTGACATCGTTCTATTGGATGATAATTTCGGAAGTATAATTTCGGCAATGGAAGAAGGTAGAGCTATTTACAGACGGATAAAAAGAGTAATTCTTTATCTTTTTTCCACAAGCTTGGGAGAGGTTTTGACCATCACGGCGGCGATTTTGTTGGGACTTCCTCTTCCCTTATTAGCCGCTCAGATTATCTGGTTGAATGTTATCACTGACGGAATACTGGTCGCGCCACTTTCGATGGATCCCAAAGAGAAGAATATTTTAAAACGAAACTTTGAGAAGCCTAAAAAATGGGTTATAGACGGACTGATGGCTGTTCGGATAGTCATAATGGGTACTGTTATGGCGGCGGTGACCCTCTTTCTTTTCTATCATTACTTGCCGGATCTATCTAAGATAGACGGATTGGTTGATGAGGATATTATGAGAAAACCTTGGACCATTGCACTTACGATGTTGGCAGTGTTCCAGTGGTTTAATGTTTGGAATGTCAGGACTGACCTCAATAGCATCTTTTCTCGTAAACTTTTTTCCAACAAGTGGTTGTTGGCAGCTTTTGCAACCGCGGTTCTTTTGCAGATGTCGGTGGTGTATGTTCCTTTCATGCAAGAGATATTCAGAACGACGGCTTTGAGTTTTTCCGAGTGGATGATTATTTTAAGTTTCGGTTTGACCATAGTTTTGGCTGAGGAGGTGAGAAAATTGATTGCAAGGACGAGAGGGAAAATGCGTTAAGGGTCGAATGTTCTTGTTCGGACCGGCAGTGGAGTTTCCGGAACTCGGCCGAGAAGACAGCCTTCGGTGTGTTCATGTGGATATTGATTTGTCGATTCTTAATGTAATATTAAGAGAGTCGGTTAAAGAACTTTACGAGAAAATAAATTAATGATTTTGTTATGGGTTTATTAATATTCTTCAAGATAACACAAGCGCTTGTTGCCGTTTTACTTCTGTTTTTTGTTTTCGACTTCAGGCTCAGGGGAGAAAGACATCTCAATGCCGGTACTCCTCTTTTAGTTGCGTTGCTTTTTCCCGCATACGCCATAGGTTACCTTTCGGTGGTTTTATTTTTCCTTAAATCAATAACCGTTTTGGATTGGGTGGCTTTTTTCATCTCTCTCACGGGACTTGTATTGGTGATAAAGGCGCGAGTCGACCTTAAGGATAGGTATGCTTGGCCGGGACAGTTCAGGCTCAATACACAACTGGTAAGAAACGGTATCTATGCTTACATGCGCCATCCGATATATATCGGGGTTTTTATGTTTGTGACAGGAACGTTACTGACGGTCATTGTTCATTCGGTTTTATGGCTCGGGATCTTGATGGCGATTGTCGCGGCGAGTCTCTTGGCTTTCGTTACACTTGCGGCCCGGTATGAGGAAGTACGCCTGCAGGAAGAGTTGGGTGAGGTATATATTTCTTATCAGTGCGAAGTTAACGCAGTCCTGCCTTTTAATAGGGGGCCGTCTCGTTCCAGAGAAAAGGAAGCAGACTGGTAAAAAATTCCGGAGACTACGTTCAGGTTTTTAAGAAAGAAAAAAATGAGAAAAGGATTTGAAAAATTTTTGATAACACTCCTCAGGCTCTCTATGGGGTGGATATTTCTGTGGTCTTTTTTGGACAAACTTTGGGGGCTTGGTTACAACACAGCCAAAGGCGAAGCCTGGATTGACGGTGTTTCACCTACGGAGGGATTTTTGGCAAACGCCACTCAAGGGAGTCCTTTCTTTGAAACGTTTCAGTCTATGGTTGGCTTACCATGGGTTGATTGGCTTTTCATGTCTGCGCTTGCGGGGGTGGGCATCGCTCTCATTTTTGGAGTGTTGACCCGCTTGGCGGGGGTGGCGGGAGCACTTTTGTCACTTTTAATTTTCTTGGCGATTATTCCTTCGGAGACCAATCCGGTGATTACATATCATATTGTTTTTGTTTTCGTGTTTCTCCTTCTGTCCACCACGCCTTGCGGGGAATGGTTTGGCTTGGGTAAGAAGTGGGCTGATACGCGTTTGGTGAAAAAAGCTCCTTTTCTCAAGTGAAATTCTAAAAAGGTAGATATTTCGAGCTGACCTTTGTGTGTCGACGTTTTTTTTGATAAAATCTTTTTATATGAATTACGATTTTGCCGTGTTTAAAAAAAGAGGAGAGGAGATAAAGGAATGGTTCGACAAGGAGCTCTCTGGTATAAGGACGGGTAGAGCGACTCCAGTTATACTTGACGGAATCTTTGTTGAAGTTTATGGTTCTCGGATGCCAATCAACCAACTCGCAACCGTGACTGTGGATGATCCTCGCACTCTGGCGGTTATTCCATGGGACTCTTCCGCCATAAAGAACGTCGAAAAGGCATTACATAACAGCGACCTCGGTCTTTCTGTGAATGTCGGAGATTCCAGTATCCGGGTTATTTTTCCGGAATTAACCTCTGAAAGACGAGAGTCTTTGGTCAAGATTGTTCGCCAGAAAGAGGAGCAAGCGAAGGTGTCTCTCCGAAATGAGAGGGAAAGGGTTTGGGATGACATTCAAAAGAAGCAACAGTCAAGTGAAATAACGGAAGATGAGAAATTCCGTTTCAAGGAAGAGTTACAAAAAAATCTCGAAAAATTTACTAAGGATATCGAAGAGAAAGCGGATAAAAAAGAAGAGGAAGTAAAAAACAACTAACTTCAAAGTTTCGACATTATGACTATCATTATCTTTATAGCGGTTCTCGTGCTGTTAATATTGGTTCACGAGCTGGGGCATTTTTTGGCGGCCAAATTTTTCAAAATAAGGGTGGACGAGTTCGGAATCGGTTTTCCTCCGAGACTGACAACTCTTTTTTGGTGGGGTGAGACCAGATTTACCCTGAACGCAATTCCTTTCGGGGGTTTTGTAAAAATATTTGGAGAGGACCCGGATGAAGAGTCAATCGAGGGCCCGGAGAGAGAAAGGAGTTTTGTTAATAAGAATAGAGCAGTACAAGCGATAGTGTTAACGGCCGGGGTATTTTTTAACGCCCTCTTGGCCTTAATTTTCATTACTTTGGCCTTTACAATGGGTATGCCCGTCTCGAGCGGAGTTTATGATGCTGAGTATATTAAGGACCCCAAGGCGACAGTTGTTTATATAATGGAAGACTCCCCGGCCCTGTCGGCGGGCTTTGAAATAGGTGATGTTCTTTTGACCGCTCGTTCCATTGAAGGAGAAGAGAGGGCGATAGAGGGGACGGAAGACCTTTCGCAATTTTTAGCGGGGAGAGCCGAAGAAGAAGTCACAATCTCTTACATACGTCACGGCGAGGAGAGGGAAGTCGTTGTTGTTCCAATGGAAGGTGTAATCGACAGGGATGTAGCCGCGGTCGGTCTCGGTATAAATACGGTGGGGATCGTTTCTTTCCCGCCACACTTGGCTTTAATTGAAGGAACTAAGCATACGGTAAAACTCACGGGGATTATTGCGGTGGAGCTCGTCAGTTTTATAAAAAACGCGATTACCGGTCAAGCTGATTTTTCCGAGGTTGCGGGACCGGTCGGGATAGTCGGTTTGGTTGGGGATGCCTGGGCGGTCGGTTTTGCTTTTTTGCTCTACTTTACCGCAATCATATCTTTGCACTTGACCATCATCAACCTTTTCCCGTTTCCAGCCCTTGACGGAGGCCGGTTGCTTTTTGTGGCCATTGAATCCGTCACCAGAAGAACGATTAATCCGCAGATAGCAAATGCTCTTAACGGCATCGGGTTCGTCCTTTTGATAATCTTAATGATAGCTGTAACGGCTAGTGATATTAGTAAACTGTTCGGTTAATCTTTATGATATTGAAAGATTAGACCTGTGTCTTGATTTTGTGTAATATACTTATATTCATGCGCCAATCAAAGCTTTTTACCAAAACACGCAAAGAGGTGCCGGCCGATGAGGTAGCTAAAAATGCGATGCTCTTGATCAGAGCCGGATACATAGCTAAAGAGATGGCAGGGGCCTATTCATATCTGCCTCTAGGACTGAAGGTGGTTGAAAAGATAAAGCAGATTGTCAGGGAAGAGATGGATGCCATTGATGGCCAGGAGCTTATTATGACATCTCTTCAAAGAAAAGAGCTTTGGGAGAAAACCGGTCGCTGGGATGAATCAGTTGTTGATGTTTGGTTTAAATCTGAACTGCGCTCTGGTGCGGCGGTAGGGTTTGGATGGAGCCACGAAGAACCTATCGGGGAGATGATGAAAAACTATATTTCCAGTTATAAGGATATGCCAGTTTCCGTTTATCAGTTTCAAACCAAGTTTCGCAACGAGGTGCGCGCCAAAAGCGGGGTGATGAGGGGAAGAGAATTTGTGATGAAAGATATGTACTCTTTCTGTGCTGACGAAGATTCTCACCTTGCTTATTATGAGTCCGTTAAACCGGCGTACATGAAAGTCTATAAGAGATTGGGAATAGGTGAAGATACTTTTGTCACTTTTGCGGCCGGTGGAGCGTTTACCAAATTCAGTCATGAGTTTCAGACAATCTGTAACACCGGAGAGGATGTTGTTTATTTAAATAAAGAAAAAAGAGTCGCCATAAATGAAGAAGTTTTAAATGACGAAATATTGGAAAGTTTGGGTGTTACTCGTAAAGAGTTGACCAAAACCAACACGGCCGAGGTAGGCAATATCTTTAATTTCGGTCAACAAAAAGCTTCTGAGCTGGGCCTCGCTTTCAAAGATAAGCAAGGAAAAAAGGTGCCAGTTTGGATTGGTTCATACGGTATCGGAGTAACTCGACTGGTGGGTGTATTGGTTGAGAAGTTTTCCGATGATAAGGGAATCTGTTGGCCTTCTTCGGTATCGCCGTTTGCTTTTCATATCCTAGAAATAGGAAAGAGTAATGAGGCGGGTCGTTTCGCTTCAGAGTTGTATACTTCACTTTCCGAGAGAGGCATAGAGGTTCTTTGGGATGATAGAGACAGAAGTGCCGGCGAGAAGTTCGCCGATGCCGATTTGATAGGTATTCCTTATCAGATTATTATAAGTGATCGCGGTCTTTCCGGAGGAGAGGTTGAGTTAAAGGAGCGTTTAACTGGCAAGACTTCCTTTATAAATGAAGCCGACATCATAAATACAGTCTTAAAGATCTTAAAAAATAATGGAAATGCTGGGAAGAATTCATAAATGGTTTTCATATGACATGGGTATTGATCTGGGTACCGCTACCACCTTGGTCTATGTTGCTGGAAGGGGGATAGTCATAAATGAACCTTCGGTGGTTGCGGTCAACCAGAAGACTGGCCAAGTAGTAGCGGTCGGATCGAAAGCCAAGCAAATGATAGGGCGCACTCCGAGTCATATCATCGCCATTCGTCCTTTGGTTGATGGTGTGGTTTCCGATTTTGAGGTAACCGAAGAGATGATGTCCTATCTTTTGAACAAAGCTCAGGGAGGAAAACAGACATTGTTCGGTCCCAGGGTTGTGGTGGGGGTACCTTCCGGTATTACTAATGTGGAGATCAGGGCGGTCAGGGATGCGGCTAAAAGCGCCGGTGCCAGAGAAGTTCATATAGTTGAAGAGCCGATGGCTGCCGCCATAGGTATAAAGTTGCCGGTGAGAGACCCTGTTGGCTCGATGGTGGTTGATATTGGTGGCGGGACCTCCGACATCGCGGTTATTTCATTGGGTGGGGTGGTTCAGTCCAAGAACTTACGTATTGCCGGTGATCATCTGAATCAAGATATAATCTCTTACATAAGAAGCGAGTTTAAGGTTTTGATCGGGGAGAAAACCGCCGAAAGTTTGAAGATTGCCATCGGTTCATTGGTGATTGCGGAAAAACCTTTGGAGGCCTCAATAAAAGGAAGGGATCTGGTCAGCGGGCTTCCTCGAGAGGTTGTGGTGACTGATGCCGATATCCGTGAAGCGGTCTCTTCATCGATCGACACCATAGTGGAGTCGGTCAAAGAGGTCCTGGAGATCACTCCGCCGGAAGTTTTGGCTGATGTTATGAACAAGGGTCTCTACCTCTCCGGAGGAGGGGCATTGATAAAAGGTTTACCTGATGTCTTGCATGAGCACACTCAAATACCCATACATGTTGCGAACGACCCTCTCACATCGGTTGTTCGGGGAACGGGTATTATCTTGGAGGATATGGAAAAATACAAGGAGGTTCTAATAGAGAATGAAAATGAATTACCTCCGGCAACATAAAAGCAAAAGAGGAAAAAGTAAGGAAAGACAGTTTTTCTTGATGGGTTTGACGGCGTTTATTTTGCTGGTTTCTTTTTTTTATATTAAACCACAAATATTTTCAGAATCGTCACATTTGGTTGCGGGTCCGGTTTGGCGGATGTTTGGGGAAATTCAGGAAAGCGTTTCCTCTCCGCTTTCTTTTTTTATTGCCAAACGAGATCTAATTAAAGAAAACGAAGATTTAAAGAAAAAAATTGGAAGAATGCAACCTTACTCTTTTGATAAAGATGTCTTGATCATTGAGAACAGAGAGCTCAGGGAGGCTTTGGGCATGAGACCCTCGGAAGATGCACTTTTAAGTAGGGTCCTCTTGAGACCCCCAAGGGCTCCTTATGATATTTTGATAATTGATGGTGGCAGGGAAAGAGGATTCTCCGTGGGTGACAGGGTGTTCTTCGGGGAGTCGGTTCTATTAGGGGAGATAGAGCAGGTTTACGGAAAGACCGCGCGAGTTTTATTGTATTCCTCGGCTGGCCGAGAGGTGGATGTTTTTATAGATGATCAAGAAGAACTCTTAACAGCCAAAGGTAGAGGAGGTGGAAAGTTTCTCTTGGAAGTTCCCAGAAGGACAAATGTTACCGAAGGAGACTATCTTTTAAGGATTGATGACCGACTGTCTTTGTTGGGAGAGGTTGTTGATGTGGTTTTGCCTGAGACAGGGGCACTAAAATTTGTTTATGCCGGAGTACCCGTTGATATTTTTTCAATCAGGGAAGTTTTTGTCTTACCTGCCGGCGAAACCGGAATATGATGAGTGACGACAAAAAAAACTTTTCTTTTATTGCGGGCAGAATATCGGTCAATTTCCTTTTATTTATGCTCGTACTTTTGGCTCCTTGGTGGGTGTATTCGGCCATTATAGTTTTTTTAATCTTTTATTTTAATCCTTATTACGAAGTTATCATCTTGGCTTTTTTTATAGATTCATTATACGGTTCCCCGGCGGTTTTAAGCTTTCCTCTGTTTTTCACTACCAGCTCCGTTATTTTACTTGTGGCCTCAAGAGTCTTGGGTAAAAGACTGTATAGATAGAGCTTTTTTATGATATACTGGCTCTAATGTTTAGGGGCAGAGCCAAGTATTTTCGTGAGATAAATCCAGATGAGGTTTTTATGGACTCAGTAAACCCCTCCAACTTGAACATGAGTCAGTTGGAGGGAAGAATGGAGCACCCCATATCTTCTCGAGCTTTTTACGGTTTAAGTGTTTTCTTTTTATTGGTTGCGTTAGTGTTCCTGTCCAAGATGTGGATTCTTCAGGTGGTCGATGGCAGTCAGTACGGAATTTTAAGTGAAAACAACAGATTTCAATATATCCCTATTTTGGCGGAGAGAGGATTCATATACTCAAGAGACGGTAAAGAACTTGCTTGGAATGAAATAAACGAAGAGAAGGGATTGCACCGAGTTTATGCGGAGATGAAGGGGACGGCACATGTTGTCGGTTACTCCAAACCGCCGATGAAAGACAGTTCGGGTATTTATTACAGAGAGGACCACGAAGGTATCGACGGTGCCGAAAAACAGTTTAATGATATCTTGAACGGAAAGAACGGCCTGAAGTTCGTGGAGCGTGACGCTCAAGGGCGTATCTATTCGGAAAACTTGATTCAAGCTCCTAAATTTGGGGAGAATGTAAAACTGACCATTGACTCAGATCTTCAAGGGGCACTCTATCTTTTTATGGAAGAAACGGCAGAAGCTTCCGGTTTTAAGGGGGGGGCAGGATTAATAATGGACGTTGAAACAGGTGAACTTCTAGCCGCTGTCAGTTTCCCAGAGTTTGATTCATCGGTCTTGTCAGCAGGTGATGATGCGGATGCCATACGGGAGTTTGTTAATGATGAAGGGAGACCTTTTCTTAACCGTTTTGCTACGGGAGTTTTTTCACCAGGTTCCGTTGTCAAGCCTTTTATGGCCGCCGCCGCTTTGGAAGAAAAGCTGATTAACCCTTCGGACAGATTGGACAGTCCGGCTATGATTTCAATCCCCAATCCGTATAACCCCACCCGTCCCACAATATTCAGGGACTGGCAAACTCACGGCAGTGTCAATCTTCACGAGGCGATAGCCGTTTCTTCCAACATATATTTTTATAAAATAGGTGGAGGATATAGGGATTTGGAAGGCTTGGGAATAGCTCGCATAGAGAAGTATATGGAACTTTTCGGTTTCGGTGCTTCAACCGGAAGCGGTTTCCCCGAAAGTGAAGGCAATATTCCCACACCTCTTTGGAAACAAGGGGCATTTGAAGACGGGATTTGGCGAGTGGGGGACACCTACCATACCTCCATCGGTCAATTCGGCTTTCAAACCACCCCGCTTCAGATGGTCAGGGCAACGGCATCTTTGGTCAATGGCGGGTTTTTGCTTCGTCCCAAAGTACTTATGGATGAGCAGATTCAAAAAGAGAAGATCGATATCGATGAAGAAAGCTTGACTGAAATTCAAAAAGGAATGCGTTTAGCCGTCACGGGAGGAACCGCGGCGGGGTTGAGTACACCCTCGGTCAATGTCGCTGCCAAAACGGGGACCGCTCAGACTGGAGTCGATAACAAATCGATGAACTCGTGGATAATTGGATTCTTTCCTTATGAAGAACCAAGGTATGCTTTCACAATCGTTATGGATGAAGGGCCGAGTGGAACCTTAAGAGGAGGCGTTTACGTAATGAGACAGGTATTAGATTGGATGGCCAAGAACACTCCGCAGTATTTGGGACCCAAGGAAGACCAACTTGATGAAAATTTTAATTAAAATGTAATTTTTGATTGATTTTTATGTCTCCCTTGTCTATAATTGCTTTTTGAGAGGCGATGATGAAATAAATGAGAAAGTGGTTTTTAATAAATATTATATAAATCCATATGGACAATCCAAAACAAAAAGAACATCTTACGAAAGACAAGTATAATGAGTTCGAGAAAGAGCTTCAGTATTTGAAGACGGAGAAAAGGAAGGATGTCGCCAGTCAGCTTGAGTACGCCAAATCTTTGGGGGATCTTTCGGAAAATGCCGAATATCATGAGGCCAGGGATGTTCAGGCGCAGATAGAAGATAGAATATCCAAGCTGGAGACCATGCTTCAAAACGCCGAGATTATATTGGATAAACGTTCCGATGTGGTGATAGTGGGGTCCGAAGTCACTGTTCAGCAGAAAGAATCGAAAGAAAAAAGGAAATTTAGAGTAGTTGGTTCCGAAGAGATAGATACCGATTTGGGAAAGATATCTTTTAACTCGCCTTTGGGGGGCGGACTCATGGGAAAAGAAAAAGGTGACAGCGTGGTTGTTAAAACACCCCGCGGTGAAATGGAATACACTATATTAAACATAGACTAATGGCCTCCATTGAGGAAATCAGGGAAGCTCGTCTCAAAAAAAGGGACATTTTGAGAAAGAAAGGGATGCATCCTTACCCCGCTTCTTCAAAGCGTGACACTTCTCTTGAAGATCTTTCTCGTGATTTTGATAAGCTTCAAAAAAAAGAATTTAAACCGACTGTCGCCGGACGTCTGCTGTCTTTTAGGGCTCAAGGCAAGATAATGTTCGCCACTCTTCATGACGGGACTGCCGGATTTCAGGTGGTTATTGAGAGTAATATTTTAGGTGGAGATCGCTTCAGGCTTTTCCAAGACACCGTTGACGTGGGAGACATTCTCGAGTTTAAAGGGGAGTTGTTCAAAACAAAAAGAGGAACTCCATCTGTTAAAGCGCACGAATGGCTGATGCTTTCCAAAAGCCTGCGTCCCTTGCCTGAGAAATGGCATGGCCTCCAAGACGTGGAGGAGCGTTACAGAAGAAGATATTTGGACATAATAATGAACCCTGAGTTGAAGGATTTGTTCGAGAAAAAAGCTTTGTTTTGGGAGACCGCTCGTCGCTTTCTGGAGAAGAGGGGTTTTGTGGGGGTACAGACTCCTTCTTTGGAGGTGACGACGGGAGGAGCTGAGGCTCGTCCCTTTAAAACACATCACCATGACTCGGGTATGGATCTTTATCTCAGGATATCGGTTGGAGAGCTATGGCAGAAAAGGTTGATGGCGGCCGGATTTAATCGAACCTATGAAATAGGCCGAGTCTATCGTAACGAGGGATCCAGTTCGGAACACCTGCAGGAGTTTACGAATATAGAGTTCTATGCCTCCTATCTTGATTTTGAAGATGGGAAGAAATTGGTAAAAGAGCTATATTGCGAGGTTGCCGATAAGGTTTTCGGAAAGACCGTTTTCAAGACTCGCGGGCATGATTTTGATTTGGCTGGAGAGTGGGAAGAGCTTGATTACGTCGACACGGTTGAGAAGATGACGGGTATCAACGTACTGGAAGCCACCGAGGATGAGTTGAGAAAGAAACTGAAAGAGTTGAAGGTCTCCTTTGACGGAAAGACTCGCGAGAGACTGACTGATTCACTTTGGAAATTCTGCAGAAAAAAAATAGCCGGGCCTGCGTTTTTAATAAACCACCCTTGTATTGTGGCGCCACTTTCCAGGTTGGACGATAAGGATAATAGGCTGACAAATACATTCCAGATCATAATCGCGGGGAGTGAAATAGGTCGAGCTCATTCGGAGTTGAATGACCCCATCGATCAAGCTGAAAGGTTCAGGGAACAGAAGAAGCTCATTGAGGCGGGCGACCAAGAAGCAATGATGCCAGATTGGGAGTATGTGGAGATGCTTGAACACGGTATGCCACCGACTTTCGGATTCGGTTTTCCCGAAAGGCTTTTTGCTTTTATGACTGACAAGAGCTTGAGAGAAGTAACTCTTTTTCCTCTCATGAAGAATAAATAGTTTTTAAAAGAGAAGTAACTCTTTTTCCTCTCATGAAGAATAAATAGTTTTTAAAGACGAACTTTTTATCTCCCAACTTTTATTTGGGAGGTTTTTTTGTTTTAAAAACTCGAGATATCTTGAGTTCGAGCCTATTTTTAAGGCTTAATTATGGGGTGGGGTGGGGTGTGGATAGTATAGTTAATGCAAAGTGGGAATATGTGGTATATAATTACATCTATGTGGTAAAAAGTGGTATAACACTGCCACAGTTGATATATGTTAATAGGGGAATACACACATACCATTGATTCGAAAAAACGAGTCGCTTTACCGGCCAAGTTCCGAAAAGAGATCGGGAAAAAGCTGGTCGTCACTCACGGACTTGATGGGTGCTTATTTCTCTATCCCGTCTCCGAATGGAAGAAAATATCCGAAAAAATAGCCGATATGGGAATGGCGCAAGCCGACACACGCGGTTTCAACCGATTTATTCTCTCGGGAGCCGTGGAGCTTGAACCCGATTCCTTGGGCAGGGTTTTAATCCCAGAGTTCCTTTGCAAATTCGCTAACCTTCGACAGAAAGTCATCTTTACCGGAGTTCACAGTCGAGTGGAGATTTGGGATGAACGTCGATGGAAAGAGTATAAAGAGCGAATAAACAGACAAGCCGATGTGATGGCGGAGAAGCTTGGAGAGATGGGCATGCTTTAGGCATATGCATATACCTGTTCTTTTAAAAGAGACTTTGGATAATCTCCAAATACAAAAAGGTGATAGAGTGGTTGACGCCACCTTAGGCGGCGGCGGTTTTGTCAAAAAAGTGTGTGAGTCACACGGTGTGGGCGTCAGTTTGATCGCCCTGGACATTGATGAGGACGCCGTCTTGAGGTTCAAAGATACTCCCGGGATCTCGAATTGCAAAATAATTTTCAAGATCGCCAACTTTTCTGATATTGTGCAAGTTCTGAACGAGGTCGGTTTTGACAATGTGGATAAGGTCTTTTTCGACCTCGGGCTGTCTTCTTTTCAGATAGATCGATCCGGAAGGGGGTTCAGTTTTCAAAGAGATGAGCCTCTGAAAATGACTCTTTCCAAGGATGCCTCCCGCGAAGGAGTGACCGCCGAAGAGATTGTCAACAGCTGGAGCGAGAGTGTTTTGAAAACGATAATATCATCTTATGGAGAAGAACGTTTTGCCGGTCGGATAAGTAAGGGTATCGTGGAGGCCCGAAAGAGAAAACCCTTGAAGACGACCTTTGATTTGGTCGAGGTCATAGAAAGATCCACTCCCAAGGGTTACAGGCGAAGAAAGATCCATCCGGCAACCAAAACCTTTCAGGCCTTGAGAATGGCCGTCAATGACGAGATCACCGTACTGGAGAGAGGTCTTGAAGGGGCTTTTGAAAAACTCTCAAACGGTGGGCGGATGGCTGTCATTTCTTTTCACAGTTTGGAGGACAGAGTCGTTAAACGTTTCTTTTTAAAAAAAGAGAAAGAAGGAGAAGGTTTCCGGGTTAATAAAAAACCGATACGACCCGAAAGAGAGGAAGTGGAGAGTAATCGGCGTTCACGAAGTGCCAAACTTAGAGTTTTGGAAAAAGACCGGAACTTTAAATAAAAATAAATTTTTATTTAATAATTTTAAATCATGACGGAAAAAATTTATGAAAAAATAAAATACTCATTCATCGGATTATTCAAGGCCGATTCTAACAAGGAGAGAAAGCCGTGGTTTTTCTTTTTTGCGGGAGTGTTTCTTTTTATGTGTGTTGCTTATTTTTCCTTACTCATTCAGACCATTTTCAACGGCGTGGCTCACCAGGATTTGGAAAATGAAATACCCAGAGTTAATGCCAATCTTCAAGAAAAAAAGTTTGAGTACATATATATCCGCAACAGTCTGAACAAAGATAAAGCCGAAGAGTTGGGTTTGGTCGTTTTAAACAACGAGTCAATCGAGTACATAACCAGAGATCCAGTCGGTTTTCGAGGGAATGAAGATACGAGTGGGATATAAAAATATGTAAATGTATAAGATAAGAATATATTTTTTATTGACCGGAGTTTTTTTGTTTGCCCTGATTGTGGTCGGTCAGCTTTTTATAATTCAAATCATAGATTCAGACATATATTTAGCTCGAGCCGAAGCACAGTATGTCCAAAGAAACTATCATCTCTATGACCGAGGTGATATATACTTTCAAACCAAAGAGGGGGAGCTTGTATCTGCAGCCACCTTGCAAAGCGGATATCTGATAGCCGTCAATCCCAAGTATGTGACCGACCCGGACGAGGTTTTCAACGGAATCAATTCAGTAATCGAGATAGACAGAGATCGTTTTATGTCCCGCTTACAACGTGGAGGAGTATACCAAGAAGTCGCATCCGAACTTCGTGAGTCCGATGCTGACGAAATCAGAGCCCGGGGTCTTTCCGGTGTTTCTTTATATCCCGAAAGATGGCGTTTTTACCCGGGTGGAAGTACGGCCGCACATGTTCTTGGCTTTGTCGGATTTCAAGGCGATGAACACGAAGGCAGATACGGATTGGAAAAAAACTACGAGAATGTTTTGGACAGACCGGGGAGTGCTTATAAGGTTAATTTTTTTGCCCGACTTTTTGGGAATATCGCCAGAGGTTTTTCGGACGATGAAGATGTCGGTGGGAGTATAGTTACCACGATAGAGCCTATGGTGCAGTCCTTCCTCGAGTATGAACTCGGCAAGATTCAAGAGAAGTGGGGAGCTAGTTCGTTAGGCGGAATTGTAATGGATCCTTCAACTGGTGCCATAAAGGCGATGGCACTGCTTCCGACCTTTGATCCCAATAACTTTGCCAGCGCCACATCCAATTTGATTTTCAGTAACTCTTTGGTGGAAGGGGTATACGAGATGGGTTCGGTGGTAAAGCCTTTGACTATTGCCGCCGGTTTGGACTCGGATGCTATCAGGCCGGAAAGCACTTTCTACGATACCGGGAGAATCAGTTTTGACGGCTATACCATTTCAAATTTTGACGGGAAAGGGAACGGGATAGTAACGATGCAGGATGTTTTGAACAAGTCTATTAATACCGGTGTGGTTCATATAATGCAACAGATGGGCACGGACCTTTTTGCCGACTATATGAGGTCTTTCGGACTCGATGAGAAAACAGGTATAGATATTCCTTTCGAATCCGAGAATCTGCTAATGAACTTTGAAAGCCCGCGTTTGATAGAGTACGCTACGGCTTCTTTTGGTCAAGGAATCGCCATCACTCCCATCGGAATGACCAGAGCTTTGGCAGCTTTGGGTAATGGGGGTTTTGTGGTGGAGCCTTATTTGGTGGAAAGAATAGAGAAAAGCAACGGCGAGATTGTTCAAATGAGAGAGGGGATATTCGAAGTGAACAGAGCTATAAGGGAGGGGGCTTCGAGGGAAATATCTAGAATGCTTGTGAATACGGTGGATGAAGCTTTGCTGCACGGGTCCGTCTCCCTACCCAGGCACAGTATAGCCGCAAAGACCGGAACGGCTCAGATCCCAAAAAGCGGAGAGCGGGGTTACAGAGATGATGCTTTCCTACATTCATTTTTCGGTTATTTTCCAGCTTATGATCCCGAGTTCATTATTTTTCTTTATCATATAGAACCGCAGGGCGCTCAGTATGCATCCCAGACTCTCACGGATTCTTTTATGGAAGTCGCCAAGTTTTTGATACAGTACTATGGGATAAATCCCGATAGATAAATATTATGAAAGAAATATTCAAAAAGATAATCATTCAAATAATAGAGATGCAGGCACGTCTTGTTATAGGCAGGTATAAACCTTATATCATTGCGATAACGGGAAACGTTGGGAAGACCTCAGCCAAAGAAGCTATTTTTTCCGTGGTTTCCTCAAAGTATCACACACGCAAAAGTCAGAAAAGCTTTAATAGTGAAATAGGGGTGCCATTGACAATCTTGGGATGTCCCACCGGTTGGAGTAATCCTTTTGTTTGGTTGAGAAACATAATCAAAGGGGTTGCGGTTATTATCTATTCGAAAAACTACCCTAGCCATTTGGTTCTGGAAGTCGGTGCGGATCGCCCGGGGGACATAAAAAGAATTTGCTCGTGGCTTTACCCGGACACTGGCGTCGTAACCGCAATCGGGGAGACCCCCGTTCATATAGAGTTTTTCCCTTCCAAGAGTGAGCTTGTAGCCGAGAAGAGTGAATTGATAAAAGCGGTACCTTCTAACGGAATGGTGATTTTAAATGTTGATGATGAAGAGGTTGCGAACATGCGCTCTTGTTTTGGTGGTAAACCAATCTTTTACGGATTTTCCGAAAGAGCCAATGTCAGGGCATCTCACTACAGTCATGTTTACGGAGAGAGAGGAGAGATAAGGGGTTTTTCTTTCAGGGTTGATTATAATGGCAGCAGTGTTCCTTTTTCTTTTGAGGGTTTTTTGGGTAGGCAGCACGTTTATGCGGTTTTGGCGGGAGTTTCTGTTGGCGTCTCTCAGGGTATGAATATGGTTGCTATACAAGAGGCACTTGAGAGCTATGCCGCTCAGCCGGGACGAGTGAGAATCCTTGAAGGAAAGAACGGTTCAGTAATAATTGATGATAGCTATAACGCATCGCCAACTTCGGTTAAGGCGGTTCTGGACGAGATGAGAGAGATAGATACGAAAGGCACAAAAGTTGCAATTTTGGGAGATATGATGGATTTGGGGAGACACACCCATGAAGAGCATCGAAAGGTGAGCCTTCAAGCAATTGAGGTTTGCGATCGTGTTTTTTCGGTGGGCGCCAGAGCAAGGATAATAAAAGAAGAGGTGGGAAGGAAAGATATGGTTCAACATTTCTCCGACTCTTTTGAAGCATCTCGCACCTTGCCTTTGGAACCGTCTGAAGGTGATATCATCTTGGTCAAGGGGTCTCAAGCGGCACGGATGGAACGCATAGTCGAGTCACTTTTAGCTGAACCCGAGAAGGCGGAGGAGTTGCTGGTTCGGCAGGAGAAGCATTGGAAAATGTCGGATAAAGCTCTTATTGAAGCTAAAGGAAGGGGCGAGGTTTGAAATTATTAAAAGAGGTGGTATCCTTTTGAAGGTTGGAAGCAATCTTGTTGTAATTCCGGTTGTGTTCTCGGGATTGAACCCGCCAATGTATGTTAAAATCAAATATCAAGGCCCTATCGTTCCCGATTTTGTTCGCTGAAAGCGATTTACAAAATCGAGGATCCACGATTTTCCGGAAGAAAATCGGGACTAACGGTTATGTATTGTATGTATATTTTACAACTCAATAAAGGTTCGTATTATATCGGAAGTACCAATAATCTTAAACTAAGGATTCATTATCATAATTCCGGAAGGGTGCGAACAATAAAAAAAGTTTACCTTGTGTGTTAAAATATTACGAAGTCTTTAGTTCAAGAAGTGAGGCACAAATGAGGTAGTATCAAATTAAGTCATGGAAAAAAGGAAAAGCTGTTGAAAGATTAGTAAAACATGGCCCTATCGTCTAACGGTTAGGACGCAAGCTTCTCAAGCTTGAAATCGGGGTTCGATTCCCCGTAGGGTCACAATGATCTGTACCCCAAAAAGTGGACACAGATATTTTAAAAACATTGTTTTCTTTTGTTAGAATTATTACCTAACAAAAATAGCATGAGAACAATATTAACAAAAGAACAAATAACACGATTAAAAAAGAATCCGTGTGTTTTTGAATGTACCCCTCATTTCGTTCATTACACATATGAATTTAAAATACGTGCATTAGATTTACACGCTAAAAATATTAGTCCAAAAGAAATATGGAAGAGAGCGGGATTTGATATCAGTATTTGGAAGAAAAACTATTGCAACGACACTGTAAAAGATTGGAGAAGATTAGTGAGAAAAGGCGGACTTCAACGTTTAAACAAGATGAGCGGTGTTCAATCAGATAATCGATCAAAAGCTGAAAAAGAAAAAACAAAACGTCTAGAATTGCAGGTTAAATACTTAAAGGCTGAGAATGATTTTTTAGCCAAACTCCGGGCCAAAAGAGCGGAATCAAACTCAGGCCGTGTGAAAAATATCAAATCATTAAAAAATTAAACTCTGATGTTAAGATACTCTGCCAGATCTCCGGAGTCTCTCGCGGTGGATACTACAAATGGCTACCGACTTCAGACGAGCAAGATAAAGATCACGATGATTATTTGAGAATTAAAGACATCTTTGATCAAGGAAAGAGTAAATATGGTTGGAGAGGCATCAAAATGAGGCTTCCTGACATGAATCACAAGAAAATACAGAGGATCATGAGAAAATATGAACTGAGAACAAAAGTACGAAAAAGAAATCCATATAGACAAATGATGAAAGAAAGTTTAGAACACAGGATGTTCCCCAATGAATTAAAAAGAAATTTTAAACAACTTATTCCTTCACGGGTTTTCTGTACAGATATCACTTACATTCCTTTTCAATTAAATTTCACCTATCTTTCGGTAGTTAAAGACATTGCCAGTGGAGAAGTTGTTTCTTGAGATCTGTCTATGAAACTTGATATGTTGTTTGTACTTAATACCATTGCCAGTATGAGTAAATTATCATGTGACAAAGCGATCATTCATTCCGACCAAGGTTTTCATTACACAAACCCTTTATACATTAAAGCGGTAAAAGATCTGAAGATGACTCAGTCAATGTCTTCAAAAGGAAAATGTATTGACAATGCACCTATCGAATCATTTTTTGGTCACATGAAAGATGAATTAGATTACAGATCTTGTCAGACATATACAGAATTACGTTTGAAGATCAGTGAATATATGAGATACTACAATCACGAGAGAAAACAGTGGGGTCGAAACAAAATGACACCTGTTGAGTACAAGAATTATCTTTTAGATCAACGGGTTAAGGGTTGAAAAAGTGTCTACTAAATGGGGTACACATCACAAAACAGAGAGCCCGGCCATGTGCCGGGCGGTCATGTTTTTAAGGGGTAAATAACATTGACAAATTTAGGAAATGTTGTACTCTATTTGAATGTTATTCTGGGTCGCAATGTCACTGATATTCATTCCTTGGGCGGTTGTTACCGTTGTTTGGTATCTGTGTATCATATACAGGGTTTTCTTTCACAAAGAAGAGAAGGAAAAGACCCGTGATTTCGGAATTAAAATTCTTACCATAGGGGATAACCCGAAAATATTGAAGAAGACGATTCATGCTTGTCCTGTTCCGCCCAAGGTAATCTCTCGTGTTAAAACAGGTCTTCCCGGCACAAATGTGATGCCGAGTGATTTCACTTCACTTGCTCAGTATAAAGGTCAGCAAATGGAATGGGCCCGCTTGCAACACCCGTACGGTTACACGGTTTATCTGGATGAAGATTCGATATTTTCAGCGGGGGTGACAGAGATACCGGAAGCTGACATAGTTCAGTTTAACGAAGTGCCTATAACGAAAAATCGGTTCATCGGAGCAATAGAGGCTCACAGAATCGGTTTTCAGGCTGAGCAGGTTGCGTTTGAAAAGATAAAACCTTTCTATCTTTGGGGTGGAGGCTTTGCTATCAAGCGAAATTTGGAGGATCGTGTTACTTGGAACAGAGAAAGCATAACCGAGGATACGGCTTTTATGTTCTTGGTGCCTAATGGAGCAAAGTATAAATTTTCCAAAATAAGAGTTTACAATCAAGCTCCGCCCAACTTAAGGGCCTTGATAAAACAGAGACGACGCTGGGCAAGCGGTGCGATTGAGGACGTGAAGTATCATCCGGATTGGAAGTACAGAGTGTGGATCGTATTTCGGTCTATCAACTGGGGTATGTGGCCGTTGCTGGTGCCAGTGTCCGTTTTGATTGCCACAAACCATATTATTTTTATCTTGCCACTGATCCAAACGATGATATGGTCATTTGTCGGCGCCAGGATTATGCAACAAAGTTTATTCAGAACGGTTTTCTCGGTTGCTGTGGCGCCGATCGCCGGTCTTTTTCATTCAATGGGCGCCTTTATGGCGTTGATCTCACAAACGAAGACTTTTGATGTTACACCCAAAGAATTTAGTGTCAGAGTAAATCGGAAAAAACTGAGAAGAAAAACCGTTTAAAGAAAAAATTTAAGACCCCGGCTTAACCGTCGGGGTCTTTTGATGTTTTTTAACGATTTTTTTTAAACCGCGGTCATCCAAGGCTCGGGCAACATTTCCATTTTTTTCTTTAATATGTAGTCAACTTCTTCCGGGCTGACATCACGGTTCTTCTCGTGCTTACTTACATCTGTCGTATGTGAATTTGAATACCACAGACCCGCCATACCGTTCCTGGTTAAGTCAAAGACTGCGGTATAACAGCAGTTCTTTTCCTTTATTACCGTTGAAAGAGATAACCTTGTTGCTTCGTTTTTTGAGTCAAGGGCTATAACCAAGGCTTGGTAGCAAAGATGGTCGGACGTGTTTTTCCACCACCATAATGAGATGTCGTTTCGTAAGAAATCTATGATCCCTTGCATGTCCCAGATATCTCGATGCCACCAGAGCGAAGTGATAAAAGTTCCGCGTGCCAATTTGAAGGAGTCCTCAAGGCAACATCTGAAGCAAGTAGTACCTCTCTCACCGATGGAATAAAACATAGTTCTGCAGTTTTGACAGATTCTTTTTGGCGCTTTGCCAGCCAGCCTGTCGGGGTCTCCCGGAAATTTTAGAGCAGGCCTGTTGCTCTTTGTTTTTTTCAGTTCGCCTTCCCATTCTTTTAACTGTTTCAAACTGTAAGTCTTGGATCTCAGCCTTGCTCTGTTGATGTGAATCTGTTTAATCCCTTTTCGTAACTTTTCTTTTTTCTTTAGTATTTCCGAAATATTGACAGCTCCCTTGACGGCGTCGAAGGGACTACCCCATCCTCTACCGGGATCCTTCGCAATGATTCTGAGTCTTGATATTAATGTTGAGTGGTGCATCTCCACGGCTAAACCTCCTTCCTCTTTTTTTTTAATGTGCCTATTATAAAGCCGAAAACATCACAAAACGGCTTATACCGTTTTTTATACTGTCACTGTCAAATCTACATGTCAAGGGAACTTATCCTTTAAAAGATATCTGTGTACAGATTTTTTTGTGATATAATTTAAATGTTATTAAAAATTTTTTTCAATAAAATATAGAAGGAATATGAAAAACATAATAATTGTTATTGGGATAATTCTGGCAATCATCATCATAATCACGACTGTTTTTTTCATCTTGAACAATCTTGGCTCAAGAGACGGGGCGGTTGAAGGAGATCCTTATTTGAGAGGATATGTTCTTGACATTGAGGCAAATTCGTTCTTGGTTGCTCAAGGAATGGAAGGAGACATACCTTATGACGGGAGCTTGGACAGGCTTATTGGAGATGCCGCTTATTTTGAGGTGACCGAAAAGACCAAATTCATCGACGCATTCGGCGAAGAGGAGAGTTTTTCCGCATTGAATCTATATGATGAAGTTGAGGTTTGGCCTACCGAACTTGTAGGTGAGAGTTATCCGGTTCAAGCGGAGGCCGTGAGAGTTGAAAAAACAGGCAGAATACTTGAGGCAGCAGGAGATGACCCTCAAGAAGAGCCACCCATTGTCATCTCTTGTGATGAAAGTAACACTTCGCGACTCGGGGTGTTAAGAGCCCTCGAGAACAATTGGTCCGCACTGGAGAAAGATATTCCACAGAGGCCTTCGGGTGGTTCGAGCGGATCTCCGTGGCATAAACCTTACCACGCTCAGTTTATTGGCAATGATGCACTTTTGATAGCCTTTGAGGACGGACATTCAGTTGTCGTGGCGGTTGTGGGATTTGATTGTGTCGGGGGCAGAGCCCAAGGGGATTTCCGTGTGCTTGACACGACCTCGGTCTATGACTTCCCTATGGAAGAGGATAAGTGGTCCGAGTTGAGGGTCGGTTTTGGTGACTTCCGTCACCCTCCGAATACTTACAGCTCCATATCGGTCTATTCCGACGGGGGTTGGCTGGAGATTCAAGATTGGAGAGAGATAGGCTCAAATATCTTTATTCTGGGAGTGGGACACAAACCCAAAGATTAGTGGATTCCGAGATAAAAATAAAAAAACCGAGTTTATTAAAAACTCGGTTTTTTTATTTTAAAAATCAGTTTCTTAAACGGGGATTTTTATTTAACCACTCAAAGATGGTTTGAAGGTCATCTTTCCTGCTTTCCGACATCAATATGACGACGGCGAAAGTCTCATCGCCGACGTTAAAAAGGGAGGTATATGTTTGCTTGGCTTCAGGGAGGTATCCCGTTTTCCCCCCTATAAAGTCGGGTATGTCGTGGAACATGTTGAAATTTCTGAAGGTCAAAAGTGTACCGTACGGGTTTGGTAGTCGGAAGTCTTCCACTCTTGTCATCTCAAGGATCTTCGGATGAACCTTGTATACATATTCTAGAAGTTTTACAACGTCACCCGCAGTGGCTTGATTTTTGGGACTCAAACCGTGAGAATCGAAAAAGAAGGAATTTTCCATGCCTATCTCATGAGCTTTTATGTTCATAAGCCCCAAGAAGGTTCCTTCGCTCATAAAGTACGTCAGACACTCCGTGGCATCATTTGTGGATTGGGTCAAAGCGGCCATCATAAGGTCGTGGGCGCGGACCCGCGCTCCGGGAAAAAGGGAAGGACTGTGGCCGTAGGAACGTAGCATGGGCTCTGTCAGCACAATCGTTGATTCAGCATCGATGTTCTCAGCTGCGATAACGGAGCTCATAAGTTTGGTGATTGAGGCCAGGGGGTATCGTCTGTCATCGTTTTTTCTCAAGTACACAAAATGTTCGTCATCGGAGAGTTTGATTACCAAGAAACTGTCGGCTGAAATTTGCTTTTCCAAATCAATTCCGGATGTTCTCCATCTCAGGTATAATGCTCTTTCTACCAACTCTTCCAGTTTGCGGGTTTCTTCTTCATAGTCTTTTCGAGAGACGTCTCGGTCTTCATCTTCCTCATCAAAAATCTCGGCATTTTCAATGATTTCCTCATTGATGTATGCATCGGTCTCATCGAAACCGGTTACGGTAAAGATGGAGATTATGATAATAAGGCACAGTAATATTATTTTTTGTTTCATTTTGGATCAATGTTCAACTCAAGTACATTATATCAAAAATTTACCATTTTCAAAGCCCTTCTCGTTTTTAGAAAGGTGAATTTTTGTGAATAATGATATATTAAAAATGTAATATTTGTGAATTTACAGCCAATTGAAATGTTGGAAAAAAACTTCTTTAGAAGAGATGCTCTGACCGTCGCCCCCGATCTTTTGGGCAAGGTTTTGGTCAGAGAAAAAAACGGGGAGGAGATAAGGTTCGTTATAATGGAGGTGGAAGCTTATGACGGGGAAGAAGACTCGGCTTGTCACGCGAGCCGTGGTAGGACACCGAGGACGGAGGCCATGTATGGACCGGCGGGCTTTTGGTATGTGTATTTGGTCTACGGCATGCATTACATGTTAAATATCACGACGGGAGAAGAAGGTTATCCGTCAGCGGTTTTGATAAGGGGGGCACGCGAAGTTACGGGGCCCGGACGATTGACTCGGGCCCTTTCCGTTGATGCGTCATTCAACGCCAAAGAGGCATCAAAGGATACCGGACTGTGGATAGAAGAAGGCACTATCTCTCCCTCGCTCGGCGAAGTTGAGAAAACCCCTCGCATAGGTGTTGATTATGCGGGAGAGTGGGCGAGTAAACCCTACCGGTTCGTCTGGAAAGATAATTTGAAGTGTTGAACTTTATTTCTTATCTTCGGGAACGAGTTTTTCGGCTATTCTTTTGACCGCCCGCCCGTCGGCGGCGCCTTTAAGTTCTTTCATTGCCGTCCCCATCAGCAAACCCAACTTTTTTCTGTCGGTCACTTTCAATGCCTTCATTTTCTCTTTGAGAAACTCTTCTATTTCTTTTTCCGTCATCTGTTCGGGGAGGTATTTTTCCAAAACGGAAAGTTCGTGTTGCTCGGTTGAGGCCAGATCGTGTCTTCCGGCTCCTTCGAATTGCTCGATCGAGTCGCGTCTCTGTTTCACAAGGCGAATTATTATTCCTTGCGCCATCTCGTCATCGAGGTCTTTGTCTCGGTCCAATCCTTTATCGATCGCTTCGTTGGTGAATTCGGCGATGATACTGCGAAGAGCGGTGAGTCTCAATCTGTCACGAAGACGTGTGGCGTCTTTTATCTCCTCTTTTATATCGGAGTGTATGCTCATTATTTATAAATTATACCACTGTGCCTTTTTTGATGCCAGCCCCGAAAACTTGATCGAGAAACCGCCCTGTTCTTTAGTGAAGAGAGGATATTCTGTTATACTAAAGTTATATGGAAAACACTCTTGTTATAACGGGGGTCGTTCTTGTGGCGTTGTTTTTGTTGGTCAATGTCGTCCTTTTATTGTTTTTAATACGTAGAAACCGTAACGAAAAAAGCATTGAACCGCAAAGCCTTAATCTTCTGCTTCAGCAGATAAACGAGATAAACAGGACCTTGGATAGCAAAATGTCCGAAACTCACAAAAGCGTGGGGGAGCAGTTTCGCGATTCCCAGAGGCTTATACGGGATATAAACAAGGAAGTGAACGAACAGTTGAGGGAGGTGGTCAAGGGCCAAGGAGAGGTTGCCGAGCGTAGCAATAAAATATTTTCGATAGCGGAACAGTTGCAGGATCTTCAGAGAACCCTTAAAAGTCAAAAGGAGAGAGGAAATTTCGGCGAAGCGAGCCTGAGGTTGGTGCTGTCGAATATTCTTCCGCCTGAGGTCTATGAGCTGGAGTATCGGTTCTCCGATGATAGTAGAGTTGATGCGGTGATTCATACTCCCGAAGGAGTTATTCCCATTGACTCTAAGTTCTCGCTGGAGAGCTATACCGAACTGAGTGCCGAGGACGATGATAAAAAGCGTGTATCTTTGGAGAAGAAGTTCAAAGATGATTTGAAAAAGAGGATAGATGAGACCGCCAAGTATATAAAACCGAACGAGGGGACACTGCCGTTCGCTTTCATGTACATTCCGGCCGAGGGGATTTACTATGATCTTTTGGCAAGAAAGGTCGGAGGGCAGACCGCCAACTCTCGCAATATGATTGATTACGCAATAAATGACAAAAAAGTCATCATTGTTTCGCCCACGACATTTTATGCTTATCTGCAGTCGGTGCTTTATGGTTTCAGGGCTTTCAAGATAGAAAAAAACGCCGAAAGTATAAAAAAGAATGTTACGAAACTATCTCGTCACTTCAATCGATATAATGAGTTTTTTGTAAAGCTGGGCAGTTCTCTCAAGACGACGATGAAGCACTACGACAGCGCCGAAGGAGAGCTCGGAAAAATAGACAAGGATGTGGAGCGTATCACGGGGGAGTCAATAGGCATAGAGGGTGCCAAAATGGGCAAGTTGGATGAGGATTAAACTTGGAGGATGGAATTTTTCTTGAATTTGACTAAATCGGTATGATAAGGCCTATTTATCCCCATATACCGACTAAAAAAAAATCTTTTTGTGGGATAATTATAAATATATGAACAAGCGTTTTCTTAAACTGTTTTTCTTTTGTTTTGTTCTCAGCTTTTTTCTTTTGAAACCTT
>SKVL01000057.1 GCA_007129455.1 Candidatus Campbelliibacteriota bacterium | reverse complement strand
TCTTCAAGATGACGTTGATTTCAACAGCCTGAAAGAGGGTGATGAAGTCACTTTTGAGGTTACTGAAGGAATGAAAGGCGCCGAAGCTGTCAAAATAAGCTTAGCTTAAGCTTTCAAACCGCAAAAGATACACCCTCCCGTTCGGCTTGTCCAAACGGGAGGGTTTCTTTTTAAAAAAAGCTTTGTTATTTCTTTCGAGCTCTTCCCTTCTTTGATCTCAACTTCGGCTTGAGATAATATCCCGTGTAAGAATCCTTCGATTGAGCAATCTGCTCCGGTGTACCTTTGGCAACCACCTTGCCACCCCTCTCTCCCCCTTCCGGTCCGATGTCAACCACATAATCGGCCGATTTTATGAGATCAAGGTTGTGTTCTATAACAATTACCGTGTTACCCTTATCAACCAACCTCTGCAGAACATTTATAAGTTGCAAGACATCTTCGTAGTGAAGCCCTATGGTCGGCTCGTCCAAGATGTATATCGTCTTTTGAGTGTGTTGTCTGAAAAGTTCCGATGATATCTTAACTCTTTGTGCCTCTCCTCCGGAAAGTGTGGTCGCCGACTGTCCCAGTTTTATATAACCCAAACCGACATCGTTCAAGGTCTTGAGCCTGTCATGTATCGCCGGGATGTCTTTGAAGAACTCCAAGGCTTCCTCCACGGTCATCTCCAAGGTTTCGTGTATGTTCTTATCTTTATACTTCACCTCCAAGGTCTCTTTCATAAATCGCTTACCTTTGCAGACATCACAAGATACATAGACGGTTGGAAGAAAGTGCATCTCCACCTCAATAACTCCCTTTCCATCGCATGTCTCACAGCGTCCGCCTTTGACATTAAAAGAAAACCTACCGGGTTTCCATCCTCTTATCCTGGCCTCCGAGGTTTCGGCGAAAAGATCTCTTATGAATTTAAAGGCGCCAGTGTAAGTCACGGGATTAGATCGGGGAGTTCTACCTATAGGCGACTGATCTATCGAGATCTCCCTACCCAAGTATTCGGTGCCGGAGAACTTCTCACAGTTATATACTTCCGCAGACCGGTATCGACGATTTAAACGAGCTTTCAAATTTTTATGAAGAATTTCATAGACAAAAGAAGACTTGCCCGAACCGGACACTCCCGTCACGACACAGAGTCTGCCCAAGGGTATATCTATATTCAAGTTCTTTATGTTATAAATATTGCCTCCTCTTATAATTATCTTTCCCGCCGGAGAACTCCTCCGCACTAATGGTAAGGGTATCTTTTTTTCTTCACGAAGATACTTGAGTGTCAGTGAATCAAAATTGGAATCACCGAGAAGGAGTTCCTCCAAAGGGCCTTGAACGACAACCTCCCCGCCGTGAACACCCGGACCGGGGCCGATGTCAACCAAGTAATCCGAAGAAAAGATCGTCTCCTCGTCATGTTCCACAACGATTATGGTATTACCCAGATCACGAAGCTTGTGAAGGGTCTTGACCAAACGGCTGTTATCGCGAGGATGAAGCCCGATCGTCGGCTCGTCCAAGACATATAGAGCGCCCACCAAACCGGAGCCCAACTGAGAAGCAAGTCTTATTCTTTGAGCCTCGCCTCCAGAGATGGTATTTGCCCTGCGATCCAGGGTAAGATAGTCTATTCCGACGTTCTTCATGAAATCCAACCTTAATTGGATCTCCTTTATAATAACGCGCGATATCTCTTTTTCCCTTTCGGTAAGTTCGATGTCCGAGAAAAAATCAAAACATTCCTTTACGGAAAGAGCCGTCAGATTGGCAACGTTCTTGTCTTTGATAAAAACACTCAAGGCTTCCGGGCGCAGTCTAGCACCGTTGCACTCAGGACACTTCTTGTCGCTAAAAAAATATTTACTGCCGGTTCCCTTGCATCTGTCACAGGCGCCATATGGCGAATTGAAAGAAAAAAGCCTCGGCTCTATTTCCGTATAAGAATACCCGTCATAAGGACAAGAATACTCCGAAGAGAGCAAAAACTCCTTGTCTTCTTTATCTTTGGCGCCGGAGAGAACTATACGGACAAGTCCGCCCGACTCGGAGAGGGCCAATTCCAGATCCTCGCCAAACCTGTCTTCGGTATCTTTGTCTATCTTTGACAAGCTTTTAACACCTATGTTGTCAATTAACACATCAATCTCGTGTCGTTTGTTGGCGGAGAGGATGATCTTTTCCCTTAAACTCTTTCTCTCTCCATCTATACGAACCTCGCCATACCCTTTTCCCAAAAGATCATACAAAAGCTGATAGTACTCTCCCTTCCTGCCTCTAACCACCGGAGAGTAGATCTCAATGCTCGAAATGTTCCCCTCCTCTTTCCCGGAAAGATGGTCCGAGACCTTCCCCAAGACAAGCTCTTTTATCTCGGCGTTTGACAGTTTACTTATCTCCCTTCCGCACTTCAAACAATGAGGGTGACCGATTCGGGCAAAAAGAATACGAAAGTAGTCATATATCTCGGTGATGGTCGCGACCGTTGAACGGGGGTTATTGGAACGGGATTTTTGATCGATAGAGATGGCCGGCGACAGGCCCCTGATCTCATCAACATCCGGCTTTTGCATCTGTTTCAAAAACTGGCGAGCATAGGCTGAAAGGGACTCCACGTAGCGTCTCTGACCTTCGGCGAAAATGGTATCGAAAGCCAAAGATGACTTACCGGAGCCGGAAAGTCCGGTAAAAACGGTCATGACATTGCGTGGGATGGAAACGGAAAGGTTCTTAAGGTTGTGAGTACGCGCCCTTATTACTTCTATTGCCGGCCCGTGATTCGTTATATTTTTTGATAACTTTTTTTTCTTTTTACTTTGAGACATGGAGGCGCAAAGTATAACATAAAAAAGCACTCATCTTAAGTGCTTTTTTACCTTCGTCTTTTGTTTTTCAGGAAAGGATACCTTTTATGTTCTCCGCTATCTGATCAGGAGACAGATTCGATTTCACATAAAAGTCCAAAGCGCCCATTTTCTTTGCCTTTATCATGTTTTCCTCCTGACTCAAGTTCGAAAACATCACAACCGGGACATCCTTTAACCTGTCATCTTTCTTGACCTCTTCCAAAACCTCAAATCCATCCTTGTCAGGAAGTAGCACGTCCAAAAGTAACACGTCGGGAACAACCTCAGCAAGAGCTTCCAAAGCTTTAACCCCAGTGTTCATATATATCACCTTGGCGCCCTCCTCCGTGAGCTTTTTGGTTATAACTCCACCCAAGAAGTTATCGTCCTCAACCCAAACCACGGTTTTACCTTCCAAATTGTCAGCCATAATACAAAATATTTTTATTGTTTGGTTTTTAATGTCTTTTTAACTTCGGAAACTATCTGATCGAGAGAGAACAGGGCCTTTACCAAGAACTTTTCGGCTCCCTTTTCTTTCCCTTTTTCAATGTCGCGTTCTTGGCCCAGATTAGAGAGCATTATAACGGGAACATCTCTGATAGACTCGTTATTCTTGACCGCATCCAGTATTTCATATCCATCCATACGAGGTAAAACGATGTCTAAAAGAATTATATCCGGTTTTATCGTCTCAATGGTAGACAACAACTCCTCACCGTTGGTGACATGAACCACTTCGGCTTTTTCGGTCTGGAACTTCTCCTTCAAGAGAGCACTCAAAAAGTTGTCATCTTCAACAATAAAGACGTTTTTACCCTCCAATGAAATCTCCTCATCTCCACCTTCCTGTAAATCACCCAGGCAGGCAATAACTTTATCCATAACCTCATTGGGGCCGAACTGAGCCTTTATGAGGTAGTCTTGAGCTCCAAGCTCAAGAACCCTCTCTATTTCAACAGGCTGCCCGGAATTGGAAATGACTATAACGGGAATATTTTTGACTCCCTCGTCTTTGCTTTTCTTTTCCAAGATTTCGTACCCGTTCATACTGGGCAAAAGAATATCAAGAAGAACCAAGTCCGGCTTTACTTCCTTTATTTTTTTAAAACCCTCCAGACCGTCAGCTGCCCAAGTAACCTCGCAACCGTGGCTTTCCAGCTTGTTTTTCAGGACGTCGGCAAAAAAAGAGTCGTCCTCTATTACTAAAATTTTTCTCGCCATAATTTTTTTTTGTGCTTTATATTATAGCACATTATTCTTCATTTTCATCCAAATTCTCCGCAATGGGGATAAGTATGTAAAAAGTCGTCCCCGCCCCTTCCTTACTTTCAAAGTATATTTCACCACCGTGTCTTTCCACTATCTCTTTAGCAACAAAAAGACCCAAACCACTGCCTTCCGTCTTCATTTTAACGGCATTATCACCACGATAGAACTTCGTAAATATATCACCTCTGAAGTTCTTCGGGATTCCTATCCCTTCATCTTTTACGCTTACCACCACGTTTTTTTCTTTAGTATAAAGACCCAGGTGGATTGTGCCTCCTTCTTCCGAATATTTTACTGCGTTTTCAATGATATTTTGCATGACCTCGCGTATTTTCTCCGTATCAACGGAAACATACGGCAGATCATCTTCAAAAGAGAAGTCGATGGTGATCTTCTTTCCCTTGGCTTGCGGACTTATGTAATAGAGAACATTGTCAATTATATCTTTCAAGTGTGCCCTTACAAATTCCAACTGAGCTCTACCTGACTCTATTCTATCGGTATTTAAGAGATTATTCACAAGAAGTATCATCCGTTCGTTACTTTCATAACTCTTCAAAAGCAACCTTTTCTGTTTTACATTTACGGGACCGACGGTTTCTTTTGCGAGCATATCGAGACTCCACTTTATACCCGAAAGAGGCGTTCGCATCTGATGGGCGGCAACCGAAACAAACTCCGATTTCAACCTGTCTATTTCTCTTAACCGTTCATTAGCCTCGGACAAAGCTCTGTCACGACGAATAAGCATGCGCGCCGTCCTGTCCTGCTCTCCGAGCAAACACCGAAGTTGATTCTTGCGTTTCGTCTCTGTTAATATCTGACTCCTTAAAATATAGAACTGAAAAAGAAAAGATATTAAAAAAATCGAGCTTAAGAAAGAGAACCTGACAATGTCATGATCGATATTCAAAATGAAAACAGTAAATAAAGTTGCGATAAAAAGCAACAAAAAAGAGGCCGTTAACTGAAGTAATGCTCTTGATTTTTTTTTACTGTTTTCCATATCACTTTAACAGACAAACGCTGACGGAATTATCCTGAAAGACCGACTCGGGACCTTGTTTATTTGGAGCACAGATGCTTCCGTAACTGTAAAAACCCACGACGGGAATCCTGCTCCCTAAACCTTTTTCCACCTCCTTGACTTCATCATCAAGGTTGCTTCCGTAAGAGTACTGCCGACCGGCACTGCTTATAACAATGGCTATTGCGGGTTTTTCCTCCTCACCGAGCATTATTCTGGCCTTTTGGGTCGCCTCACGGACACTGCGAAGTGCTTCTTCTCTATCGCTTATCATTATCTGCACATCACTGCCTTCGGGAATATTATCGGTGCAAACCAGAGAACCGTTACTTTTAAGAAACAGCGGTGCCCTTATAATCATATTCTTATCACCAATGTCCCATCTGTAGCCCAAGGGATAAGACAAAGAGAGCTTGCCTATGGGCTCGGTGGTAAAGCGTTGTAAGTCTTTATAACCAAAGTACTCGCCGTACAGACTCACGGCCGGTTTATTGTCAATGTTGTAGACATGAACGCCTTCGGATTTTGTGACAACTCTAGGCATTCCGACCGGCAACATTCCATGACCTGTCCCCATACCGAACTTGAAATCACCTTTAATAGAAGCGAAAACGGCACTTTTGAAAATAACTTTATCTTTAAAATACTGAAAAGTTCTTTTGAAATCAAACCCATCGGCCGAACCTCCTCCGAAAACCGGAGCGCCTGTGGACTCCAAAACATCGGCGACTAGCTTATGTTGCTCCACTCCGGACATTACATCGGTGAACATAAAGGATAGATCGGGTTTTGCACCTATCTCGCGAACCAATCTCTCTCCAATCTTTTTACCGACGGTTTCCAAAGACAAAGACTCTTCCAGCTCTTCGGAACAAGTCGCAAAAAAAAGATCCTCTCCACCCAAAAGAACGACTATAACCGAATTTTTATTCACAATGCTTCCATGGACTATCTCTCCCGCGGAAGATGCTCCCACCAAAGGAACTCCCTTTAGAACCGATTGGATTCCTTCGATTGTTTTTTTGTGATCATAGGAGCTTGCGACAAAAACCAAACCGAAAAGAGGACGGTCTGTTTCGACCTTCCTCAATGCATCCTGGCAAGCGTTTACACCTACAGCATAAGCATCTTTGCCATCTGAAAATCCAATACCAATTTTTAATGACATAAAAAAAGACTCGAACCTTTCCTCGATTAGAGGCGGTCCTTTTCCCTTAAGACATTACGAATTTCTCCCGCTAAATTCTCCAAGAACACCGTCGATTTTACAATAAACCGAGAAGCTCCCAGTTTATAGCCTTTGTCAATATCGTCTTGGTGACTCAGATTCGAGAACAAAATAACCGGAATGTCTTTCAAATTGGGGTCTTTTTTCATCCTCTCCAGGATTGAAAATCCGTCAATGTCAGGCAACATTATATCCAAAAGAAGAATATCAGGAACCTCTTTTCTTAAAAGCTCCAAAGCATCGGTGCCGTTAGCGGCGTGAACCAAGTCGACATTGTAACGAGCCAGCCACCGCTCCATTATGTCATTTAAAATAGGATCATCCTCAACCCACATCACCTTTTTACCGACGATGTCCTTCTCCGCTGAATCTTCTATGTTTTTTTCCTCCATCAATAAAAATATAATTAAACCGTTATTCAACGTATTAAAATTCAGTATACTAACATGGCGAGGAAAAAACAAACCTCTTATCCCCTCTTTTTTGTCGCATCTTTCAGCATATGTATCTCATCTCGAAGTATGGCGGCTGTCTCAAAATCCAATCTTTTAACGGCATACTCCATCTCTTTTTCTTTTGTTTTAACGAGCTTCTTGATATCGGCACCCTTCGATTCCAACTCGATTTTTAAAATACTTCCTGCTATATCGCGTCTTCTTTTCTCCAAAGAAGAAGATATGTCTTGTATTTTTTTCTCAATCCCTTTTGGGGTTATTCCGTGCTTCTTGTTATGAGCCATTTGAAGCGCACGGCGACGCTCAGTCTCATCGACAGCCCTTTTGATGGAACCTGTTATATTATCGGCATAAAGAATAACTCTTCCGGATAAATTTCTCGCAGCTCGGCCTATAGTCTGTATCAGTGCGGTCTCGGACCTTAAAAAGCCCTCTTTGTCGGCATCCAGTATCCCGATCAGAGACACCTCCGGCAGATCAAGACCCTCCCTTAAAAGATTAACCCCCACCAAGCAGTCAAAGTCCCCTCTTCTCAGTGAGTAAATTATCTCCACTCTTTCGATGGTCTTTATATCACTATGAAGATACTCAGCCTTCAGCCCCCTCTCTTTAAGATAGTCGCTCAGATTTTCCGCCATGCGCTTGGTTAAAGTTGTTGCCAAAACTCTCCCGCCTTTTTCTATCTCCAACTCCGCTTCTTTTATAAAATCATGGACCTGACCTTCGTAGATCTTTCCTTTTTTATTTTTTCCGTCCGTACTTACGACCGGCCTTATCAAGAGCTCGGGGTCGATTAACCCGGTCGGTCTCACCACCTGTTCGACTGTTCTTTCGCTTTTTTCTCTTTCATAAGGGCCAGGTGTGGCCGAGGTGTAAATTCTCTCCCCCACTCTTTCATTAAACTCGTCATAAGTCAGTGGCCTGTTATCAAGTGCCGAAGGCAGTCTAAAACCGAACTCGATTAAGGACTTCTTGCGAGAGCGATCCCCTGCATACATCCCGCCTATCTGAGGGATGGTTACATGAGACTCGTCAATAACAGTCAAAAAATCCGGACGACCCTCATCGGTGTGAGGGAAATATGAAAGCAATGTGTCCGGAGCCTCTCCCTCGGATCTTCCCGAGAAATGCCTTGAATAGTTCTCTATACCGTTACAGTACCCGACTTCCCTTATCATCGCCATGTCATAACGAGTTCTTCTGGAGAGCCTCTCGGCTTCCAAGTTCTTCCCTTCACTTTTTAACTCACCCAATCGCGTATCAAGCTCAAACTCAATGTCCTTCAATGCTCTCGATATCTCCTCTTCGGGAGTAACAAAGTGGTGAGCCGGAAATATAAAGATTGCTTCGGGTTCAGTTAAAATAGAACGAGATATCGAGTCCAAAACAATGATCGAATCCACCTTTTCACCCTTAATCGAGACTCTGTATATCTTTCTTTCGTTAACCGGCATCACTTCGATAAAGTTCCCTATAACCCGAAAAAGTCCAGGGTCAAGATCGGCGTTGGTTCTTTTGAAATGAATGTCGACAAGTCGCGAAAGCATCGCTCTTCGCGAAAGATCCATTCCAACCTCTATTTTGAAGTTGACCTTCTCATACTCCACCGGACTCCCCAGCCCGTAAATACAAGAAACCGACGCCACCACGATAACATCTCCGCCCATGAGCAATGCCTGGGTAGTCTCATGCCGGAGACGATTTATCTCTTCATTGATCTGAGCTTCTTTTTCTATGTAGGTGTCGGTGACCGAAACGTAGGCCTCGGGTTGATAGTAGTCGTAGTAAGAAACGAAGTATGTAACGGTGTTACCCGGGAAAAAGTTTTTGTATTCCTCTGCAAGCTGAGCGGCCAAAGTTTTATTATGAGCGATAACAAGAGTCGGCCTTTGATACTTTTCTATCACATTTGCCATCGTAAAGGTCTTTCCCGAACCGGTTATTCCTAGAAGGGTTTGGTGTGTATATCCCTTTTTAAGTCCGTCGGCAAGCAAAGAGATGGCCTCTGGCTGGTCTCCGGCCGGTTTGTATTCACTTTTCAGTTCAAATGATTTATTTCCCTTCATAAGCAAGCAAACTATACCACAAAGCAGAGTTCTTAAAAAAGAAAGTTTCCCTATAAATATTTATTTGGTTTTTTTGTCGTATTTGCTTAAAAAAGAAGCTTTGAATTCAAAAAAGGAACCTTTTTCAATGGAGTCTCTGATACGATCCACCGTGGAGATTAAGAACCTCAAATTATGTATTGAACCCAAGGTCGGACCGAGCATCTCTTTGGAGCGATAAAGGTGCGAAAGATAAGCGCGAGAGTAATTTCTACAGGTATAGCAATCACACTCTTCATCAACGGGAGAGAGGTCAGCCCTGAATGACCCGTTCCTTATATTAATAACACCGCTGTGGGTATAGAGGGTGCCGTTTCGCCCGAGGCGCGTCGGCGAGACGCAGTCGAACATATCGATTCCGTTCTCTACGGCGCCGAATATATCCTTGGGGTCTCCTATACCCAAAAGATGCCTCGGTTTGTCCTCGGGCAACTCTTCGACTACCCACAAAACGGCCGTCTCTATATCTTCTTTTTCGAACGAACCTCCTATGCCGAAGCCTGAAAAGGACATCTCCGCGAGAGTTCGAGCGCTCCATCTACGCAAATCTTCAAACCGCCCACCTTGAACAACTCCGAAAAGAAGTTGTTTTCTGAAGGACTCCTTGTCGGCCCTATGTCTTTCCAGACAGCGTCCGGCCCATCGATGAGTTCTTTCCGCAGCACTCTTTTGATAATCATAACCGGCCAAAGGAGAGGTACACTCATCAAAAGCGAAAAATATGTCGGCACCGAGATTTTGCTGAATCTCGACACTCCTCTCCGGAGTAAAGGTGTGCAAGCTTCCATCCCTGAAAGAAGGAAAAGTAACTCCGTCCTCGTTGATATTAACCGGTGTAGAGATTGATGTCGTGCATCTGCCTTTGTCGATGTTCTCTTTGTTTTTCATTGAAACTTTGGAGACTCCTTCACCGAGCCCGGCACCTAAAGAGAAAACCTGAAAACCTCCCGAGTCGGTGACAATCGGTTTTTCCCAGTTCATGAAAGAGTGCAGTCCTCCAGCTTTGGCTATCAACTCATCACCCGGCTCAAGATAGAGATGATATGTGTTGGCCAAGACCGCTTGAGCACCAATCTCTTCCACCATTTCCGGAGTTAAAGCCTTTACGGTCGCTTTTGTTCCAACCGGAATAAAGACAGGTGTTTTTAATACACCATGGGGGGTCAAAAGTTCCCCGACTCGAGCATGAGAGCCGGCAAGCCGGTTTTTGATGTTAAAAGAAAAGAGATCACTCATGGTTTCAGGTGGAAAACTCTTAAATAATATATGTTATTATATCCACCATATTAGCAGATTTAATCTCGCATAGATATGTCTCAAGATAAACCACACCCGGAGTCACAGATCACACCTTACACGCTGGAGATGATGAGAGAGGAAGCGGAAGAGAGAATGAGTATAATAAACAAAGAATTCAAAGAGGGTTTTGACTTTTTGACGAAACACCCTTCTTCGGTGACCGTCTTCGGCTCCGCCGTCTTGAGCGAAGACGATCATTACTACCAAAAAGCCCGAGAGCTGGGAAGCAAAATAGTCAAGGAAACCGGATTCTCGGTGATAACAGGAGGAGGCCCGGGAATAATGGAGGCGGCCAACCGCGGGGCATATGAAGCCGGTGGAAACTCCATCGGTTTCTGTATCAGTCTTCCCAGAGAACAGAAGACTAACCCGTATGTAACCGAATCACTTGATTTCCATTACTTCTTCAGCAGAAAAGTCTGCCTGTCATTTTCGGCCGAGGCTTTTGTGTATTTTCCAGGCGGGTTCGGGACACTGGATGAGTTCTTTGAAATCATCACCTTGGTTCAGACTAATAAACTGCATCGTATTCCCATTTTCCTTTTCGGAGAAGAGTACTGGAAGCACTTGGACACCTTCTTGAAAAAAGGTTTAGAAGAGCGAGGTACGATAAGAAATGGAGACAGAGAGCTTTACACCATTACCGATGACCTCGACAGTATAGTGGAGGCGATAAAAAACGACGCTCGAGTCATCGCCGGCGTGAGGAGACGGAAACAATAAAAAAGAAAACCCGTCGAATAAAAATCCGACGGGTTTTTAAAAAGGAGTTATTCGGGTTTCCAGTCAAAGGAAACCCAATCTTTTTTGTAACGGTCTCCCACTTTTTCCATATGTTCGGGACCATAGTATTGTCCTTGAACCTCAACGGCTACAATCTGGCCGTCGGTGGTATATTTTACAACCGGTAAAGACATATACCAGTTGTGGTAAACCCATGCGCCGAAAATGATGACGACAAAAAGAAATACACTCGATACTGCAACAGTCAAATTCTTTAGCATTAATTTTCTCCTTACTTTGATCTATTATTTTTTACCATCAACCGATCCCTTCCACTCTCCTTTGCATGATACAGGGCCTCATCAGCTCGGCTGAAAACTGAAGGAGGAGAATCCCCCTCTTTTGAGATTGCCACTCCAATACTAACCGTCACGTTCAAAGTGTTATCACCGGAAGTTGTTTTCTCCAACCGAAAAGGCATCCTCATCTTTTCTAAAAGCCGTTTGCCAACTTGAATGGCACTTTCACGACCAGTCCCTGGAAGGATAACGGCAAACTCCTCTCCACCGTAGCGGAAAGCCATGTCACTGGGGCGAATGTTGCCCATAATCCTTACGGCAACCGCTTTCAAGATCTTGTCGCCTACAAGGTGGCCCTCGTTGTCATTGACCGCCTTAAAAAAGTCGATGTCCAAAACCAGAAGGGCAAAGTCCCTGCGACCCTTTTGCAAATGCAGTAGATTCAAAAGAGTCCCGTCAAAAACATTTCGGTTAAAAAGTCCCGTTAAATGGTCTCTTTCGGAAAGCTCCTTGAGTTTCCAAAGGCGCCAAATCAGAACCAGTACCAGGTTGATCAAAATGAAAATTATGATCAAAAGAAAAAGTTCTCTTGTCATCTTTATTCTCCTTTTTTTAATTTTAAAAGTACAGATTTATAATACTATATAATATTTGTTCTTTTATGTCAATACTAAAACAAAAGAGCCCCCAGGGGCTCTTTCTGTTTAAGATATATAATATGATGCCTCTATTTGGCTCTGTTTTGCCTTTTAAGCTTCAATATCTCCCTTGCCTCTTCTTCAGTCAAATCCTCCTTTTTTTTGTTCTTGACCGTTGTTATCTTCTTTACCAGATCAATCGGGTGCTTATTCGTATAGTTACCGTAAAAAGTATTCTCTATCTTCTTTTTGAGTTTTGCGGGAATCTCCTCCAAAACACTACCCTCGAAAGGCTCCGGAGTGAAAAGATACAGGGACTTTATTTTATCAATGTCGGGTATCTCTTTCAGATCTTTTTTCAGCTCACTCAAAAAATTCTTTATGGCCTTGTCACGGATCTTTCTTTGTTTATCCTCGAGAGAGGCACCGTGATGAATCATGTTCTTGCCTCCGGTTATGAAAACTCCGGGTTTACCGGGGTCTTCCGGTTTTTCAGCCATAATCTCCGATAACCTGTCCACCTCACCTTCTCTGGCATAATAAATTAGAGCCTCTCTGATTCCGGTTACCACCAAGATGCTCGGCTCGTTTGAAAATTGATAGTTCTCCGAGGGTATTTTCATAGTAATTAATATATATTAATTATTATTAAAAACTAACTAGTAAAGTATATCACGCTTGTTTAATTCCCAAAAATATATCAGGGGTAATCGAAGAAAGTTCTCTTTAATCGACAGGGCTCACCTGTGTGCTCAACTCAACAAAAAAGGCCGCATTCAAGCGGCCTTTTAAAAGATCTCCAACTGATTTCTAACTCCAAATGAAAACACACCAGCCTGAAAGATACATATCAATCTTACATTCCGGACACCGGAACATTGCGCACCTCTCGGGCATGGGGCCCATGTGTCCGCACCCCGGACAACTGAGACCAACCTTTCTGCCGTCTTTGTCAAGAATCCTGAATTCTTTTACGTTAACCTTTTTTTTAGCTCCGTTAGTGGGAAACTTAGGAATGCTTGAAACCATGTAATTCTCCCACTGCCTCAAACTCAAGTGATCCACAACAGCCAGAATAGAATCTCTCTTAAAAAGTTTGACAGCTAAGGCTGAAACTACCAGCCAAAAAGCCGACGTTTTGGTTTTAAACATGGTCAGCTTTCCTCCTCTTGTTATTAATTTACATTCTGCCCACAGAATACTCCTCAAAAATATAATTGTAAACAGTTGATAACAAAAACCGCCCGAGAGCGACGAGTAGTTTTAATCAATGAGTATATTATTTCCGCAAACTTCTCGCATCCATCTTGAGCACTTCCGATAATCCGTCTCTAGTTCAGGTAATATCCATAACTTATAGACATGCGATCTTTTATGCGAATACCAGAATAAAGAATTGAAGAGACTGAGGCAAGACCGAATATAAAGACGAAAGGCCAGATATATCCACTCTTTTTTAAAACTACAGAATGAATAAGAAAATACAACAAATCTTCGGAAAACTAAAAACGCGCGGAATCAAGACCGCGCGTTTTAGTTTTCCCAACTGTATTTATTCCGTGGTAACACCATCGAAGTGCTCTTCCTCTTCATCGGCCTTTGTTTTCTGCACCACTCCGTCTTTGTGCTCCGGAGGAGAGTAAATGGTATAAAGTTTCAAGGGCTTGTCTCCGGTGTTTATAACATTGTGCCAAACGCCGGCGGGGATTATAACCGCCCAGTCATCTTCAATTTCCCTTTCCTCCGTTTTGTTCAAAATTACTTTGGCTTTTCCTTTCTCCACCCTTATGAACTGGTCAAGTTCGTGAACTTCCTCACCTATTTCATCTCCGGGCTCCACACTCATGACCACAAGCTGACTGTGTTTGCTTGTGTACAGAACTCGCCTATAATCATAGTTATCTTTTGTCTCGTCTTCTATATTTACAAAATATCCTTTCATGTTTGTTTTTTATTAGACTGCTAAATAAGCTTCCGAATTATATCACAGGTTCAGACGCAAAACAAAAACACCCTTAAAAAAGGGTGTTTTTGTTATAATTTTTCTTTTCGGTTAGGGTTGAAGCACCTCTTCAGTCTCACCTTCAACACTTATGACCACCTCATTTACGGAATCAAACTGCTTCAAGGTCTCTTCTATCTGTCCTCTTATCGCCATAACCATGGCCGAACCGGCCACACCCTCATCAAGTTCAACGCTGAAGTCAGCCGTTGCCACTCCGCCTTCGATCGTAAGACTCAAGATCTCCACTCCTTCATTTATGGCAGTGCTGTAACCGGCCGTTTCTTCCTCTTCGGTCGGACCTGCAAGTAAGGCTTCCAATGCCAAGTGCTCAATGTTGCCATCGGCAACAACGGTTCTCTCAACACCTGCGATCTCTTCTTGCCCGTCTTCAACGATCATGAAGTAAACGGAAACAGTCTCTTCGGTCGGCTCGTCTACCGGCTCATCCTCGATCATTCGGTCATCAAGTTCCGAGTAAACTTCGTCTGTGACTGCGCTGACAACCTCGCCATTCTCAACGACCACCACGGTCGTATGAGGAGTTATGACCTGTGCGAGCATCTGGTCTTCCCTGTCACCAAATCCGGCGGCAGAAGACTCAAAGCCAAAAGTGAACTCAAATGTTGACTCATTCACCTCCCTCTCACCAACGAGCTCAAGGCCCGACCCGTCAAAGTTGTATGTGGGAGAGCTGTTCTCCATCCACTCTTGAGCGATAGTCCTGGATTCATCCATACCATACTCTTGCGTATCTTCTTTCTCACCAAAAACCATAACCCCCAAAACAATGGCAATGATGGCGATGAGTGCTATTATTATCAGATTTCTCATAATGTTCTTTATTTAATTACTTATAATTCCATGCCCCGGTGATTTTTCTACACTGAGACATCTTTTCTTTTAATACCCTCCAAAAGACGTGAAATCGACACCCTTCACGTTTAAAAAACATAAGGTGACTATACACCCCTATTTAAGGGTTATTATAAATTAAATGAATAAAAACGCAAATTTTTAAAAACCGCTTTTTGAGGAGATTTTATAGCAATGCTCGAAAGATCAAAACCCAATCTCTGCTTCAAAGGTAAAGTTTCAAGCCAAAAATACGGGAAGGAACAGTTTGGCTACCGTGAAATAAATGAAAATCGTTACAATATCTATGATTATGGTGGCAACCGGTCCACTTCCGACAGCAGGGTCCTTTTTTAAAAAATCCAAAACTATCGTCATCAAAAGAGCAACCGAAACGGCAACCAAGACAGATAAGAAAAGTGCGATCCCGAGAACCAACGACAGACCCACGTCATCAAACCAAAACAAACTTATGGCGGCGAGTGCCGAACCGACAACGGAAGCAATGAAAACTCCTAGACTAAGTTCGCGAATAACATAGCGTTTGATCGAAAAAGAATGATCAAGAGCCATAGCACGAATGAATATCGAGATGGTCTGGCTGGCCACGGCATCACTCATATAAACAACCAAAGGCAAAAAGAATGCCAAAACAATATAGTTAATCAAAATATCTTCAAAACTCTCGACGGCCAAAGCGGCCAAGAAACCTCCACCCAAACCTATCAACAACCAAGGCAATCGAGCAAGCACAAGGATGTGCAAACGGCTTTTGATTATTGCCCCGGCCGAATAGACACTCTGTACACCACCCATGTAAAGGAGATCTTCGCTGTGTTCTTCCGAAAGAATGTCGAGAATCGTCTTTGAAGTGATTACTCCCAAAAAGGTTCCGTCTTTCCTCAGAACGGGTACAGATTTTATCTTTTTGCGCAGAGCCATAATGGCCGCGGTCTCCTGATCGGCGTCCGGTAATACATAAGATAAACTCTCAGACATCACATCTTTTGCTAACATCTCCGGAGAACGAGAGAAAATATCACGCACTGAAAGCACGCCCTTGAGTTTCTCCTCCTCGTCCAAAACATACACATACTGAAGCATCTCCAAAGAGTTCACCCTCTCTTTAAAACGCCCTTCTATCTCTCCCAGGGTTTCTTCAGGTTTTGCCGTCATTACTGCCCGAGAGGCTCTTGATGCGGCAGATTCTTTTTCGTGTTGTTCAATTTCCATGTTTTAACGAATCACCTTTATTTTATCGTCTTCAATCCTCATAAGTCTCGAGGCGGGCCCCGTCCGATCTCCCCCATCGACGTAAAAGACTTCTTCGCCGAAATAAAGGTAAGCCTCTTTAATCGATGCAGCCGGCTTCATATTTTCAAGATTTGCACTAGGTGCGACAACAGGACCTGTCTCTTTCAAAAAATCCCGGAGGTCTTCATCGTTGGGAACGCGAAAAGCAAGGGTTCCAGTACTGCGGGTAAGATATTTGGGTGCTTTTTTAACTTCAATAATAACACTGTTGGGCCCGGGCCAAAGCTCTTCGAGAATCGAAAGTTCTTTTTTCTCCAAAGAAATTCCGAAGGAATAAACCCTCTCCACACTGTCCGTCAGTATTATACAAGGCTTGCAAGATTCACGACGCTTAAGATTATAAACCCTCTCAACGGCATCTTCACTGTCCGTCACAGCGATCAGACCATATAAAGTATCAGTCGGCACAACACCGATAAAACCTTCCCGAAGTAATGAAACCGCGGTTTTATAAGTGACTTTGTTCATCTTTGTTTTAATTCGAGTGAACGTGAACGGTACGAGTCGGATAAGCAAAACCTGCCCCCTCTTTCTCCACCATCGCCTTAATCTTCAAGTTTATTTCCTGCTGAGTGTCCATATAATCGACATATTCTGCAGACAGAAGAAAGTAAACAACCTCAAAAGTTAAAGCGGAATCATCAAAACGATAGAAATGCGCCCTGTCAAAACGAGCCATTTCAGCTTCTTCGATAATTTTTTTAACTTTACCGGGAATTTTTTTCAGAACTTCATTCGATGTTTCGTAAGTAACTCCAAAACGAAAGGCTACTCTTCTTTCTTTTAATTTTTTGAAATTTTGAATCCGCGCCGTGGTCAATTCTTGATTTGACAGCACTATCTCTTCCCCCTGAAGAGCTCGGATACGGGTTGTCTTCACACCAATATACTCCACAATTCCCATATGTTCTCCCACCATAATGAAATCGCCAACCTCAAAGGGCTTGTCAAAATAGATGGAAAAGGAACTAAAAAGATCGTTAAGAATATTTTGAACGGCCAATGCCACTGCGAGCCCTCCTATACCCAAGGCCCCCATTAAAGAGTTAACGTTAACCCCCATATTGGAAAGCACAAAAATAATAACAACAATCCAAGCCACAACCTTCACAATGGTCCCAAGTAAATGAGCGGCGGCTTGGGTGTGAGCTTCTTTTTCAGCGGCTGTTTTTTTGCGAATCACATAGTCGATTAGGGCCGAAAAAACAATACCTACCTGGTAACCAACCCAAATTATTAAAATATAAGTTACCCCCTTGAAGACGACCTCGTGCATATCGACAAAAAGCAGGGATATATAAAAAGAGATGAAGAGATAAAAAGGGGGGCGAAGAGAGCGAATAATGTCTATCAAAGTCTCATCCAAGTCGGTCTCTGTCTTTTCGGCAAGAGTCTTAAGTCGAGTCAGAACCATCTCTCTAAAAACCTTAAATACAAACAGGGCAAGACCGAAAACAGCCAGCGCCAATAAATAATCCGCCACAGTATTACCGAAAAGGTTCTTCTCCAATATTATTTGTATTTCTCCGTTAAAATCCATTACTTAGAGCATTATCTCATCTTCATTTATATCATACTTTTCTTTCGCGCCTCGTATCTCATCATCCAGCTTCTGAACAGTCTCTTTATTCTCCTCTATTTCTCTAAGAATAGCCTTATTTTTATCCTCGAGCTCCAGTATCTCGTTTTGCAAGGACTTAAAGTCGTCTTCATATTCCCATTTCTTTTTCGCCAGTTCCCTTTTCTTCTCCTCCACTTCCCATCTTTCCTTTTCCACTTCATGAAGTTCCACAGGATCGACCGTGGATCTTTCTTTTTTTTCTATTTCTTCCAATTCTTTTTCAACTACATCTTTCTCTCTGTCAACGGAAACAAGGGTTTCCTCCAGAGAACTTGTTCGCTCGTTCGCGCCTTCCCATTCTTTTTTAATTTCTTCCTGTCTTGTTCTTACCTGATTCAGGTGCTCCTCAATCTTCTTCTTGTCAAAAACGGCCTTAAGTGCCCCTTTCAAATTCATTAAGCGTTCTTTTTCCTTCTCTTTTTCTTCTATGCTCTTTTCAAACTCGAACTTTCCTTTTTTTATGGCCCCTATCCTCTTATCAACCTCGAGTATTTTCTTGTCCATTTCCCATCTTTCTTTCTCGATTTTTTGACGTTCATCTTCAAGACGCCAAGACTCCTCCTCCAAGGTCCTCAATCCTTGCTCATCCCTTTCTAAGCGACCTCGCTCCTCGGATATCTCAAAAAGTCTTTTCTCCAGAGGGTACTCTTTTTTAACTATCGTTTTTCTTTTTTCTTCAAGCACACTCTTTTCATTTTCGATGTTTGCAATCTCTTGTTGCTTTTGGTCATTACTGTCTTTAAGCTCCACCAGTTCACTTTCTTTCTTTTGTATGCTCTCGTTTATCTCCCTTTCTCTGTCTTCAAATCTCTCATCAATAGGACGTTCTTCGACCGGTTCCTCCGACGGCTCATCAAATTCTGCATTTTCATTTTTCGACTCCCGATGCTTCTCGTCTTCTTCTTTCCCTTCTAAAACAACACCTTCGGAGTCAATATCCTCCCCTTTTGATTCGGATTCCGAAGGCTGCGGTCTGAAACCTTCCTTTTGTCCTTCTTCCATGGCTTCTATGCCCCCGTTTTCCTCCTCACTCGGTTCGATGGTGCTTTTGGATTCCTCCACGGTGTCAACTTCGCTACCGCCGGTAATCTCTTCTTCTCCTTTCTCTTTTGGCTTGAATCCAGAGTTGTCTTTGGCGATTTTGTCATTCATATATATAAACAAGACTTAAATCAATAATTCTTTCTCCAATATCCCTCTTTCTTCTTTCGTTTTTTTAATAAATTCATCCAGCTTCTTCAGAGAAACTTCAAGTCTTTCATATTCCTTCAGAAAACCTCTGTAGCGATTTTCCAGATAGAGCATTTTATTCTCTATATCCTTCAAACTGTCTTCGCGTCTCCACCTCTGCTGCTCCACATCCCTACGACGCTGTTCGGCCTCCCATCGGCTTTTCTCTATTTTGTGCATAATGTTCGGATCATCGGCGGTCTTTTCTCTTTCCTCTATTTCTTCAACGTGTCTTTCCACCTCTTCTTTTTTGATTTGAAGCAAATCTATCTTTTCTCTAATACCCTCCTTTTGGTCGTTCTTCAAATCCCACTCGTTTTCAAGGGCTTCCTGTTTTTCTTTTATTTCAATAAGTCTTTCTTTAATCTTTTTCTTTCTATCTTCCGAATTTAAAATATCTCTAATCCCCTCAAAATGAAGCTTTTGAGACTCCAGTTTTTCTTTTTCTTCATTCAGTCCCTCCTGAGCTTTTTGGATATCAAGTATTTTTTCATCAATTTCAGATATCTGTTTGTCTATTTCCCATCTTTCTTTCTCCGTCACCTGTCTCTGTTCTTCAAGGATCCACCGCTCCTCCCCCAAGCTTCTTTTAACCTCGTCGCTCAAACCCGTGTCCTTTTCCTTCTCCATTATCTCCAAAACTTTTTTCTCGATACCTTTCTCTCTTTCGGCAATGGGAGTGCGTCTGTCCTCAAGTCCTTTGACCTTACCTTTGGCCACTTCAAGTTCCCGATTCAGATCCTCTATTTTCTCCCTCACATCATTGACCTCTCCTTCCTTCTCTTTCGTAAGTTTATCCACCTCTTGCCTTTTCAGGTTTACACGCTCCTCGAAAGAAAGTTCCCTTTTGGGCGCCTCGGTAATCGGCCGTGATTCTTTTTGTGCCTCTTTTAATTCAGATGCGTCTTTTTCTTTTATTTCCTCTTCCAACCCCTCGTCTTTTTTGTTTAATTTGCTTTTGACAAGAGTTTCTTTATCTCTCTTATCACTTTCCTCGGCAGATACTTCTTCCTTTTTGGGGATTTCAGGAGTTCTGGGAGCTTCCGCGATTACAACGGAAGTATCTTTGTCAGTGATTTCTTTTTCTTCTTCAGTCTCAATGGGTCCTTCTTTTTTCTTCGGAGCTTTATCCAAAACAACTTCTTTTTCATTCTTCTTTTTTTCTTCAAAAACGGTTTCGGTCTCTTCCGAAGGCTTGAAAAAAACCGTCTTAGCCTGAGGTGGTAAAGACCCTTCCTCATGACGACGGACGGCATCTTGAATCCTCTGAGGCAACTTCTGTATCGCCTTGTCATCGAGGTTACCTTTTTGTTTCAGCTCCGAAAGATCACTAACAAAAGTTCGCATCGGTCTTAGAGTTGAAACTACCGTCTTATTCCCCTGAGCAATGGGGGTCTGTTCAAGAGAATGCTTTTTTTCCTTCATAACTAAAAATATGAAACTCCCGTAACGATTTCATTTACCTTCTAGTTTATAATAACATCTAAAAACATAAAACCAATACCCGAAATGTTTATATTTTTAAAAATAAAGCATCCCTATCAATATCCCCTGCGCTTCTCCTCGATCTTGACTTCATCCTCTTCCATTCCGAAGTGATGTGCCACCTCGTGCCATACGGTCGTCCTTACAATACGCTTAATATCCTCTTTGGTCTCGGCGCTCAATTCAATTGAATTTTTAAAAATAGTTATCTTGTCGGGCAATCCTTGGTAGGAGCTCCCTCTCTCCGTCTGGGGAATCCCCTCATACAAACCAAGAAGGGCCTCCCCCTTACGAAGGTTTAACTTTTTCCTTTGCTCCGGAGAAGGCTCGTCTTCGATAACAATCGCCACATTGGACAAGCGCTCAATTATATTACCGGGTAGATCATCAATTGCTTCAGAGACATATTTAGCAAACCTTTCATCCGAGCTTCTATCGAATTTCTTCATTGCATATATGATATAATAAAATTTCAAACAACCCCAGAAAACATCTCTACGAAAAACTTTTTATATCCCCACTCGTAAAATGAAAACTAAACAAAAGACGGCAATATTTGACATTGACGGAACACTGTTCAGATCCAGCCTTCTCATAGAGTTGGTTGAGAGTTTAATCGAGAAAAATATTTTCCCCGAACGAGCAAAAGAAAACTTTGAAAAAGAAAAAGAAGCTTGGCTTGAAAGAAAAGACTCTTATGAGAAATACATAGAGGCGGTAATAAGAACATTCGCGGAAAATATTAAGGGAGTTCCTTATTCGGATTTCATGGATGTCGGTAAAACGATTGTTGAAGATCAGCGATGGCAAACTTACACCTACACTCGCTCCTTGATTAACAAGCTCAAGAATGACGGCTATTACCTGTTAGCCATCTCACAATCCCCTAAGGGCATACTGAATGAATTCTGTGCAAACTTCGGATTTGATAAGGTCTACGGCCGAATCTACGACCTCGGTCCGGGAGACAGGTTTACGGGCAAAGTCAATGAACTACACCTCATAGCAAACAAGGCCAACATAGTCAGACGTGCCGTCGAAAAAGAATCTCTGTCCCTGAAAGACTCCGTGGGTGTTGGTGACACCGAAGGCGACATACCTTTTTTAGAAATGGTAACCTATCCGGTCTGCTTCAATCCGAATAAGATTTTACACAGGCATGCCTTGATAAACCGGTGGAATGTCGTGGTGGAGAGAAAAGACGTAATCTATCAAGTGAATATTTCGGAGAACTATTTAAAAATATTGGACACTGATCAAACTTGAGTTTGTAACAACGAATCAAGGACCCGAAAGAATCGAAAGCTCTAATGATCGGCGTTAGGAAAGGATATCCAAAAGGTTGATCCGCTGTTCGGCCCCGGAGATGTCGCCCATATCTTCCCCTCGTGGCGTTCAACTATCTTTTTAGCCATGAACACTCCTATACCCATGCCGTTCGGATCCGAAAGTTTCGCACGGCGACTTCTATAAAATTTGGAGAACAGAAAGTTTTGCTCCTTGGCCGAAATCCCTATCCCGGTATCGGTTATGGAAAAAATTATATCGTTCTTTTCTTTGGATATCCTGACGGATATGGATCCCCCCTCGGGGGTATAGTTTATAGCATTTTCAAAAAGTATCTGGAGAGCAAACTGTAGTCTTTGATCATCTGCATAGATCTTGGAAAAGCCGTCGTCATAGTTATAGCTGTAGGTTATACTCTTACCCTCCATTCGATCTTTGACCGATTCACAGACCTGCTCCACCAAGTAGTTCAAGTTTTTAATCGAGAACTTGTATTGGTAATCTTGACCTTCGGTTTTACTGGCGTCCACAAGAATATCAGTAAGATCGACCAAGGTTTGAGCGGATGCGGCTATCTCCTCGGCCGCCATGTTTTTTTCATCTTCCTCGGCTGCGTTTTCAAGTATCTGAACGGACCACTTTATTCTGGTCAAGGGAGTCCGGAACTTGTGAGTTATAACCGAGATGAACTCATATTTCAATGTCTCCGCATCGGTGTAGGTGTACCAAAAATACATCAAAAGGGCAACGGCAAATAACGAAGACAAAATCGGAATGGCCCACCGAGGAAAATCAGGCGCCATGATGATTAGCCAGTCATTCATTGAAACTATTCCGCCAAAAAAGAAAGAGACCGCGATTGAAAGTAATAGGAAAATCACGATCCTTTTCAAAATCGAAAAAATACCGGCAACATTTCTGGCGGTTGTTCCGTAAGTCAGAGGGATGATAAAAAGACCGAAGAAAAGAAAGGGTACTGGGTTGCTATAGATCTGATAAACCATAGGAATTATCATGAATCCGAAACCTGAAGCAATAACCACGGCGACTAAGGTATAGACTATCTTATTCTTTACATTAATGTTCTCGTCTTTATAAGCACGGAAAAACGCCACGGCAAGTAGTGTAAGAATAACCAAAAGTACCGAACACCAAAATAAAATAATAATCAAAAAATGTTCTCCCGCTACAAGTTGGTTTGAAAAGCCGTGTTCACCATCAGTTATTCTTATGAAAAACTCCGGAGAGATAAAAGTTGCAGCCATCAATAAAACCGACATCCCATAAAAAACAGTCAAAATCAGCTTTTTTTTAAACATTTTAACAACACGAAAAGCGGCCATTATTAAATGAACCAACAAAACTCCGATCAAAAACACTATTGACGAAAAAGAGAACAAAAGATAAGCAAGATCTTGGCTTTCCACATTAAAAGCCAAGACAAAGAAAAAAACAAAAAACACCACCGTCAGAGACAGCAGTGTTATCGCCGTCTTAAGTTCTCGTGGAATTCTTTTATAGAAGACAGCACATCCAAAAACGAGATTCACAATAATCACTCCGACCGCAACAACGTTCGTAATCAGTATCTGTGATTCAAATTCGATCATTTTTTATTTTTAAAAATCGTAAAACCCGACAAATCAAACTTATTTTTTTAACCGATTAAACAAAACCCTGTTTAAAAATATAAATTAAAAGTCCGCTTCTTCGATGTCGAACAAGTTTGAATAATCAAAACTGAACCTGTCCGCCTTAGCAATCGGTCAAAAAAATTTAAAACAACCCTCGAAAAAATTTAAAACGACCTTTGAAAAAACGGGTTGCGTGATTAAGGTCGTATATAATCAGAATACCTAAAATAGGTTTATATAACAAATCAAATATACACAGTCTTTTCCGCGCCAGTGCTTTTTTTAAATGTTTTATCCGAAACGAAAGCAATAACCCCGCCCAAGAAAAGAGTAAAGGCGGAGTAGTAAATCCAAATCAATAAAACAACCAAAAAGCTCGAAGCTCCGAACAGACCCAGGGTGAAACTGTAAGAAGCATATATTGAAAGTCCCGCATTGAAAATCAAGAACAGTAAAGAGGAGACGGCGCTACCCAGAAGTATCGGCCAAAGATGCAGGGCTCCCGCAGACATGAACCAGTAAACCAGTCCGAAAACCACGAAAATCATTGCTGAGAAAACACCGAAATTAATTAGTTTAAAAAACAAAGATACGTGAATTTCCTCTGAAAAGCCCGCCAAAATTCCCAAAGCGATTCCCGCCAATCCTTGCCCCAGCATTACGACGACAATCAAGAAAAACACCAAAATAGTGTACATAAATGACAATGCGCGAGATTTAACCGTCTTATCAAAAATTCCGTTCGCCGATATTTCCATGCCGAAAATGGAAAAGAATGTTTGTCTGACATAATGAACCAAGCTCACCGATGACCAGACAGCAACAATCAAGATAATGGCCGAAAAAACAAAACCCGTCATCATAAGAAAGGTTCCCTCAACAGCTTTTTCGAGAACGACGACTTCGGTACCGAAGGCGTTTTCCAAAATGGAAAAGAACCAATCCAGGACTCTCTCCCTCCCCATGACCTCCCCTAAAATCATAACCAAAAGTGCAAAGGTTGGGATTACCGCCATTAAGGACCGGAAAGAGAGAGCTGCGGAAGCATCGGCCAGATTGTTTTTTTCAACTTCGTCAAAAACCTCTTTTGCAAAAACCTTTATCTTATTTCTCGTCATTGTATTGATTGGGTATTATCAGCTGACTTAAAAGAAAAGCAATAGTGACCAAAAGCACGTAGGTGCCAGCTGCTTGGGAGATGAAAAATATCTCCATCGGCAAAATGAAGAAGAAGGCCACACAAAGCCAAGATATGAGAGCAATCGCCTCCACCCCAAAAGATAGCCTTTTCAAAAGTTCTCTTTCTTCCTTTTTATTTTCATTTTTTTGCAAAGATAACATAACCAGAGCGGGTCTTATTCTTGATATCTTAGTGAACTCACAAACCGCGGCAACCGTAGTGACACCAAGCATCAAGGACAAGACCTGCATCTCGACAAAATTACCGTTAACCCAGATGACCCCCACTCCGAGACCGAGTACTCCGACAACCGCAAGCCAGATACCCTCCGACAGAGAAGAGAGAACCTTGGCTTCCCAAGCGGAAATCCGAAGATCATCCATGAAAGATAGAAATGTGAAGAAAGAAAAAACTGCCAATACCGCACCCGCCGCCGAAAATATTGTCGCTAACAAAAATAACTGATCATACGTAACCGTAATCCAATCAGCCACTTTAAAGACCGGCGCCAAGAGAAGGAAAAGCCCCAAATTCATTATCGGGACAAAAGCCGCGACCAACGTCCACTCACAAAAGTTCCTGACAGTGATAACCTGTATCATTATGGAGTAAAGAGAAAAAAGCGAACCGAAAACAAGAGAGAAGAATAAAAGGCCCCAAAAAGGCATACCCCAGACCCAAGCCCCGGCAGTAAAAGCCAAAATGAATATGTAATATACCCCGCCCCAGAGATCTAACGGGACTTTGAAAAATCGGAAAAGAGGGTGTTCAGTGAAAGACGAACATGAGAAACCGAACGCCGAGTAAAGTTCACGCTCGGAAGAGCGCGCATAGGTTACCATATATGTAACGGCGATACCCGCCAGAGAGAGAACCAAGATAGATGTCAGTAAAAGTATTTCCATTTTTTATTAATTTAGTAATTGTGGTCCTTTCCAATCAAAAACGGTAGAGGTTGTCAAAGACTCCTGTGGGTCATCAGAGTCAAGCATCTCCTCCTGTTTACCCCAAACCATCAAAAGAACAATCACCCCAAGGATAATCATAACCATGACCGCGCCGACTAAAATACTGTACTGCTTGCTGTTCATATTTAAAATTTACTTATAATCGAATTATATCATGCCATAATACAGGTCGCATCGTGCCAAAACCATCCGAATGAATCCCCAAGCCTTATTTGAAAGGATTGATGTCAAAAAAATGATTCAGTAAAAGAGGGGTGCCGAACACCTCTATCAAGGCCGACAAAAACAAAAGAGGAACAATAATGAGAATATACGTGCCAAGAGCTCTCTTGGCCTTCTCTTTCAAAGACGACCTTGTCTCAGTTCCGAAAAATAAAAATCTGAAGAACGAACCTCCCAACCAAATGCCGATTGCGGTTGAGAAAAGGATTGCCGGAAGCTCAACAATACCATGCGGTAAAATCCCCAAAAAGAAATACTCCGTTGACTCCAAATAGGTAACCAAGTGAAAAACAATCCCCAGAACAAGACCGTTGGCGACGATAATAACCACCGGCAAAAGTGTGAACAAAATACCACCCAGAGAAGCCAAGAACGCCACAAAAATGTTGTTTAAAAAGATAAAAAACAAAATCCCGACAATACTCAACTCGGCAACGGAACTCACCATCTTCCCAAGCTCTTCCAAGTACATTGCGATTTGATCGGGATAAGTCTCCGCCATGGCATACCCCACGAAAGCGAAGAGTACGTAAAATATTACCGAGAAAACAAGCGGGTCCTTAACCTCATGCGGGGTGACAAAGCTCTCTTTTGAAAATAATTTTGATGAACTCATATTCTTATGTTATCACAGGCCGTTGAAGACGGGATGCCTTTTTCATTTTCCGGAACTCTTTTTGGGATTTTTATCTTTGCTTTTCGGCTTGTAATATACTCTACTCTTTAACTTATCCGGTAACATCGATTCCTCAGTGTATTTTTGATAACCCTCACCGTAACCCCTCTCTTTCATAAGGTCGGTGGGGGCATTCCTCACGAACAGAGGAATGGGCAGGTTCTTGTATCTCTTAACATCTGTTTGAGCGTTTCTGTAAGCATCATAAGAGCTTCTGTCTTTGGGGGCTTTTGAGAGGTAGACGGTCCCGTGTGCCAGATTTATCTCAGCCTCCGGAAGCCCTACCTTCTCAACGGCTCTGAAAACCTCGTTGGCGACAACTAGTGCTGTCGGGAGAGCTTGGCCGATGTCTTCGCTTGCGAATATAACCATTCTACGAGCGATGAACTTGGGGTCTTCCCCCGCCTCTGTCATTCTGGCCAGATAGTAGAGGGCCGCGTCGGTCTGCCCGGCACGCATTGATTTTATATAAGCGCTTATGGTGTTAAAGTGCTCATCCCCTTTTCTGTCGTAATGGATCTTATCATTCTGAACGACCTCTTTTATCGCATCAACAGAAATCACACCATACAAATCGACAACACTTTCAATAACGGATATAAGATACCGAGCGTCTCCGTTTGAGAGATTAATTAAAAGCTCTTTCTCTTTTTTACCGACTTTTATCTTAGTCCTTTTTACTGTCTTCCCTAACTCGTCTTCACTTAATCGATTCAACGTAAAGATCTTGCACCTTGAAAGAAGAGGCCCTATAACCTCAAAACTCGGGTTCTCGGTGGTTGCTCCTATCAAAGTCAGCTCACCACTCTCAACAAAAGGCAGTAGAAAGTCTTGTTGCGCTTTGTTGAAGCGGTGTATCTCATCCAAAAAAAGTATCTTGTCTTTGTCGGTTTGGAAAGAAACGATTTTTTTAATATCGGCCTTGCCGGCGGAGACGGCGGAAAGTTCGAAAAGTTCCCCCTCCAATGCTCGGGAGTATATGCGGGCCAAAGTGGTCTTGCCCGAGCCGGGCGGACCCCAAAGGATAAATGAGAATCGGTGACCTTTCTCAATCGCAACTCTCAAGGGTTTAGCTTTACCCACCAAATGCTCTTGCCCGACGAAACCTTCCAGAGTCTGCGGTCTGATCTTTGAAGCTAACGGCTCTCTTTTCATACTAAAAGACTACCACTTTCCGCCTGAGAGCACTAACTCAGAGGAAACTTAGCCACGGTTTCCCAATGATGTTCCCCTTTCAAAAACAAAGACACATCGAAGACACCCGTCTCCCAGCCTTCTGTCGGTAAAGATTCTTCAATACGACTGTAAATGGGAGCAAAAAAAGACTCGGGAATGAAACGTACCAGAGAAGCATGAAAGCGATTTTCCTTCCCGAAACTTTCTTTATCCTTTCTTTCCAACATTTCTACGACAGAGGAAGATATGTCCCGCTTTAAAGGTAAAATAACTTCGGTCGGTTCGGGTTCCAAAAAGATAGTCTTCCTATCAAAGTGACCGATCTCCGACAGACTCAAAGAAAACCGAGGATAGATCGAGATCGAGCGAGAAAGTGCTTTTTCAATTTCGGATCTTTCTTCTCCATACGTGAAAGAAGGTACGAGTGTTATATGAAAAGGTAATTTATGATAGAGAGGTTTGATGCCGAACTCTCGATAGATATCATCGCCAAAAGTTTTATAAAACTCGGCCGGCGACCCTTTTATCTCTATGGCGATAAAGTAAAACATGAAAATTATTTGCTTTTTATTACGTTCCGATAATTTTATGATATTTCGAAACATATTGTAATAAAACAAAAGGTGCATGCAAAATTCATTGCACACACCTTTTAGGTTATGACCCCCACTTAAGCGTCAGTAAAAAGGCGCGCTTTAAATAAAGTAACATTTTATCCAGAGACATTTCGTCTTCGGGTGTTCTCACTCCGGATTCCAGATCAAAACTTAATGAAGGAAATTCATTTAAAAGAGGGATGAGTCGATGAAGATTTAAAGGTTCAATACCACCGGCAATACCGATACCAACATCAAGACGGTACTTCAAGACGGCACGGAGGTATTCCGCGTCTCCGGCGAGATTAAAAGGTTTCCCTTCTCCACCGCTCGAATCAATTAGAATCGCGTCCACAATCGGTAAATAGTCCTTTATGACCTCTTCAAAACCTTCGATTGTTTTTGTCTTTTTCATCGCACCGCCACCGATCTGAAGCAAAAGAAATTTATCGGGATATTTCTCTCGATATCTCTCAAGATGAGATAACTCTGGCCAACAGATGTTTAACTGAAAACCGTCCAGATACGGCCCGGAGATTTCTGTCACGGCCAGCATTTGCTCAAAAAGAGTTTCAGGTTGATTGGTGTTGTAATGAACAAGATTCAACGTCCTGTCATCATCTACAAAAATACCGGCAACCGTATCTTTTTCGGGATAACGATTAGGCTTTCTGTTTTTTTGTCCCTTAAGAGTTCTTAAGCTCATAAGAACTCCGACCATAAGACGATAAGGGTGACCTTCGGGGACCATTTTTAAGGCCTCATTAACCTCGAACCGTAACATATAACCCGTCACTCCAACATATGGACCGAACTTTTTCATCTCTCTATCCTCCTTTCTTGTTTTTTCAAATGTTCAAATACCCGACATGACTTTATCATGAAAGTCAAAAAAAGAAAGGGTTCTCTTCCTTCCACACCCGCTTCGTTCGTGTGTCTACAAAAATATAGTCGCTTCGCTCGTTATTTAGTGTGATACCCCGACAGACAAGCTGTCGGGGTCCTACAAAAATATAGTCGCTTCGCTCGTTATTTAGTGTGATACCCCGACAGACAAG
>SKVL01000036.1 GCA_007129455.1 Candidatus Campbelliibacteriota bacterium | reverse complement strand
GTCGGAGAAAAGACCGAAGAGGAGTTACTTGAATTCTTTAAAGAGCTTTCTGTATAATAAAGCTCACACAAAAAAACAAGGTCGCTTTTCTAAAGTGGCCTTGTTTGTATTTTTATGTTTTGTTTTCTATATATCAACCGTCGCTTTTTCAGCGTTTGACTGTATGAAAGATTTTCTGGAAGATACATCGGTGCCCATTAAAATATCGAAGACGCTGTCGGCTTCAACCGCATCTTCCACGGTTATCTGCTTGACCGTCCTCTTCTCCGGATCCATGGTCGTCTCCCAAAGCTCATCGGCGTTCATCTCACCTAAACCCTTGTATCTCTGGAAAGAAAGCTTCGGAGAAGTGCTCTTTTTGGAATCGGTCTCATCTTCTTCGGTCTCTTCATCTTCATTCTCTATATCTTCAACCTCTTCTTGGATCTCTCCACCATGAGCTTTGATGAAGTCCTCTTTTTCTTTTTCGGTGTAGACATAAAAGGCCTCCCTGCCTTTTTTTATTTTATACAAAGGAGGCAGAGCGATATATATGTGACCCGCTTCTATCAAAGGTCTAAAATATCGGTAAAAGAGAGTCAAAAGCAAAGTCCTTATGTGAGCGCCGTCAATATCGGCATCGGTTGCGATTATGACCTTGTGATACCTCAACTTGGAAATATCAAAGGTGTCCCCTATCGCCGTCCCCAGTGCGATGACCAGATTCTTTATCTGCTCGGAGGAAAGCGCCTTGTCGATTCGAGCTCTCTCGATGTTCAAGATCTTACCCCGGAGAGGCAAAATGGCTTGGGTCCTCCTGTCCCTGCCGGTCTTGGCGGTGCCCCCGGCGGAGTCTCCTTCCACTATGAATATCTCCGCTTCTTCGGCGGTGGTTCCGCTTTGGCAGTCTGCGAGCTTCCCCGGCAAGGTCATTCCCTCAAGGGCGCCCTTTCGAAGTACACTGTCTTTGGCCGCTTTGGCCGCTTTGCGAGCCTTCAGTGCCAGAGTCACCTTCTGAATGATGGCCTTGGCATCTTCCGGATGCTCTTCCAAGAAGGTGTCAAAACCTTCCGAGAAGACCGAATCAACTTCGCTTCTGGCCTCCACCGTACCAAGCTTGGCCTTTGTCTGTCCTTCAAACTGTATCTCTCGAAGTTTAATGGAAATGACGGCGGTCAATCCTTCCATCACATCGTCACCGGTGAAGCTGTCTTCGCTTTCTTTCACCAAGTTATTCTTTCGGGCGTAGCTATTGAGAGTTCTGGTAAGTGCCGTCTTGAAACCGGTAACGTGAGTCCCGCCCTCGGCGGTGTAGATATTGTTGGCGAAAGGCAAAATTCTGGAAGAGATGTCATCGACGTACTGAAGCGAAACCTCCACCGACTCGTCGTCGTTTATATACTTTTCAACATAGAAAATGTTCTTGTGAACTTTTTTGAAAGGTTTGTTGTAGAAGCGGACCATTGAACGAAGACCCCCTTCGAAATAGAAGGTCATTGAGGGCAGATCCTTTACCGACTCCCGTAGGAAAAAAGTGCCGGTGTCCGAAATGGTCAGATTTTGAACCTCACGCGCATCCAGTACGGTAACTCTCAAGTTCTTGACCAAATATGCCTGCTGTCTTAAATGTCTGACCACTTTTTTCCAATCAAAATCGATCTCGGGGAATATCTGCGAATCCGGCTCGAACTCAATAATGGTTCCGCTTCTTTTGCTCTTCTCCAGCTTCTTGATCTTTTTCTTACTCACCCCTCTCTCGTACTCCTGAACATACACGGAACCGTCCTTATGAACCACCGCTTTAGCGTAAACCGAAAGAGCATTAACCACCGAAACACCGACCCCATGAAGGCCTCCCGAGACTTTATATCCGTCATTACTGAACTTTCCTCCGGCGTGCAGTGTCGTCATAATGGTCTCCAAGGCCGAGAGCTTGGTCTGTTTATGCATATCAACCGGAATACCTCTGCCATTGTCCACCACTCTGACTCTGTTTCCCGGCAGAAGCGCCACCTCAATATCATCGGCAAAGCCGACCATCGCCTCGTCTCTGGAGTTATCAAAGACCTCCCATATCAGATGATGAAGCCCGTCGGGACCGGTTGTGCCGATGTACATTCCCGGACGTCTCCTGACCGGGTCGAGTCCTTCCAAGACCGTTATCTGATCGGCGGTATAAGCGCTCTTTTTGGTTGTTTTTTTCGTGTTTTGAGTGACCATAAATAAAAATAAGTACCTCTAAGTACCCGTCCATTATACTATATTTTCACCCCGAATTCCACTAATTTCAGTTGATATCTTCCGCTTTCCCACCCTTGTTTTAAGCCTTTTTTTGGTGTTAAAAACAAAGCTGAAAATTAACAACAGATCAAAAACATTCAATCTTTTGAAGGGACACCGGTAGAACTAAAAATCGAGCCCTGTGGAATAGCGCTGTGCGCTAATTTCACCGGAGGTGAAATTATTCCACAGGATTAGAATTTGCCGTATCCCTCTTCAATTTTGCCCTTGAGTTATCTCGTTCAACGCGGGCGCGGATAGCGCATCCCTTGTCGGGCGAAGCATTGAACACTTAACTATCAATGACCTGCTTTGTCCTTCCGCTTTACTTGAATGTACCTCGCAAAAATGGGAAGGAGGGATTTATTTCTTTTTATTCTTAACTCTTAAATCTGATTTTATTCTTATCTCTCTTCTTATCTCTTACAAAAATCTGTTTT
>SKVL01000042.1 GCA_007129455.1 Candidatus Campbelliibacteriota bacterium | reverse complement strand
ATAGGTGCCGACAGGGATATCTTCGATTAAATGTCCACTTTCCTTCCATCCCAAACCGCGGAAGTTCCATTGAGGCTCTCCTTCCACTCCTTCCGGAAGAGAGATGTTCACTTGGAGAGAGCCGGTGGGGGGTGGTGGAGCTGGTGTAATTTCTCCTCCGCAACGCCAAGCGTTGTATATCTCTGGATCGACCATAAAAGACATCTCGACCGCGTTGATACCGGCTATTTCATAATACAGCCAACCGGATTGTTCGACCGTCAAAGGTGGGTTGATAGTGTTGCCCGAAAATAACCAAATATGCTCAAGGTTTGTGCTCTTCACGGGCTCTAATTCCCACTCCATCAAATCTCTGGGTACTTCAGAAGGGTTTCTTAGCGGAAGCGTACTACAGTTACGGGGCGTTACTCTATATTGACCACAATAATAACGGTCTCTATAAGAGAAATCAGGATTCCCCCAAATACTTATAGATCTCGTCCCCGGTGGAACAAAGAATTTTAAATTCGTAGCCGCACCGGACTGAGGATCATCCGGCCAGACTCTGGAATCACTAAGGAAAGGATAGGGACGGCCTTCGGCCGGGCCAAAATCGTCCTCGTGTAATTGACGATAAAGATCATCGCTTGGTGAGAAAGAAGTTGGAGAATCGCAGTCTTGACCATGAACCTCGGGCACCCACAAGAGAAATAAAAAAAATATCAAAAACAAAAAATTTTTTTTATCAATTTTCATAAAAACGTAAAGTGTGAACCCGAGACCAAAGAAGGACTCAGAGAGACAAAAAGGAAAAATAATACTAATCCAAATAAAACTACCGATTGAAAAATCTTCATTTAAATTCCATAAAGTACTAACTTCTATTATAACCTTAGATTATTAAATTCAATAACCCCTATTATATAAGTACCATAAAAAAAACAACAACCCGCAAATAGCGGGTTGTTGGAAAATGTACAGGATTGAGGTACTTGCCCCAGCAAGATGCTAGGTGGGTGCTCGCACTTGAAGTCGATCAGAGCCCGGCACCATCTTCATTCTCAAAACGGAACAAAAACAGTGCCGGGCTCATCACAACTTAAGAATCTAGAGCTCCCTTTTTGTGCACTTAAGAAGGACAAGCGCAATCAATCCTGATATTAATCATAGATTTTATTAACCTAAAAAAGCAAACTGCAACGGGGAAAAACTGTTTATAAAATGTTGACTACTCCAAAAGACCGTCCAAATTAACGTCGTATAAAATAGTCTCTTGAACAAGTTTGTATTGAATTATTTCTTTTTTATCGAACCACAAAGGTATCTCCTTTTCAGCCTCTTCGACATTACCCGAAGCGTGGATAAGGTTTCTTATGGCACGACCGTCAGAGTCTGCCATAGAGTAAGAGTCGAGTACGTAGTCACCTCGGATGGTACCGACGTCGGAAGTCCTCGGCTCGGTGGTACCCGTAGCTTTGCGAACCAACTCAACGGCGTGAGCCCCTTGCCAAACCATGGCCACCACCGGACTGCAAGTCATATAATTCTTCAATCTGTTCATGACGCCCTCTCCCACCGTTTCCGGGTCATCGGAGGGGGGTTTATCTCCCGCTTCCTTATAGCTTTCTATGGCTTTGGTGCCGACTTTCTTCTTGAAATCGGGATCAACCGAGTAATGGCTCTCTATCATTTCTTCAGTGGGAAGAAGCATTTTAATAGCAATCATCTTCAGACCACTTTGCTCATATCTCTTTATTATCTCACCGATCAATGAACGCTGTACGCCGTCCGGTTTTATAACAACAAGAGTTCTTTCTTTGCTATGATGATTCATGTTCATTTTAGTTTTATTTGTAAAAAATAATATGCTCACCATTCTAACAGAAAAACACGGCCCCGCAAAATACCCCCTTTGAGTGAAATTCAGCCCGTAAGCACCTCTATCCCCTTGTCCGTCACGGCCACGGTGTGCTCCCAGTGAGCCGACGGAGTTCCTTCTTTTGTCAGGTAAGTGAATCCGTTCTCGGCAAGAACTATATCCCCCGAGCCGGTGGTTAACATCGGCTCTATGGCAATAACCAAACCCTCTTTGAGGCGAGGTCCTGTTCCTTTTTTATTAACATTGGGAACGAAGGGATCCTCATGAACCGAATAGCCAACGCCGTGGCCGGAAAGATAACGAGCCACAGAAAAGGGGGTACTACGGACAAAAGAAGAGATTGCTGCGCCTATATCACCTACATACCCGTCGAGACCCATTGCCTCTATTCCCTTGTACAACGCCTCCTCGGTTGCCCAGTTTAGCTCTTGCTTTTCCTTTGCACAGTTACCTACGCAGGTTGTTACGGCAGCGTCCGTTATCAAACCCTTATCCTTTAATCCTATATCAATACTTACAAGATCCCCTCCCTTAAAAGTACGCGGATTCTCGTTAGGTACCCCATGAACGATCTCCTCATTTACCGAAACACACGTCACCGCCGGATAAGGGCGAGCTGTGTCTTTGGGTTTATAACCTAAAAAGGCCGGCTCCAAGCCGGCCTTTTCCATTAACTCCACCGCTTTCTTTTCTATATCATTAGTACCCTTCCCAGGAACGCATTCCCTGCTCAACAGTTTCAATATTTCATTATGCCTTTTCCCTATCTCACGCAGTTTCAATATATCTTCTTTTGTTTTAAGCCTTATCATTTTAGACCCCCAAAGTTTTTTCGACTACCTCTTGATGAACCTCCTCTGGACTTCGATCTCCGTCAACAGCAACAAAATTAACCGCTTCGCTTTTTCTAAAATAATTAATCGCCGGCACAACATTTTCTTCATACCAATCCAGTCTCTCTTTTATTACCTCTTCGGTATCGTCATAGCGCCCTCTTTTCTTCAAGCGTTCCATGACAATCTCCGGTGACGTGTCAACATAAACAATGTTCGGCTTGTGACATCCATAAAACCTCAAGGCTACCTCAAGAACGGGTGCTTCGTTCAAACGACGAGCAATTCCGTCAAAAACGAGGTTTTCTTTGCCGGTGTATTTTTTGACCAGAAGATTCGACCACAGCCAAATAGGTAAAAAGGATGGAAGAAGGCCACCTTCTTCCATTACCTTCTTGGCTAAGTCGGCGGAGTGACTTTCACTACTGTCCGTAAAATCACGGAGAAGTTGACCTGTTTCTATATACAAAAGATCTTTTTCCGGAAAACGTTCCTTTAAACATTTGATCATTTTTCGAGACTGGACGCCTTTACCGGAGCCTGATCGACCAAAAAAACAAAAAACATAAGGACCCTCTGTTGAGGTTTGCATAAAATTTATTCTAATATTCTCTTAATGTTATCTGAGCATCTATCTTCTTCAAAAGATCGGTAACCACCACAACCGTAATCAAAAGCGCCGTTCCCCCGATTGCCAAAGCTTCTATACCGGTAATTGCACGCATGGCCAAAGGCAAGACAGCTACAACCCCCAAAAACAAAGCTCCTACCAAGGTTATCCTTGTAACTATATTTCCGATATATTCGGTGGTCGGTTCCCCCGGCCTTATGCCCGGTATGAAAGCTCCTCCTTTCTGAAGATTGGTTGCGATCGACTTGGGGTCAAAGGTTATGGCAACATAGAAAAAGGTAAAACCGAAAACCAGAGCAAAGTATATACCGGCGTAAACCCAACCGTTCTGTAAAAACATGATTACCGAGTCGGCAATGGAAGAAACCGCGGCATTGTCAACGTTGCGTAAAAATTCAAATATCATTTGAGGAAAAAGAAGGATGGAAAGAGCGAAGATGATCGGAATAACCCCACCTTGATTCAACCGCAAGGGGAGGTAAGTCGATATACCACTCCTCATCTTCTCTCCCCTGACCCTCTTGGCATACGTAACAGGGACCGGACGCTCCGCTTCGGTCACCAGAACGACCCCGAACACAACGGCTCCCGCAACGGCCAAGAATCCGACATAAAGAGGTATCTGGCCCGGGTCAAAATCAAATATACGCTCGGCCACCACTCCGGGGAGGCTGGCTACAATACCGGCAAAAATAAGAAGAGAGACCCCATTTCCGATGCCGTACTGAGTTATCAGCTCTCCTATCCACATCAAGAGAACCGAGCCGGCCGCTATAACGATAATACTGGTCACCATTCCGAAAGTATCAAGCTGAGGAAGGATACCCTCCCTTGTAAGCAGGGTCAAGAAGCCGAAAGACTGGATGAGTGCCAAGGGAACCGTCAACATTCTGGAGTACTGAACAAACCGTCTCCTTCCGGCTTCGCCTTCCTCATGATAGAGAGACTTCAACTTCGGCGACATCACGGTCATCAGCTGCATTATAATGCTGGCCGTAATGAAAGGCCCCACACCGAGCATCACAATCGAAAAGTTGGAAAGTCCTCCCCCTGAGAAGATATCAAGCAAACCGAAGAACTGCTGGCTTTCCAAAAAATTCGCCAGCCCCTGCACATCAACACCGGGAATGGGTATCGCTCTTAAAATTGTAAATATCACGAGTCCGCTCAAAAGAAAAAATATACGTTGTCGCAAATTTTCATCGGAAAATACAAATTTTATCTTTTGAAAAAAAATCGTTAACATAAAATACTTTTAAAAACAAAGCGGTCTAACTTTTCACTTTTCCACCGGCTTTCTCTATTTTTTCTCGTGCGGCATTTGATGTCTCACAGCTGGAAACAATGATCTTTTTCGTGATCTTCCCATCCGAAAGTATCTTAACCTTGACCTTTGATGATACTCCTTTTTTGACCTTTAACAAACCCTTCTCACGCAAAACCTTTGGAGAAACCTCATCACCGTCTGAGAAAGCACCCTCCAAAACATTCAGATCAACAATGCAAGGTTTGTTTACGGAAACAACCTCGGATGCATGTCCTCTGAGTTTGGGTATGGATTTTATAAAATCACGAATCGCAGGCCTAATCTTTCTTCCGGCCCTGGATTTTTGTCCTTTGTGTCCGCGTCCGGATGTTTTACCTCGCTTGCCGCCTCTTCCGACTTGGCGCGCTTTTATTCTTTTTGTTTTCGGTTTTAAGCTGTCTTTTTGCATATTTGTTTTTATTTGACCTTTTTCTTTGAACTTTCATCTGTCAAAACCAGATCGGAAAGTGCTTGAATTGCCGCTTTGGCGTTGTTGAAATCATTCTTACTTCTGGAGAAGATCTTGGCATTTACGTCAGTGATACCAGCAAGCTCCAAAACCACTCGGACCGATCCACCTGCAATAACCCCCTTGCCCGGCGCCGGTTTTATAAATACCTCGGAAGAAGCGAACTTGGTTCTGACAATATGCGGGATGGACATATCGCTCCTTAATGCAGGTTTTATTATGGAATTTTTAGCATTGTTATATGCTTTTTCAATAGCCAACGCTGTATCCGAGGCCTTACCCATTCCGACTCCCACAGACCCTTTCCTGTCCCCTATGACCAAACAAACACTGAAACTGAAACGTCGTCCGCCGGCAACAACTCTTGTCACCCTGCGTATACTGACTATCTTCTGTTCATATTCCATCCTCGGTCTTCTAGCCTCTCTTCGAAACGGCTTTCTTCCTCTGGGTGCGCTGGTTCTTCTCTTTTCAAAATTATTTTGATTTTTGGCATCTGAATCAACACCACTGTTTCGAGCACTTTTGACCTCCTCTTCTTTTTTGTTTTTGTTGGTTGTTATTACCATGTTAAATTTAAAATTCCAATCCTCCTTCACGAGCACCCTCGGCAACCATCCTGACCCTTCCGTGGTATGCATATCCCCCTCGATCAAAGACTACTTTTACTATTCCATTCTTTTTCGCTTCTTTAGCCAAATTAACACCGACAATCTTGGCTTCTTCCATCGGGGTTTTTTTACCCCCCTCAACGGAAGAGACAGTTACCAAAGTATGACCCTTCTCATCATCTATCAGTTGAACTCTTGTGATCTTATTTGAACGAAATACGGAAATCCTCGGTCGCTCGGATGTTCCCGCTACCTTGGCCCTTACTCTGGCATGCCTTCGTTTTCTGTTTATTTTTTTATTTGCGGTTATCATATAAAAGTTTTTATGTGGCTCTCTTTCCCTGCTTTCTCCTAATCACTTCATTCTCATATCTAATACCCTTTCCTTTATAAGGCTCGGGTTTTCGTATACTTTTCACACTGGAACAGAAACTTCCAACCAACTCTTTATCAAATCCTTTCACAATAATCGTGTTTTTTTCCACCGTCACCTCAAGGCCCTCCGGAATATCAACATTGACCGGGTGTGAAAAGCCGACTTTCAATATCAAGGAATTGTTTAACACTTCAACCTTATAACCAATTCCCTCGACCACCAATTTCTTTTCAAAACGATTGTTTACTCCCTCTATCATGTTTATGGCGTGAGAAGCGTAAGTCCCCCATAGCGCTCTTGAAAAAATACTTTGATCCTTGGGTGTAAATGTTACCGCGTCTTCACCGACCTCGACATTAACTTCGGAACGAAGTTTCCTTGACAGTTCACCGTGAGGTCCGGAAACAATAAAGTTCCTATCCTCGGGATTAAACCGAACCTTTACTCCTTGCGGAATCAAAACGGGTTGTTTACCAATACGTGACATACTTTATATCTATTACCAAATTTCAAACAAAACCTCCCCTCCGACACCTGCCTTTCGAGCATCTTTTTCCACAAGAACACCTTTGGGAGTTGAAAGAACTAGTGTCTTACGGTCCGCACGATCAAATTTTATATTCGCCACCCCAGTATAAACACGTCTTGATAGCTTGGATACACGAGAAAATCCTCCAAAAACCGCTTTCGGTTTCCCTTCGACACCAATGTCGTCATTGTTTTTTGTTATGTAACTTATCTCCACTTCAATATTCTTCTTAGGGGCCTTTCCTGCTTTCGTGAAAGAATCTATGTATCCTTCGGACTTCAAAACTTCGCAAATAGATTCCGTCATTTTGGTTGCCGGGAAAAAAGCGTTCTTGTTTCCCGCAAGCGACGCTGTATATATCCTGTTGAGCATGTCTGCAATGGTGTCGTTCATAATGTTTTACCAAGAAGACTTTTTTAAACCGGGGATATGGCCCTCGTTGGCCATTTCTCTGAAGCAGATCCTGCATAAATCAAAATCTCTCATGTATCCCTTTTTACGACCACACTTAAAACACCGATTTAACGTACGCGACTTATACTTCGGTTTTTTTAAGGCTTTTGCTATTATTGCTTTTCTGGCCATATTTTATCGTTTTATATAATCAAGAAAACCATCAAGATTTTTCATGAACGCTTTTTTATGTCCCCTTAAAAAAAGGAGGCACGCAGGGTAGCGCGCAAGCCACAAAAAGCGTACAAAACATCCTATCAAGACAGAGGGCTCTTGTCAAACCGTTTTTTAAAAGTTTTAAAACAAAACAGCGCTAAAAAATGTTTATTTTTCGCAAAAAAATAAAAAAACGCAGTAGACTACTTGTGGGCTGAAATTACTGTGTTTTTTCCTTGAAAGGAACGCCCAGGTGCTCCAAAAAAGCCTCCGCTTCATCTTTTCCGGAAGCTGTGGTCACAATCGTGATTGAAAGTCCAAAAACATTTTTAAGCTCTTCGTCCGGTGTCTCAGGAAAAATAGTGTGCTCCGAGATGCCGATTGTCATATTCCCCATTTTATCGACAGAATTTCTTGAGATACCTTTGAAGTCCTTCATTCTAGGAAGGGCGATGTGCAGAAGTTTTTCCAAAAAATCATACATTCTCTGCCCCCGAAGAGTCGCTCGGAAACCAATGATATCGCCCTCACGAAGTTTAAAGGAAGCAATCGATTTGGTCGCACCACAGGGTGCGACCTTTTGTCCAGTGATAAGACCCAGTCGATCCGCGATTAACTCTTGTTTATCCTTGCTCTGAACAGACCCCACTCCGGTGTTCACCACCACCTTGACCACACGGGGGGCTTCAAAAGTATTTGAGTAATCGAATTTATCCTTCAATGCCAAAAGTGTCGTTTCTTTTTTTTCTTTTATTTGTGTACTCATATCTCTTTTCCACTCTTTTTACTCACTCTGACAAAACCTTTGTCGGTATTTTTTTTACCGACTCTTGAAGGAACCTTAAGTTCGGGATCAACAATTGCAACGTTGGAAACATCAATCGGGTAGGCTCTTTCAAGTATCTGACTTTTTTCGTTTTTGCTTTTACGACGATGGTGAACCTTCTTTACATTAACTCCAGAAATTACAACCCTTCCTTCTTTGGGGAGAGCTCGAGTAACTTTTCCTTTTTTTCCTTTGTCTTTGCCAGTAATGACAATAACCGAATCACCTTTTTTTATTTTCATACAATTCCCAATAGTGACCTATACAAACTACATTAAAAAAAACAAATATGCAACATTTGATGGTCTTTTTCTAAAAACCTCACTTAAATCACTTCAGGCGCCAAAGAAGCGATCTTTTGGTACCCCATCTCGGAAAGCTCTCTGGGAACGGGACCGAATATACGTCCACCCAAGGGATCTTTGTTATTTTTGTTGATAACCACCACGGCGTTCTCGTCAAATCTTATATAAAACCCACCCTTGCGACGAAAAGACGCTTTTTGCCTAACAACCACGCCATACAGGACGTTCTTCTTCTTAACTTGCTTTCTGGGTTCCGCTTTTTGTACCGAAAAAACAACAACATCCCCAATACGAGCATACCTACGGCGAGACCCTCCGAGGACCTTAAAAACCCTCCCGATCTTGGCGCCGGTATTGTCAGCAACGTTAACGATTGTTTGCGGTTGAATCATGATATTTTTATGATTTGACTATCTTGAAACATTTGTCTTTCGAAACAGGTCGAGTTTCTTCTATGACGACCTTGTCCCCGACCGAAGTCGTATTGCCTTTATCATGAGCTTTATAGCGCTTTTTAGTCTTTATATACTTTCCGTAGCGCGGATGTTTGGAATAACGAGACACGACAACAACAGCGGTGTCTTTCATTCCGGTTGAGACGACTTCTCCGCTGAATCTTTTCTTCTTTGGTTTTTTTTCTTCTGTTTTTACCATACAAATGTAATCCTTAACTAACTCTCTCTCTCATTTCCGTAAGTATCTTTGCTATATCGCGACGAAGCTTCCTTTTCAGATAAGCGTCTTTACTTTTACTTCCCGCTGTATCAAAACGAGCATCACGCAAATCCTTGCGTCTTTCATTAAGAAGCTCGATCAGTTCAGTGTCTTTTTTCTTTTTTATCTCTTCGGTTTTCATATTTTCCAGATACAAGAGTTTATCTCAATAAAAACTTATTTGCAACCTCCGTCAAACTCTTTTAACCACTTTCGTCTTAACCGCCAACTTGGTCCCGGCTTTTCTTAAAACCTCCATGGCGAGGGCATCAGGTACTCCGTCGACTTCAAAAAGAATTCTACCGGGATTGATTTCAACACAAAAACCCTGTGGATCTCCTTTTCCTTTTCCCATCTTTACCTCGGCGGGCTTTGCGGTATAAGGTCTATCGGGGAAAATCCTTATCCAAATCTTTCCCGTTTTGCCTGTAGCACGCGTTGCGGCCCTTCTCGCCGCCTCTATCTGATTAGAAGTTATTCTGCCGGCAGACATGGCTTTGAGTGCATGTGAGCCGAAAGCTATCTTAACTCCACGCGTTGCAACGGTGGCCTTTTTAAGGTCTCGACGTTTCGTGTGCCATTTTCTGAATTTTACCTTTTTTGGGAAAAGCATGATCTTTGTTTTAAAAGTCCCTTTAATAAGCTTACATCTCCAATTTCTTGCTTGATAATCTTGACTTTATCTGACTATCAAAGACCTCTCCTTTGTATATCCAAACCTGTATACCAATAGTTCCGTAAGGAAGTCTGGCCTCGAATCTGGAAAAATCGATATCGGCACGAAGTGTTTGGAGGGGAATTCTTCCTTGCTTTATCTTTTCTTTACGAGCCATATCAGCGCCCCCCAAGCGTCCAGCCACAATTATCTTAACCCCCAAGACATCACGATTGGCCATAACCTTCTCCATTGTCTGTTTTACAGCCCTTCTGAAGGGAAGGCGTTTTTCAAGGGCTTCCGCTATCATCTGAGCCGCCACGGAGGCATTGGACTCTGGAGATTTTATTTCCTGTATATCGATTCTCAGCTCCTCATTTCCTATAAGTTTCTTTTTCGTCAACAGTGATAAGAGTTCCTTTTTCAGTTTGGTTGAACCCTCTCCCTTTCTTCCAATAACCATCCCGGGTCTTGAGGTTTCAATAATTACTTTTATGGCCTTCTCTTCACGTTCAATTTCCACATTTCCGACAAAATATCCTCTCAATTTTTTATCCAAAAACTCTCTGATGACAATATCTCCCCTCAGTGAGTTTACATAAGATTCCTTGGTTCCGAACCAGCGAGATTTCCAGTTTCGGATGATTCCTAATCTGTGTGAATATGGATGAACGACGTGAGACATAATATATTTATTAAATTAAGCTTTAGCAACCTTCTTTTTACTTTTCACTTTTTGAGTTTTTGAATCTTTCAAACCTTCTTTTTTAACAGACTCTTTCTTTTGATTCTTTCCGACATCTTCTTCACCGGAAACCAATACGACCGAAATATGACTGGTTCTTTTGCGAATAACAAACGCTCTTCCATATGCCCTCGGTCTCATACGAAACATGGTCGGACCTTTATCAACTGAGAAACGTTCAATTCGAAGGTTTTCAGTGTTCATTTTCTTTTCACGTGCATTTGCTTCAGCAGATTTTATGAGCTTCAGAAGCACCGGTGCAACTCTTTTAGGGGCCATTTCAAGGGTTACCTTTACGCTATCCAGAGATTGCCCCACAAGATCCCCAGCCAAAAGACGAACCTTCCTTGGAGACTGCCTATATGTTTTTAATGTTGCTTTCGCTTCCATATTGATTATTTACCGCCCGCTTTGGCCGCTTTGGCGGCCGCTATCTCCGCAGTTTTTTGCTTCTGCTCCAGTTCCTTTTGCATCTTACCGCCGTGGCGAATGAACTTACGTGTCGGAGCGAACTCGCCTAAACGATGACCCACCATGTCCTCGGTTATGAGAACTTCGATGTGGCTCCTGCCGTTGTGAACGCCAAAAGTAAACCCTATCATCTCCGGAGATATCTGGCTGGCTCTCGCCCAAGTATTTATAATCCCAGTTTCCTTGGGGGTTTTTCCTTTTATTTTTCTCAGTACCCTCTCATCAATAAAGGGTCCTTTTTTCAGCGATCTTGTCATAATTTTTGGTAATCCTTCGGTTTTTAAGCATTAATCCGCTCAATTTTCTCCCGACGAAAAAACTTCACCGCATAACAAACCAAAGTATGAACCTTCGGTTTTTTTAAGAACACACATATATAATATGCGTGATTAGGTATATTAAACAAAAGACCGATAGATGTCAACAAAAACATATTTTTTAGACTCTTAAAAGATAAGTCTTATTGTTTTTGCACACGACCGAAACAAAATTTTCTGTTATAATCGATGTATAAGGAATCCTGATTTCGGTCCAGCAAGAGACAATTCCGTCTCGGCTAAGTTTTTGTTAAAGGATTCAAAAAAATATTCCATGAAATCACCCGAAGGAACACCAAAAATCGAAACACAACAAGAGACAATGAAGCCTCCGGAGGTTGAGATAAGGGAAGAGAAAGGGCCGATGCTGCTGTCCTTGCTCTTAAAGGGACACCGCCCCGAACGGGAAGAAAGTGAACCGGAAAACGAAGTCACGAAAAAAGTGGTTGATTTTTTTGAAAAAAACCCTTTGGATGGAGACTCGAAAGAGTTTTTGGAAGAGATTGGCGCCCTTGAAGACAGAGGTGTGGACGAAGAGACCCTTTACAACATGTCCTTGACACATGGCCGCCCCGAAAGAATTGACGACCTGTTTGATTTCATTAAAAAACATAAAAATGAAGTGGCTGACCCGCGAAAGGTAAGAGTGGGACTTATCAAGGAGCTCAATAAATTGGAAAAGGCCCTTCCGAAGTCTCTCAAAAAAACAATAGAAGAGGCAACCCTTAAAGATATTGAGTCCCGCAAGGAAAACATTGACTACACAAAAAAACGAATTGAAGATGTAACAGATTTTTTCAAGCCCAAAACGGCGACATCGAAGATTGATAAGGTAACGGTAATGCCAACCGATTTTCTTTTCCCCAAGGAATCAGGAAAAGCTTTTCGGTTAGGCAACGAGGTAATCTTACAATCCCAAATTGAAAACCCCAAAGGTCTGGATTACGAATTTTTACACCCAGTCATAAACCCGATAATTGAAAAACTCTCCAGTAAGCTTACCGAGGAACAGAAAGAAAAAATAGTAAAAATGGGAAGCCATAACCTCAAGGTTGAGCAAAAATATGGAAATGATTATTTCAGGCTTTTATGCGAAGAGTTCATACGGACATATAATGAACTTATACAAGACGTTAAAACTCCGGTAACCATTGAAGATTTTGAGAAAGAAATAAACGAGATGGATGAAGTGGGATTTGCGGAGATTCTGAGTCAAAAAGAAAATTTGAAAAATCGCTTTAAAAAGCTTGATATTTCAACTCTTAAGGACCTAAAAAGTAAAAGCCGTAAATTTTACAACGAGTTTGAAAAAAATGATTTGAGAGAGATAGTTTTTCTTTTTTACCAAAAGTACATCCACGAGAGAGAAGAAAACGAGAAAGTAACCTTTGAAGACTTCGTCTTGGAAAAGTTTAACGAAGAGATTTGATGTCTTTAATAAATTAGATTACTCCCACAGTTTACCTCCGTCGGCTTTGAAAAAAAGGTGAGCATTAACGATATCGTCTATTTGATTATTTATTGAATCGGACTTTTCACTGTAGATTCCTTGTGCAATCATGGCCCACTCTTCATCATTTATCCCGTAAGCCTCGCGAATTTCCGCAATCCTCTCAATAACCTTGGGATCTCTCAGTTCCCCGCGATCAATGTGTCTTTTGATATATACAGGTAGGCGCCCCAGAGCAATCTCGTGCATTTCCTCTTCCGTCAGCCCCGCAAGCTCCATTATCTTTTTCCATGTTCTCCCGGAATAAAACTCCAGCTTTGTTTTTTCAATTATGTTCTTTTTAAACTCTTCCTTGTCATAATCAAAATTCTCCATTAAGACCCTGATTTTTTCAGGCTCACCACACGAGCTCAGGGTTCGCATTATCTTGATAACAAGCTCCGGATCGTCCCAACTGCTGTCATTCCCCTCGAGGTGCGCGCGGAAGAGGCCTCCTCGTTCTATCACCTGCCTTTGGATCTCTCGCGCTTCTTCGGAGACCTCCTTTTTACTTTCTTCTTCCGGGAGGCTCTCTATATCGCGAGTCTCTTCCTCATTTCTCTCTTCCTCAGCCTTTTCTTGTCTTTCTTCCGCGCCTTCTTCGTGGTCAATGTTTTCTTCCGTCACTTTTTCCGACGGATCTTCCTCGATTTTCTCCGAAGCCTCTTGGGTTTGTTGCTTTTTCCACTCTTCTTCTTGCTCTATTTCCTCTTGTTCCACCATTAGCTTCTCTCCTTCTTCCAAAAGTTCTTTACCTGTATAAATAAGGTCTTCGGCTCTGTCTGACCATAAAATTTTTCGAACCACATCATTACGAACCTTTTCCAGATTTTCTTTGAATTTAAGTCGCTTATCTTCAATCGATTCTTTTTCTTCGTGAAACTTTGAAAATTTATCAAATAGCTTTTTCATGAGTATAACTTTAACACTAAAAAATATTATTCAATAAATTATATCACCTTTTAAATCAAAAACTTAACAGGTAAATAAAAAACTCAAATAGAAGTCTTTTAAAATACAATGTACTTTCCTTAAACCCACTCCTCTCGTCTCTTTTTTCAAACTTAGATCCACCAAACATCGATCCTTCGCCGGCTCATAGTAATCGGTTTTTGGTCGAAAGCGACCAACTTTAAGACACGGAAATTATTTTCCGGTTTTTCTATCAACACATATTGTTAATTTAAAGACCACCCTTTTTTAAGGGTGGTCTTTGTTTTAAAATCTACCTTCTCTTTCCGACCTTCCTGCGTTTCACTATCATATTGTTTGAGTATTTCTTGGGCTTTCTTGTCTTCTGTCCCTTCCCGGCAGGTTTGCCCCATTTCGTTTTAGCACGCCTCATGCCCCTCCCGGCACGACCTTCTCCACCTCCGTAAGGATGGTCAACGGGATTCATGGCCGAGCCTCGAACCGTGGGCCTCCTGTTCATATGTCGACTTCTGCCGGCCTTACCTATGACAACCCTGCCGTGCTCATGATTGGAGACTTCACCGACGGTCGCCCATGAGGTCTCCCTTACTTTTCTTATCTCACTTGAAGGCATCTTCAAATCAACATAACCGGCATCTCTCGCTACAACTTCGGCCGAGGACCCGGCGGAACGAGCGAGTTTCGCGCCTCCCCCTGGTTGGATCTCAATATTAAAAACGAAAGTACCGACGGAGACAGCCGAAAGAGGTAAACGGTTCCCGGGCTTAAGCGGAGCGCTCTCGGAGACAACCAGGGAGTCACCAACAGAAACCTTCCCGGGAAGCAACATATATCTCCTCTCTCCGTCTTTGTAAGCAACCAAACCGATAAAACCGGAACGATTGGGATCATACTCTATGGTTTTAACGGTGAACGGGATGTCTCTTTTCTCCATCCTGAAATCAATCTCTCGAAAACGACGCTTGTGTCCTCCGCCTCTGTGGCGCGTAGTTATTCTCCCGAAAGAATTACGCCCCCTGGCTGACTTTCTTCCAAAGGTGAGGCTTTTCAGAGGTTTTGTCGCCGTCAGTTCGGAAGAATAGGCAATTCCCGTCATACCCCTTCTTCCCGGTGTTGTCGGTTTGAATTTTTTCATATTATATTAAAGATATACTATCCCCTTTTTTAAGATAAACGTAAGCTTTTTTCCCACGGGCAGTTCTCCCTTTTCTTCCCTTGCGTCTCTTAACCTCTTTGCTCGGTATGAGGGCGGTTCTTATCTTTCGGGGTTGAACATTATATATTGTACGAACGGCGAAGTCTATATCGCGCTTCGTGGCCTTGGTATCGACTTCAAAAACATAAACATTATCTTGGTTTTGTAAGGCCGCTTTTTCCGTTACTCTGGGTGATCTTAAAACTTCATCGGTTTTAAAACGACTCAACGTCTTTTTAATAAGCTTAGCTCCGTCAACATTAACTTTCCCAGCTGTTTTTTGGGGCTCTTCTTTTAAATTTTCTTTTTTGGATCCGAATATTGCCATAATCGATTATTTTAATCTGCTCTCCAAAGCAATCAGGGACTCTTCTGGGTTCTCTATTATGAGATATTTTTTGGAAAGCAAAACAACAGGGTTTAAAGAACGAGTTTCTTTTATTTCAACGTTGCCGAAATTACGAAAACTTTTCTTGACATTGTTGTTGTGCTCACCTGCTCCACTTAAAGACAAGACCGCCGCGTTTCTTTTCTTGGTTTTAAGTTCTTCAAATCCCTTGATAGAACTCAGTGACTCCAAGACTTTCTTTGCATCTTTTGTTTTCGGTTCTTCGAATGAAAAACTGTCAACAAAAAGAACTTCGTTATCTTTGTATTTTCTTGACAAGACACTCATGAGCGCCTTTGTTCTCATCTTTTTATTTATCTTCTTATCATAAACCTTCTCATTGGTCGGACCGTGAGTAACGCCTCCTCCAATCCAGATTGGGGACCTTCTTGATCCGTGCCTGGCACGGCCAGTTCCTTTCTGCCGCCACGGTTTTCGGCCTCCACCTCTTACTTCGCTCCTATCTTTGACCGAGGCAGTACCCCTGCGTGCATTTGACTCCATGGAAACCACAACTTGATGGACAAGATCCGGATTCCATTTTTGATCAAAAAGTGTCTCCGAGAGTGTCACCACTCCAACCTTCTTGCCACTCTGGTTATAAATATCAGCCTTCATGTTCAATTTTTGGTTTTTATCTCAACTAACGTACCCTCTCGACCGGGCACAGCTCCTTTAACAAGCAGGTGTCCTTCTTCAGGCAAAACCCGAACAACAGTAACATTCTTTACGGTTGTCCGTATGCTTCCCATGCGACCGGCCATCTTTGTGCCCTTAAAGACCCTCTGTGGGCCGGTGGCACCAATGGAACCGGGCTCTCTTTCCGAATGCTTCTGCCCATGAGAACGCGGTCCTCCAGCAAAGTTATGACGCTTGACCACCCCTTGGAAGCCCTTCCCTTTCGAAATCGAGGAAATGATTAATTTATCACCGGGAGAAAACTGCGTTACATCAAACACGTCTCCTTCGGTCGGAACCTTATCATTATTTATCCTGAATTCTTTCAAGAAACGAAAGGTTCCATATTTCTTGGTATGACCCCTTACGGCTTTTGAAACGTTTTTATCTTTACGTTCTCCCGCCCCCAGCTGTAAAGCCCGATATCCGTCTCTTTCGGGTTCACGAATAAAAACAACCGTTGAAGGATAAGTTTTTATAACGGTAACAGGCGCGACCGATCCGTCTTCTTGAAAAACCTGTGACATCTTTCGTTTTTCTCCCAAAAGAAATTTCATAATGAATATTTATTCCAACCCGATAACGGGTACCAATAACACCTATGTAAACGGGTAAGAGCTTACCAGTTTCCCGCCCGACAGTCAATAGATTTAATAACAACGTCCTCCAAACTGCCTCCAACCTTTTTGTTTGTAAAAAACAAAATTCAGTGACGACAAAGACGAAAAGGCGATGTACAAACAAATTAAATCGTTTTCACTTCAATACTCACCCCTGAAGGTAAGTTCATATTTGTGAGTGACTCAATCACTTTTTGAGTAGGATTGACTATATCGATTAAACGTTTGTGTATTCTAATCTCAAACTGCTCTTTTGATTTACTGTAAACAAAAGAAGCCCTATTAACGGAATACTTTTTTATCTCTGTCGGCAAAGGCACGGGCCCTCGAACATTAACATCAAAGCGCAGGGCAGTATCCATTATTTGCTGAACCGAAGCATCAAGAATACGATACTCGTAAGCCCTCACTCTGATACGAAGTCGTGGCACAACCTCTTCTTCGGTCTTTTCTTTTTTCGAACTCTTGGCCGAAGAGGGTTTTTGTTTTACGGTCTTTTTAACGTTCTTGGAAACAGCTTCTTTTTTTGCCGGTTTCGTTTTTTGAACGATTTTTTTCTTTTCTTTGGTTTCAGTCATTATTAAGAAGTAATTTTTGTCACTACTCCGGCACCTACGGTCTTTCCTCCTTCACGAACGGCAAATCTCTGTTGTTCTTCCAAGGCAACCGGATCTGTCAACTGAACCTTGAAAGTCACAGTGTCTCCCGGCATGACCATCTCCACACCTTCGGGAAGATCAACTTTACCGGTAACATCGGTGGTACGAATGTAAAACTGAGGCTTATAACCACTGAAGAAAGGTGTGTGACGTCCCCCTTCTTCCTTACTTAAGATATAGACCTCAGCCTCAAACTCCGTATGAGCGTTAACCGATCCGGGCGCGGCCAAAACTTGACCTCGATGAACTTCGTCTTTTTTGATACCCCTCAGAAGAATCCCGGCATTATCTCCGGCCATACCTTCCGAAAGGGACTTGTTGAACATCTCAATACCGGTAACTGCTGTCTTTCCGGTCTTTTCCTTTATTCCTATAATTTCAACCTCTTCTCCCACTTTGACTATCCCTCTCTCTATTCGGCCAGTTACAACGGTCCCTCTTCCCTCAATGGAGAAGATATCCTCTATCGGCATAAGAAAAGGCTTGTCGGTTTCACGTTCAGGTTGAGGAATGTATTCATCCAAAGCCTCGGTGAGTTCCAAAATCTTCTTTGCCCACTGACTGTTCATGTCATCGGCTTCCAACGCTTTAAGTGCAGAACCTCGTACAACCGGAGACTTTTCTCCATCATACTCATATTTATCAAGTAACTCTCTAACCTCTTCCTCCACCAAATCAATAAGTTCGGCATCGGAGACCATGTCACATTTGTTTAAGAACACAATTATCTTGGGAACACCCACTTGGCGTGCCAACAAAATATGTTCTCTGGTCTGAGGCATAACCCCGTCAGTAGCGGCAACAACCAAAATCGCACCGTCCATCTGAGCAGCTCCCGTAATCATGTTTTTAATGTAGTCGGCGTGTCCCGGTGCGTCAATATGAGCATAGTGCCTTTTCTCGGTTTCGTATTCGTTGTGAGACAAGGCAATCGTAATACCTCGCTCCTTTTCTTCCGGAGCGGCATCGATTTGGTCAACATTCTTAAGCTTTACATTTTGACCGGAGGCTTGCAAAACCTTGAGCATAGCCGCTGTTAAAGTGGTCTTACCATGGTCAACGTGACCGATGGTTCCGACGTTAATATGTGGTTTGGTGCGATCGAATTCCGCCATGTTATTTTATATTTTAATTAATAATAAATTTAAACGCTTTGTTTTAATACCATCACAAATGAGAGAGAGCTTAGGCTGATAAACAACTTCCGTTAATCAAATTGTCCGAAATGGTTCAGTTTTTTTCTCCTCACTTGGAAATATAAGACTTGCTTTTAAACACTCCGATGCTCTCAAAAGAAAAACACGAAGAAACGCGACGGCATGAACTACACCATCGTAGGCAAATATTAGCAGAGTAAACAACATGCTGTCAATAATCGAGTAGTTTTTTATTTGACTAAGGTCTGCCGAGAGCTTTTTTCGAAGAAAATTTTTTCTGAAAATTTTTTATTTTTCATTTTTGGCATCAAATACCTCTGCAACTTCAACACTTTCAGGCCGACCCCCGATATGCCTTCACTTATTTCGGAAAAATAAAAACTATTCCCTGCTTTTTAATTAAAAAGTTTTACACATATACTCCACACCTTATCCACTGAACTGTCTGCCGATAAAACGCAATAAAAAAACCGCACCGGGGTGCGATTTTTGTTTTAATAAAAACAAAAAAGTTTTATTTTTTCCTTGCCAAAATTATATCATCGGCAACATTTCGAGGAACTATCGCATAATTATTAAATTCCATGGAAAAATTAGCTCTACCGGCAGTCATGGATCTAAGCTGAGTGATATAACCAAACATTTCGGAAAGAGGGACGAGTGAGTGTATCACGGTGTCATTGTGTCCACGTTCTTCCATCTTCTCTATCTGTCCGCGTTTTGAGTTCAAATCACTGTTAACATCACCCATAAACTCGGTCGGTGTCACAACTTCAACGCGCATAATCGGTTCGAGTAAAACAGGTTTGGCTTTTGAAGCGGCCTCCTTGAAGGCTTGGGAGCCGGCAATATGATAGGCAATCTCCGAAGAGTCGACTTCGTGGTAAGTTCCGTCAATAAGCTCACAGGAAACATCCGTCATTGGAAAACCGGCCAGAACACCTCGATTCATAGCCTCAAAAACACCTTTTTCCACCGCCGGAATGAACTCTTGCGGTATAACACCTCCCTTAATGGAGTTAACGAACTCGAATCCCTCTCTTCTTGAAATATTTTTAGGTTGTTTTTTACCTTCCACCTCCTTTTCGTCTTCAAGAGGTTTGATGAATATCTTGACATGACCGTACTGTCCGCGTCCTCCGGTTTGTTTTATGTGTTTATGCTCAGCTTCAGCGGAGGAGGTTATTGTCTCCTTGTAAGCAACCTGAGGTTTACCCATGCCGGCCTCAACCGAAAACTCCCTCTTCATTCTGTCGACAATAATATCCAAGTGAAGTTCCCCCATTCCCCATATAACCGTCTCACCGGTTTCATCGGAAGTCGTCACCCTGAAGGTCGGGTCCTCGGCGGAAAGACGGCTTAAAGCAAGACCCATTTTTTCTTGGTCAACCTTCGTTTTCGGCTCTATCCTCATTGACACTACCGGCTCCGGAAACTCTATCTTTTCAAGTTCTATCAAATTATTTTCATCACAGAGAGTATCCGACGTCGTTGTTTGTTTCAGCCCAACCGCCGCGGCTATTTCGCCGGCATAGACCTCGTCAACTTCCTCTCGATGATTTGAGTGCATTCTGACAACTCTCCCTATTCTTTCTTTAGCTCCCTTGGAGACATTATATACATAAGAACCGGCCTTCAGTTTCCCCGAATAAACCCTGAAATAAGTGAGTTGTCCCACATAAGGATCGGTTTGAAGCTTAAAAGCCAAGGCGGAAAAAGGTTCTTCGTCACCAGCTTTCCGGGACACTTCTTCTCCGGTTTTGGGATGAACTCCGACAACAGGAGGAACATCCAGAGGAGAAGGGAGGTAATCTATAACCGCGTCAAGTAAAAGTTGTACTCCTTTGTTTTTCAAAGCCGAGCCACAAAGAACCAACACTATCTCGTTGCTTAAAACCGCCTTCCTCAAAACCTTTTTTATCTCTTCAAGGGGAATCTCTTCCTTTTCAAGGAATTTCTCCATCATCTCTTCGTCGTTTTCCACAATCTTCTCCATCAGTTCATTCTTCCACTTTTCCACCTCTTGCTTGTATTCTTCGGGAACTTCAACGGCCCGTATATCTTCTCCCATTTTGCCTTCAAAGTAATAGGCTTTCTCGGTCAAAAGATCAATAACTCCTTCATGTTCTTCACCTTCACCAATCGGTATCTGAGCTCGAACGGCTTTCGGGGTCAACCGATCAATTATGGTTTTAAAAGAGTGTTCAAAGCTGGCGCCGGTTCGGTCGAGCTTATTGACAAAACAGATTCGCGGAACCTTATACTTATCCGCTTGCTTCCAAACAGTCTCGGATTGGGGCTCCACACCGGCAACACCATCAAAAACAACAATTCCTCCGTCGAGAACCTTCATTGAGCGCTCCACCTCGACCGTAAAGTCAACGTGGCCGGGAGTATCTATTATATTAAAACGGAACTGATTTTTTTTATTTTTTCTGTCCTCCACCCAGCTGGGGGCCCAAAAGGCGGTGGTCGCGGCAGATGTTATGGTGATTCCTCTTTCTTTCTCCTGCTCCATCCAATCCATTATGGCCTCACCTTGATGGGTTTCCCCTATCTTATGTGAAATACCCGTATAGAAAAGAACCCTTTCGGTAACAGTTGTTTTACCTGCATCAATGTGGGCGATTATACCAAAATTTCTTACTCTTTCTAGTTGAAAATCTCTTGCCATGTTTTATTGAAATAGCTTAAAAATAAAAACTTCGTAAGTTGATCTACCAAGCAAAGTGAGCAAAAGCCTTGTTCGCTTCGGCCATTTTGTGAGTGTTTTCTTTTTTTGTAACCGCCTCTCCTTCGTTTTTACTCGCTTGAATTAATTCCGAGGAAAGTCTTTTGTAACAAGGTGAGCCCGATTTTGAACGCGCCGCCCTTATTATCCACTTCATCGCCAAAGCCTGCCTCCTCTCGGGGCGAACTTCTTTCGGAACTTGATAACTCGCACCCCCGACCCGACGAGACCTGACCTCCATAACGGGGCTGGCGTTTTTGATCGCGGAGTAAAAAACTTCCAAGGGCTCATCCGTGCCGGTCTCTTTCTTTATCTCCTCAAGTGCCTCATAAACCACCTTGCGTGCGGTGTGTTTTTTACCGTCAAGCATTACGTAGTTGATGAATTTTTCCACCTTTTCCGACTGGTGCCGGTGGTCCGGTTTAGTCGGGGGTCTTTTTTTGACTGGTCTTCTCATATGTTAACTCTTTTTGGTTCCGTAAAGACTCCTACTTTGCTTCCGACCTTCAACTCCCGAAGCATCAAACTTTCCTCGAACAATCGTATAACGAATACCGATATCTTTAACTCGCCCGCCGCGAACAAGAACAACCGAGTGTTCTTGAAGTCCGTGTCCGATTCCGGGGATATATGCCGTTATCTCCATTCCGTTGGTCAATCTAACTCGAGCGACCTTACGAATGGCTGAGTTCGGCTTCTTCGGGTTCTTGGTGGTGACTCTAATACAAACACCTCTTTTAAAAGGAGAGGGGTAGAATGTCGGTTTGTTTTTACGTGTATTAAAACCACGAGCCATGGCTACCGCTTTTGATTTTTTATGGACCTTCTGTCGTCCTTTTTTTACCAGTTGATTTATTGTTGGCATAACATTAATACTAGACCATCACACGAAGTCATATTAACCTCACACGATAGGAACTAGGTTATTACAACTTAAAGAAAAAAGCAAGTCTTCACGAGGGAGATTTGTTTCGATGTTGAATGAAAACCACCCGAGAAGGAAAAGTCGTCCATGGAACAGAAACTCTCTTCAAGCTCTTGTGGCCTAAGGGGAGAAAAACCTGCCAAAAACCTCTGATATCAAGGTCACATTCCCCGTAAGAAAGTCAAAGATAAGCGCTAAAGCGCCACCGATGAGGGGAAATATTATTTCACCAGCCAACAGTACCGCACCCAAAACGATAAAAAGTCCGTAACGCTCAAGAAACATCCGAGCCTCGGAAACCTTTGCCGACCTGGGCAAGATGTCAAAAAGTATCTTTGATCCGTCAAGCGGGGGCAGGGGTATGAGATTGAAAATGGCAATGATCACATTTATGACAACGATCAAACCGGCAAGCAGTATGGCATCCTCCGGAAGGGTTCCCGCTCCGAACCGGATCACCAGACCGAAAACCAGGGCGACAAGGAGATTCACCGCCGGACCGGCGGCGGCGACAAGAGCTTCTCCCCAACGTTGGTTCCTTAAATTGTAAGGGTTATACGGAACGGGTTTAGCCCACCCCAATATGACTCCGACAGGTAAGATATATAGAACAAAAGGGACTATGAAAGAACCGACGAGATCAAGATGTTTAATCGGGTTCATTGTGAGCCTGCCGGCATACTTGGCAGTCGGATCCCCTTGAGCAAGAGCGGCATACCCATGAGCCAGCTCGTGGACAACGATTGAAAGTATCAGAACAACTATTACAAATACAAACTCCATAATTTAATATTTTACATTCCGAATTCTCTATGATACCATACCAGTCTATAAATTAAAGATTATGGCTAAGGTCTGTCCGATAACAAAAAAAAGCACCCAAGTGGGAGGTAGATACTCTAACCGTGTTCGAGCCACTCAGTTCAATCCCACCGGCAAGGTTCGTAGAAAGGCGAACATCCAAAAGAAAAAAATCTATGTTCCCGAACTGAAAAAAACGGTAAACGTCAGTATCTCCACCAAAGGTTTGAAAACGATTCAAAAAAAAGGAGCTTACAAAACACTTAAAGAAGCGGGGGTTATTTAAATCCGATAACAGAAAACAAAAAACTCCTCTTTATTATGAAGAGGAGTTTTTTGTTTGTCAGTTTCGGGTTCCTTCTTACATCACACACCCCGCCTCACGGCCTATTACTTCTGGTTCACGCGACTCCTGATAGAGCACTCCTTTTATCTGTATCTCCGGAACTCCCCGAGTCTGCATTTCATCGGTACAACGAGCGTACTCTTTTTGGCAATCAACATATATCGGCTCAATGATGTCATACCCTCCGAAAGACAAGGCCAACTGACTGCAGTACGGACAAGTCGGTGTGCCGTATATCACCACACCCGCCTCTTTCAAACAATAAATAAAATCATTGCCGGAGGTTTTAAGGGGCTCATCGGACGCTATCTCCACCTTAACGGTCGCCTTAGATCCAATAACGGCCCCTCCTTTGTGCGCCCTGGCTTCATTCACCATTCCCGCTTCGATCTCATGCCATCCCGACTCAAGCGGATAAATGGAGAGGTTGTGTTCCGTCTCCCAAGCATGATATTTTCCCGCGGGTATGGTCACCTCCGTCAAGACTTGAGTGCAGAAGACGTTCTCCATCAATCGGAATCCTTCAACGGAATAATCAAACTGACAACCTGTGTTAAAACTTATAACAACATCTTCACTTGAAGAATTTTCAGCCATTATGGTCAGTTTTATTTTATCACCAGGGTTATATGTTTTTTTGTCCGTTGTAACCGACTGGATAATGTTGGATGAGGTTTTTATCGGATCTTTTGTTGTTTCTTCAGTCTGCTTCTTTTCCGTCGTCCCGATCTCGGAGTTCAAAACAGCTCTTGTTTTCGGACCAAAGAAGCCCGATGCCGGATCTATTTTTCTGGAAAACTGATACGAAATAATCGCTTGCTTGGTTTTGTCTCCGAAGTATGTGGTCTCGTTCCCAAGTGAACCCAACCCCGACTCAGCCACCTTAAAACCGTTCTTATTCAGCCACTCTTGAAGTCGCTTCACGTCCTCACCAACACTACCCGGGCCGAGATTCCTCTCGAACTGATGATCCGCCAGGGCAACCATTCCTCCGACAAGAACGTTTTCCACCCTTTCCACCACCTCCTGCTCAACATCGAAGGACCTGAGGAGATTTAAGATGGAGTCAACCTGAAATTGGGTCAAGGCTTGGGTGGGGATATAAGACATACCAAAAACCAAAACTACAGCGAAGACAACTCCCCAAAGGAATGTTTTCCGCTTTTTGTTTTTAATAAAAGGCATATTTTTCATAAAGAAAAGATTAAAATAATAAAATTACTCTTGTTCAAAAAACTTTTTTAAGTCTGCTCCTAATAATAACTTAAATGGGGATTTTACAAAAATAAATATCAACAACCGGTTTTTATTCACTTTCCGACCTTTTGGCTTGGTTGGTTAAATTTTCTATTTAACCCTTTCTATCCCGCCTTGGTCAGAGATAAACACCATATTACCCTCCTCAAAGGTCTTTAAAACCTCCGCTCCCGTAGACAAAAAAACCTCCATCACTTCATCGTGAGGATGTCCGTATCTGTTATTCTCCCCGGCCGATATTATTACATAATCGGGGGCGATCATTTTTAAAAGCTCCGCACTGTTTGACGTCCGCGAGCCGTGATGTCCCGCTTGAAAAACGTCACTCTCGAGCCTCTCTCCATCCAAATCAACCATATACCTTTCAACGGCAACAAAAGAATCTCCGGTAAAAAGAAAAGCATTGTCTCGATGCTTCACTTGCACCCAGATTGAAGCGTTGTCCGGATCCAAGAGGGCGGTATTCCTGTCCGGAAACAAGATAAAAGCTTTCGCCACTTCACTTAAATTTATAACCATTCCTCTCCGAGCGTATACCTTCTTAACCCCGTACCCCTCCAAAGCTATAAGATACTCCTCTACGACTCCAGTTCTATGGCCTGAGCCGGAATCCAAAACCACTCCGACACTAACTTGCTCCAACAACGGCACCAGGCCGTCCATGTGGTCGGAGTGAGGATGAGTTATGATGACAACATCTATGTTGCGGTCATAAAAAGGAAGAAGGTTGATAACGGCATCGGCCGTCGCTCTTCCTCCGCCGACATCGATCAAGATTCTGTTGCCGTTTTGAGCTTCAATCAAAGTCGCATCAGCTTGACCTACTTCCAAGTAGTATACAGAAAGGTCCGGTCGGGACTCTTCAATAAAGATCACCCAATAGACCAAAAAGTTCAAAATAACCAGAGTCGCAATTGTAAAAGCGTAGGGAGTGTAATTCAAAGTTATTCCCAAGCCCCTCTTCATGATTGTTTTATAATAACCACTATGGGTATCTTTGTGAAATATCTTCTACCGATCGGGTTGAGTTTCATTTTGGGAATAACACTGTTCTCCATCTTTCACTCACTTTTTCTATCTCTTTTGGTTACACTGGTGACGTTGTCTTTTCTGGCAGCTCTTTTTTCTTCCGGCTCACGTCAACTCATGTTGTATCTTTTGGTCATCTTTACTTGTCTTGCCTTTTGGGCGGGAAGCTTGCATACCGAAAAAAGGCTCAGCACTCCTGAGACCGATCTGAACCGGACCCTTGAAGGAGAGGTGGTCCGAGTCATATCAGAAGGTAAAATATCCGGGACTTTTTCTCGCTACACCGTAAAACTGGATGACGAAACTAAGGCTCTTCTCACCACTCACATATATCCAAGGTTCTCTTACGGCACAAAACTGAAAATAGACGGTGAACTTAAAGAGGCCCCGATCTTTGAAGACTTCAACTACCGGGCATATCTACAAAAAGAAGGAATTGATGCGATAATATATCTCCCAAATGTGGAGATAAAAGAAGAAGGTGGGCGATCTTTCACGAAAACCTTACTCCTTTTCAAAGACATCCTGCGTTCATCTCTTCACTCTTCCATCCCCTATCCTAACAACACCATAGCCGGCGCCATGATCCTCGGTGACGGCGACCGTGTACCTGAGAAGATCGGCTCCCTCTTCAGCTCAACCGGCATCCGACACATAATCGCCATCTCCGGGATGCATGTAACTATAATAGCGGGGATGCTTTTGGTTCTGTTTTCTTCCTTTTTCAGATTTGGAAGGAATCCCTCTTTCTATATTGTTTCTTTTTTCATAGTTCTGTTCGTTCTCTTTGTCGGAGCACCCGCGTCAGCTACGCGCGCCGGGATAATGGCGATCATTTTCCTTTTCGCATTCAAAATGGGAAAAATATACGACGCACCGAGGGCTCTTTTCGTAGCCGCCCTTTTAATGCTCGCCTTTAATCCCCTCCTTCTTTTCCATGATGTCGGCTTCCAACTCTCTTTCTTGGCGGTCTTCGGGATACTCTATCTGACCCCGCATTTCGAAAAACTCATGGGACGAGACAGGTCTTTCATGGAGTCAAGAGAGACGACTTTTTCTCTTAAAGACAGCCTGATTTCGCTACTTTCCGTGTCTCTCGGAGCACACTTGGCAACTTTGCCGGTCGTGGCCTACAACTTCGAGATAGTCTCTTTCTCGGCACCGATAACCAACCTGATTGCCGTGCCTCTCCTTCCTGTGGTAATAATAAGCGGGTTTTGTGCCTCTCTGCTGGGAGCTCTCTCCATCGCATTGGGGTCACTCGCGGGTATCCCCGCTTTTTTAAGTTTAGAGATAATCCTTCGAGGGGCTCGCTTCCTTGATGCAATACCCGGAAGCAGTGTTGAGGTTAAGATAAGCGCCCTTTGGGTTTCGGTCTCTTATTTGACACTTATATCAACAGCAGTCTTCCTTAATTTCAGAGGGTCTTTTTTCAAACCGACCACTCTCTCACCAGACTCTTCTCCTCCACCCGAGAGTAAACCTTTTTAAAACGAGCTCCAGATACTCTCTTGACCCTTTCTTTACACTCCTCCCAACTTTTGTGGGTCCGGACATCTCCGTCAACCAGACTTACGTAGGAGTAAACTCTTTTGGAAGAGGTTGATCTTTTTTTATCTCTACTCTCGACGGAAGAAGTTCTCTTCTCCAAAGAGAGGATGTCTTCTCCGTAGTCTTTGAAAGAGAGTTCTTTGAGCTTCGGTTCTTCCCCGTCGGCGAACATGCAAGCGATTTTGTCAGCACGTTCGTTTCCAACGATGCCAGCATGCCCCTCCACATGCTCCCATGAGATGGAAAAGTTCTTAACAAGACCCACCAATTTTTCCCACAAATCCTTATTTTTAACCAAATCTCCGTCTTTCTTTCTCCATCCGCTCCTCTCCCAAGATTTCACCCATCCTGTAATACCATTTATGAGGTAACTTGAGTCCGTATAGATGATTAAGGACGGGAGATTATTCTCTTCAGCATAATGTTTCAAGGCGTGTTCTAAAGATCCGATAACGGCCATCATCTCCATCCTGTTGTTGGTCGTCTCCTTCTCTCCTCCGCCAATTTCAACAACCTTGCTCTCTTTTTCTTCCTCTCCGGAGAAAACAATAACCGCACCCCAACCACCGGGACCGGGATTACCTCTGGATGAGCCGTCGGTGAATATGGCCACTTTTTCTTTAGAGTTTTTTATCATAAGGAACATTATACATTGTGAATGTTCAAAAGAGAAAACTCCGTCAATTTTACTTGACAAAATGAACTAAAATAAGTATTCTTGTACAAGCTCTTTCTTATTCCGTCAACTGACGAAATAAGAAAAAGCTCTTGATCTTTGACAATTCATGGAAACAAAAAGAGGAGGGAAAAATGCCAAAAAGATACATATTCCTTTTGGGGCTGACCTTGATGGTTATGTCCGGATGTGCAATTAAACCGCAAATCGTTTATGAAGATGGAAGGCTGGTACCAACAGTCATCTACATGGAAAGAAACTTCCAGACAGGCATAGCCGTGGAGGGCTGTGTGGCAAGAATGGTCAAAAAAGAGAAAGAGGAAGAAAGCAAAGACGAACTGGAGGCGGCCGGGTTCTTACGATTGGGAATAAATGAATTCCAAGAGTTGGAAAAAGACACCCTCGCAGTGAGAGGAGAGGTCCGAACCGTGAACCCCAATGAAAGGAGTTACACTCTCTTCGTAAAATACTCGTTAGATTACAAAGAAGAGAGAAAAAGCTGGCCCTATCATGTTTATCGAGTTCTCTATAAAGGAAACTCGAGAGACGAAACAGTCTTCTTCCAACGATACATAGAAGAAGCTAACCCGCGAATAAATCTTCGGGTTATCATACAAGAAGGTGAAAGCGATCACATTATCCATAATGATAGATACGTTATTATCGATTTTGAGACCAATTTCATCCGAAAGTAAAAAAGGAGGTGTCCGAAACTGTGGCTAAGTTAAAGTGCCGCCGACGAAAAAAACAGTGCGGCATTTTTGAGAAAAGATCTCAAACCTTCAAAGGAGGTGATGCCTGCACGAATAAATTTTTCGAAGCGGTAATGAATCTGAAACCTTAAACCGAAGGAGAACGTTATGAAAAGATTTATGTTGTTTTTATTTTCTGCGGTGTTTGCCTTACTTATGGCAACCCCCGCCTTGGCTTGCTCTTACCCATCAGACCCGGCTTGTGCTGTACAGTTGGAAATTAACGCAGGTGCCTACCAGGGAGTGATGGACGAGAGTTACCTGGTAAAGGAGAAATACGGAACTTCGGGAGAATATCTCTCCGAGGGTTTCGGTCAGTCTGGCCTCTCTTCCGACGGAGATCCCTTTAGCGCCGAGGTTAATGCATTAGGTGGAGCTTTGGGAAGTTCCAACAGCTACACCTTCAGTTGGGAGGACGGTAAAGGTGTGGGTACCAAAACCCAAGCCGATGCCATGTCCGGAGCCGATCTTTCAGTTACACCTGGAAGTGAAGGCCATTTCCAGGGCAGCTTGTCCGGAGGTATTAACTTATTCACTGGTGCCGACTCTTGGTACGGCGGAACAAGCGAGAATCCCGAAACATTCGGTTTCTCGGGGCAAGCTGTAACCGGGGAGTTCTCGGGGGAGGTTAATAAAACGAACCACGGTGGCTATGAGATGTCAGCGTATATAAACGCCCAGGCTAAAAATGTATCCGAATCATACGGGTACAAAGTCTACGGCGACGGCTGGCAGGTTAAAGGGGCGGGCTCAAACGTTGAGTCATACACCTCCCTCCAGAGCGGTTCGACAGGTCCGGTCTCCGGCGGTTGGGAAGTTGAAGGCATCGCCGCGACAGGGACCCTGCAAACCTATGGGGATGGTTACGCCGGAGCCGGTGCAATCGGAACATATTCTTGCTCGGGTAGCCTCGGGCAGAATTTCTCCGGGTACGCCGTAGGCGGAACCAACACATCCATCACAACAGTCGATGGTAAGAATGGTTCCATCAACAAGGCCCAGGCGTATATGT
>SKVL01000058.1 GCA_007129455.1 Candidatus Campbelliibacteriota bacterium | reverse complement strand
TTCCATCACCCCGGCAAGGGTCTAATGAATACTAACAGCTATTGTACCCTTTTTCCAGAGCTAAAAATATTGCAATTTTTCCGGAGGCCCGGGGGGGAATTGAACCCCCGAATGTCGGTTTTGCAGACCGATGCGTTACCACTTCGCCACCGGGCCTTACCGGTTCAGATTAGCACAGTATTATTCAAAGTGCCAAATGGATATAAGGTAAAATTTAATTCGGCTGGGTTTTACTCTCCCTCGAGAGTTCATCAATTCTTTGACGGTGCTTCTCTCCTTCATCAACGACGAAAGAGAATAGGGGAATGTTGGAGATTCTGGTGGTCGACTTTACATATTTTGCGAAAAGACCTTTTCCTCTGTTGAGTTTTTGGACGACTCTTTTTTCCTTACTTTCGGGAAAGACGCTTACCCCGATTATCGCTTTGGAGAAGTTTCTGCTTAAAGATATTGATGTTACCGTTACCATGGCGTCATCGAACCTTTTATTTGCTAAATATTCTCCAACAGCTGCTTGAATCGCGGAGCTGAGTTTTTCTTTTTTGTGTTTCATAGATTGAACACTTATTCTTTGACCACGGTAAAAGCCGAGAGGATGTCGCCTTCCATTACCTCCGCCGGAGAGTCCAGAAGTATCCCGCACTCCTGTCCTTCACTGACGGACTTGGCCACCACTTTTTGTTTTTGTAGGTCCTTTATACGACCCTGTCCGACGGTCTCGTCCTTTCTAACAATCTTGACTCTGTCATTTTTTGAAACGATTCCGCTTCTGACTTCACCACCCAAGACGTGCCCTTTTTTGCTTCTACTGAAGCACTTGAGAACTTTGAGGCATCCATGGATCTTGTCGGTGTCTTTGAGAACTCTGGTTTTTTCAACATGATCTTCCAACCATTCCGTCAGTTCATATATTATCGAGAAGAAATGAGGCTCTATTTTCAAATTCTCACTGACTCTTTTTGCCGGACCGTATATGGTCGTGTTAAAACCGATGAGGAGGGCATTTTGATCTATTCCGGCGGTTTGGACGTCTTTCTCCGAGATACTGCCAGCTTCTGCAATGAGGAAAGAAAAAGTGACGTCGGGGTTTTTATTAGTTATCTTTTTTATTTCTTGCTGTATAGCTTCAATCGATCCGACATTATCGGCCTTGAGCACAATCGGGATGTTTCTGGACTCCGTATCGGAGCGGTCTGATGGCGAACATCCGTCGGTTCCCGAGGTCGGTGCCACGTTCTTTATTTCCCGCTCGGCATCTTTTTTAGTCTTTACCGTGTGAAACAAGGTTCCGGCTTTGGGTGGATTGTTCCATCCAGCAATACTGACCGGACTGGAGAAGCTTCTTTCCTTGGTTGTCTTGCCGTCATGAGTGTATATCTGGCGAACCGGAGAGTAGGAGCTTTCGGCAACAACGATATCTCCCACCCTTAAGGTACCGTCTTTTATAATCAGTATCGCGGCGTTGCCGACTTTGGCATCCATGGAGGACTCTATGACGTAACCTTCGGCGCTTTTTTCCAGATCTCCGGTCAATTCTTCTATGTCCGCCACCAAGAGAATCATGTCTAAAAGTTCAGGAATTCCCTCTCCTGTTTTGGCCGATATGGAGACCGAGGGTACATCGCCGTGCATTGATTCCAGATATACTTCATTTTCCGCTAAAGACTGTACGGTTTTTTGAACATTGGCCTTCGGGGCGTCTATTTTGTTTATCGCAACCACGAAAGGTGTTTTTGAGGAGAGTAGATTGTTTATAACCTCTTTGGTCTGAGGCATCACTCCGTCCTCGGCGGAGACCACCAGTATAACGATGTCTGCGGCAAAAGCTCCGCGTTCTCTTATGGAAGTAAAAGCCTCATGACCCGGAGTGTCCAGAAAGGTTATAAATCTTTCTTCTCCAGTCTCTTTGACTTTGTGAGAGATTTCATAAGCGGAAAGGCGCTGGGTTATACCGCCAACCTCCCCTGTCGTGGTGTCGGTTTCTCGTATCCGGTCAAGCAGAGTTGATTTACCATGATCGACATGTCCGAGCACCGCTATTATGGGGGGTCTTTTGTGGTTTTGCTTCTGAGTGTCTTTGGGAGTCATGGTAGTTTAATTTAATATATATTTTCGTTTTAATTTTTTAAACTTCAAATGCCTTTAAAGCAAGCCTTCCTTCCCGGGAGACCCATGTTCAAGTCGATAAATCGAGTTTAGATCGATCTCTCTCTATGTCTTGCTTCCATTCTTTTTCTGGATTTGGTCAACACCTCTTTTTCTTCATCGGACAAAGTATGCTCGGAAGCAAAAGAATTTATGGGCTTGGCGTAAATACTTACTCTTTCGCGTGAATACAAACTTGAAATTACCACACCGTTGCCGTCTCCGTCAATCAAAGATGTGGCAAAACTTTGATTTCCTCCACCCCCGTTTCCCTTGAAGGGGTTGAAACGAAGGGTCTCCACTCCCTGAATACTTCCGGAGACGCGTCTCTCCAAAGAGCCTAAATGCTCGTTCGCTTTGTTATGAATTTTCTCGTGTTGCTCCAGCTTTTTTTGAATGGAATCCAAGGAGCTTTCTATAGTGCCGGTACTGTGGCCTCCGAGCATGTTTTTGACTCTGCGCTCCAGTTTTATCAGCCGAAGGAACATTATTAACCCTATGCAAGCAGTCGTCAGGAACAATAGACCCATTGTTAAAAAAGCATATTCAAGTGATATATTTTCCAAGGCTTCCATGTTTATTCTTTGTATTGACTATTGGCTTAGTCTGCTTGAGAATTAAAGAGTAACAACGTATGATTATACCTGAAACCGATTTAAAGAGCAAAATGTTTTCCATATTTTCTCAACCGAATAAAAAGCGTATTTTCTTGGATTATGCCTCCACCACTCCCACGGATGAGAGGGTTTTATCGGAGATGCACAAAGTCGAGAAATTCTTTGCAAATCCTTCCGCTTTATACAAAGAAGGTGCGGCGGCGGGGTGTATTCTTGAAGAGTCCAGAGAGATGGTGGCGGAGGTTTTGAGCTGCAAGCCTCGGGAAGTTATTTTTACCGGAAGCGGAACAGAATCATGCAATCTGGCCTTAAGGGGAATGATTTCCAACCCCAAAGATTCTCATATTATAACGACCGCAATAGAGCATCCGGCCGTTTTGGAGTCTTGTCGTGCGTTGGAGTCGGCGGGCGCTTCGGTAACTTATATCAAGGTCGACGAGAGTGGAGTTGTCTCGGTACAAGATGTACTGGATGCGATTCGTCCCGAGACTCGTCTGGTCTCGATTATGTATGTAAACAATGAGATTGGCACCGTACAACCGATAAGGAAGATAGGAGTGGAGATAGAGAAAATCAACAGAGAAAGAGACGAACTGATTTACTTCCACTCCGATGCCAGCCAAGCGCCGTGCTATTTTTCAATACAACCGGAGGCCTTGAAGGTGAGTGCTCTGACTCTTGACGGCTCGAAGATCTATGGACCCAAGGGAGTTGGGGTGTTGTTTTCCCGATCCGGTTTCAAGATCTCTCCAATCGTGTACGGAGGCGGTCAGGAGTTCGGATTAAGATCCGGTACGGAAAGTAATGTTCTTATAAGAGGAATGGCCGAAGCCCTTCATCTGGCGGTGCAACTCATGCCTCAAGAGGTTAATCGTATCAAGGTATTACGAAACGAACTTCTGGAGAAACTTATTTCAATAGCTCCTTCGATTTCCGTTAACGGCGAATTGGAGAAAAGATCTCCTCACATAGCCAACATATGCATTCCGGAAGCCGACAGTGAGTTTTTGGTTATGAGAATGGACGCCTTGGGAGTTGCTTGCTCGTCCGCAAGTTCGTGTAAAGCGAGACACAGAGGAGTCGGGTCTCATGTACTTGAGGCTATCGGCAAGAGAAAGTGTGCGTCCTCATCTCTGAGGTTCTCTCTGGGTCGGTACACTACTGCCGAGGATGTAACTCTCGCTTCCGAACTTTTCCGCAAAGCTCTCTCTTCTTGAGGTGTGGTTTGCGTTGCGGAGGTTTTTCTTTTAAAATTAGAAACACTTAAATTAAAATGGAGGATCTAAACCAAAGACAGCTTGTTCTTCTCGTCATACTTGTAAGTTTTGTGACGTCCATCGCGACCGGTATCATGACGGTCTCTCTTTTGGACTATGCCCCGCCCGTTGTCACTCAGAAAGTCGAGAGGGTTATAGAGAGGACGGTGGAGTATGTGTCTCCCCAGGAAGAGAACGAAGAGACAGTGGTTACGGAGATTAGGGAGGTCATCGAGCAGAGAATAATAGACAGAGGGGACGATATCATTATTGAAACGAACAAGGAGTTGAGACCTGCCGGTGTTTCGATTTTTGACAAAGAAGGAGGTTCGAAAGGGCGTGGGGTAATCCTGTCCGAAAAAAATGTATTTCTCCCCTTTGTCTCTGACAAAGACTCCCTCTTTGACATCAGCGTCACGGGTAGAGAAGACTCGGTTGAAGTCGAGGTTCTGTTTTCGTCGGGTAGAGGTTTCTCTGTTGCGGGTATAACTGATGATGAGAAGTTCCCCGTCTTCAAACTGGCCAAATCGACACCTAAGATAGGGGCAACTGTTTTACATATTAAGGGAGGCGGAAGAGAAGAGATGTATGTCGGCAGAGTTGCATGGCTGGATGGCGCTGATGAGACAGGATACAACATCATTGGAGTTGAAGGTGTTCCCATAACATCACCCGGGGCTTTTTTGGCCAATCTGTCAGGAGAGATATGGGGAGTTCAATTAAATGGAGTTGCCGGCCAATATCTGCCAGTCTCCGTTTTGATTAAAGCTGTTTTAAATTATGAAAAAGGAGACGAGAACCCCGACAGTGGTTTTGAGGAACCCGAGGGAGACAGTTCCGATTCTAACCCCGGAGAGGAAGACGACGAAGAGGAATAGTATAGGTTTTTTTGACCTGACCCCATATTTGTAGTAGAATTTTACTATATAACTTTAATTATGCCACCGTTCAGTCAATTTACAACAAAAGCGAAAGACGCCATCAGAAAAGCGCACGAGATGGCGATTGAGAGGGGACAGAACCATGTCAACCCGATGCATCTTTTGGCCGCCTTGGTAACCCAAGAGGAGAGCATAGTGACATCTTTGTTGGATCGGATGGATGTTGATCATCTGTCATTGATAGACACCATCAATGAAGTTTTGGAGGCACCGAATGTCGGCACAACTTTGTCGTCTTCTTACCAGATATATTTAACTCCCGAGTTGGCTCAAGCTATTGATCAGTCTGCAAAAATATCAACCGATCTGGGAGACGAGTATGTATCCACCGAGCATCTTTTCTTGGCCGTTATAGACAGCTCAAGCACCACCAGGGATTTGATGGCCCGTTTCAGGATAGACAAGAATTCGGTGATGAAGGTTCTTGAGAGAGCCAGAGAAGCGAGTGAAATCGAGGGACACAAGCCCAAAAAATATCGCTCTTTGGCGAAATATACGCGAAATTTGACCAAACTGGCATCGGAACACAAGCTCGATCCGGTCATTGGTCGTGAAAATGAGATATCCAGAATAATTCAGATACTGTCCAGAAGGACGAAAAACAATCCCATTCTCATAGGAGAAGCGGGTGTTGGGAAGACCGCCGTCGCGGAAGCTTTGGCATCTCGTATCGCCTCGGGTAACGTTCCGGAGTCTTTGAAGGAAAAGGAGATCGTGTCACTTGATTTGGGAATGTTGATCGCCGGGACCAAATACAGGGGAGAGTTCGAAGAGAGGCTTAAGAACATAATCAAGGAGATAGAAAAAGCCGAAGGAAAAACGATCCTCTTTATTGATGAGATCCACACTTTGGTCGGCGCCGGCGCCGCCGAGGGTTCATATGACGCCGCCAATATGTTGAAGCCTCCTTTGGCGAGAGGAGAGCTTCGTGCCATCGGGGCAACCACTTTCAAGGAGTATCAAAAGTACATAGAAAAAGATCCCGCTCTCACAAGAAGATTTCAACCCGTTCACATACTGGAACCGAGTGTTGATGACACTGTTTCAATCCTTCGCGGACTGAAAGAAAAATACGAACTTTATCACGGCGTCCATATCACCGATGATGCGATTGTGGCCGCCGCTTCTCTGGGTAGCCGATACATAACCGACAGATTTTTGCCCGACAAGGCGGTGGACTTGATAGACGAGTCGTCTTCTCGTCTGAAAATATCTCTTGAAAATATGCCTCCTATTTTGGAAGAAACGCAGGCTAAAATAATGAAGTTGGAAATAGAGAGGGAAGCGTTAAAGATGGAAGTTAACAGTGCCGGAAAGATAAAGAAAGGCCAACGCGTGAAAGAGATAAACAAAGAGATAGCCGATCTTAAGGAGAAGATCCATGATATAGAGATTCGTTGGAACAATGAAAAAGAGACTGTCTCTCGTATGAAAGAGATAAAGAAAGAAATGGAGGGACTAAGAATCGAAGCGGAGTCCGCCGAGATTCAATTGGACCTCACTCAGGCCGCCGAGATCAGGTACAGCAAGGTGCCCGAGTTGGAGAAAGAGCTTAAAGATAAGACCAAGCGCTTAAAGAAACTTCAACTCTCCAGAAGGATTCTAAAAGAAGAGATAACCGAGACAGACATTGCCGACGTTGTCGCTCAGTGGACGGGAATCCCGGTCTCCAGAATGCTTGAAGAAGAGGCGGAGAAGCTGGACAGGATGGAGGAAGAGATGAAGAAAAGGATTAGAGGTCAAGATGAAGCCGTTAAGAAGATTGCCGACACCGTCAAGCGCTCCCGTGCGGGGATATCGGACCCTGACCGACCGATAGGTTCGTTCATATTTTTGGGCCCCACCGGAGTCGGAAAGACCGAGCTTACCAAGGCTTTGGCCGAGTTTATATTTGATGATGAGAACGCCTTGATCAGAGTGGATATGTCCGAGTATATGGAGAAACACTCGGTTTCGAAGATAATAGGGTCTCCTCCGGGTTATGTGGGTTACGATGAAGGTGGCGGTCTTACGGAGATGATTCGACATAGACCTTACTCGGTTCTTTTGCTAGATGAGATAGAGAAGGCTCACCCTGAAGTGTTTAATATTCTTCTTCAAGTTTTCGACCACGGCCGTTTGAAGGACGCCAAAGGCAGAGTTATAAACTTCACCAACACAATTATTGTTATGACGTCCAATGTCGGAGCTCAGCATATTGATACCATGCAGAAGCTCGGATTCGGTGATGGTATTGAGGACGACTATGCTTCAGTGAAGGGTAAAGTTATGGACAGTCTGAAAGAATACTTCCGTCCCGAGTTCTTGAACAGACTCGATGATGTGGTTTTGTTTGACACTCTAAGCAGAGAGGCGGTGGGAGATATTGTGAAGATCCAGGTAAAGGAAGTTCAGAAGCGACTTTTGGATAAAGAGATAACGTTGAAGGTTTCTTCGGGAGTTATAAGTTACTTAGCTAAAGAAGGTTACAACCCTCAGTACGGCGCCAGACCGATAAAGAGATTAATTCAAACCAAGATAATGACACCAATCGCATCAATGATGATATCCAAGGGTGTAATGAAGGGTGGTACGATTTCGGTGGGTGCCGGCAAAGATGGAGAGTTTCGGTTTGATATAAAAAAGGGAAGGAGAGGGAGTATCATGCGAGAGCGTTCAATTGAGTATGCAGATCTGACTGCCTAGTTGAACTTTAAAAAGCTTAACATTTATGTGTTAAGTGTGTTATATTCTTTAGGTGTGATTCGCGTCGGTGGCAGAGCGGTCAATTGCAGCGGACTGTAAATCCGCCGTCTTCAAGACTACGGGGGTTCGAATCCCTCCCGGCGCACAAAAACCCGCACTTTTAATGAAGAAAGATGTGGGGTTTCTCTTTTCCGAAAAAAGAGCATTTTGCCAGGTTTTGGAAATCTTAAAGTTAATTTTGATTTTCCGGATTTTTGATGTAAAGTGTGTTTGGTAAAAAATATAGGATCTTTAACAAAGGAGGATGAGATGGCAATTTTGTATTACTGCTCAGTTTGCAAGAGGACGACCGCACATTCCGATTCCGAGGGTTGTATTGATTGCAAGGAAAGGAAAATGGCTGAGGATTTGAACAAGTGGATGAAAATGACGGATAAAGAGAAGATATCGGATCTGTATCTAAGAGTCTCTAGACTTGAACAAGCCATCAAGAAGGGGCCTGCTCTTTTCGGTTGATCTTTTAACTACCCCGCACTTTTAATGAAGAAAGGTGCGGGTTGGTTGCTTTTTCATGGAATTTGTTGTATTGTCTCGGCAGGAACGGTTTCCTTTTTCTGAACATTAAAACCCGAAAATATAAGGAGGTGAAAAAAATGGGAAATTTAATGAGTCAATTGGCTGAAGATTACTTTGTATTGGGGGCTATGGCTCTGGTTCTGTTTTTGTCTATCTGGTTAATTATATACAGAATCCGTTACTCAATCGCGGACAGGGCTGAAGAGCGAAGACGCAAGGAGAGATCTTCCTTGCTGAGGATCGACTCTTTTTTGGATCAATGCAAAGAGGAGGGGGTAATTGGAGACAGAGAAGAGGTCCACCGTCGTGCACATTTCATCAGGGACAGTTTTTCTGAAGACCTTCAATTTGAAGAAGACGAAAACTCAAAACCTTTTTCTGAGAAACTGGAGACCAATCGGCGGATCTATATAAAGGTAATCCCTTTTCGCGAAGGTAACAGCTTCCTCTTTACATCGGCCTAGTACTTTTATGAAATTGAACGGCTCGGATTTAAAACCGAGCCGTTTTTTTTGCATAAATGTTTTCAAGCTTTTGTGATTTCTTTTTTTTCCTATAATATGAACTCAGTATCGATTTATGAAAACAAAAGAAAGAAAAGGTTTACGCACATGGATAGAGATTGACGTTGATGCCATTGATAGTAACTATCGTGAGTTTCGATCTCTAATTCCCGATAAAACAAAAATCTGTGCCGTTGTTAAATCCAACGCTTATGGACATTACTTGGTAGATTTTTCAAAACGGATGGAAAGAAACGGAGTTGATCGGTTGGCGGTGGATACCGTATTTGAGGGTCTACGTTTGAGGAAAGAGGGAATATCGGTGCCTTTGATTGTTTTGGGTTATACCTTGCCAGAGATGTTTGGTGAGGCATCTTTGAACGATATATCCGTTACGATATCGGGGCGTGATGCTTTAAAAGAGGCTGTCCGAATAAAAACTCTCGAGCCTCTTAAAATTCATCTCAAATTTGATACGGGAATGAATCGTCAGGGATTTGGAGAGGAGGAGGTTTTGGAAGTGTTGCGGATATTGAGTGACAATGTCTCTCGGGGCGTGGAAGTGGAAGGAATCTATACTCATTTTGCCAACGCCAAGGATCCGGATGAAAGAGGCGACACCGAAGAGCAGATAAAAGCTTTTGAAAGAATGAAAGGTCACTTTTTAAAGACCGGTTTCAAGCCCTTAATTCACGCTTGTGCGACCGCCGGAGCAGTTAATTACTCGGAAGCTCACTATGACATGGTCAGGATCGGTATCGGGATGTATGGACTTTGGCCGTCTGAACGAACGAAGGTTTGCGCCGAAGAAAAGCTCAAGCTCAAAAGGGTTATGTCCTGGAAGACCGTGGTCAGCGATGTCAAAGAAGTGCCGGCCGGAGTGGGAGTGGGTTACGGTTTCAGCGAGAAGGTTTCGAGAGATTCCAAACTTGCCGTACTTCCCATCGGATACTGGCACGGGTACTCTCGAGCGCTTTCATCTTCCGCTTCCGTGCTGATACGCGGAAGGCGCGCCAAAGTGATCGGTCTTATTTCAATGGATATCACGGTCGTTGATGTTACCGATATAAAAGGAGTGAAGGTTGGGGATGAGGTTACCTTGATAGGAAATGACGGCGAGGAGGAGGTGACTCCCGAAGAGTTGGCAGAAATATCAGGAAGTAGCAATTACGAGTTTATAACTCGAATAAATCCCCTGATAAAGAAATTTTACCTATAGAAATTTTATCCCTCGATTTGCATCAAAGAAAAATATCATTATACTGTAGTTAGAAATGTTCAAGCGTAAGCTTGAGCGTCGGGACTCAAACCCGTCTTTTGACGGGACCGAAAACTGAGGTCCGGCGCTAACTTATGCCGGACTGATCTTGTTCATTGAGTTGAGCACCCCTTGAATGTGTGATAGAGACAGGGGGATATAGAACAAGCGCAAAGCCGGTACGGGTGTAAACCTTTGACCTGGGGCCGGCGCGGAGTAGATAACAGGTGATATTTTTTGTTTTCCCCGTTAGGGGGATTTGCGTGAAAGCGCAAGAAACCTTCGGGTTCGCCCGGAGAATGAAAAGCTCGGCTTTTGCCGGGTCCGACCGAGACATAAGGTTGGGTATCGTGTTCTTTTTAGAATATTAACAGTCGCCACGGGCGACTGTTTTTGTTTGGGTTGATTTTTTGGCGGTTTTGCTATAAAGTGATTGCTGTTCCGATTAAACCCATTTTAGATAACAAATATGTCACAAGATAGATTAATAAAACTGGCTTGCCAGGACTGCAAGAGGATAAACTACTGGTCCGGTAAGAACAAGAAGAAAGTTGAGCGAAAAATAGAGCTTAAGAAGTTTTGCAAATGGTGCAAGGGCCATCGCGTTCATAAAGAGGTAAAGAAATA
>SKVL01000055.1 GCA_007129455.1 Candidatus Campbelliibacteriota bacterium | reverse complement strand
CTTTGTGTCCCGCTTTTTTGAACATCAAGCCGTATCCGGCCAATTGATCACGGTAGTATTTCTGCTTGTCTTCCTTGGGAGGATTTCCGGAGGATTTGTAGTCGGCCGGTATCAGCCTGCCGTCCTCTTCCAGAAGGACATCGTCTATCTTTCCTTGGAAAATGTAACCAAGGGACTCGTTTACTATCCTCAGAGGGGTCATGTTCTCTCTCCATTCGGTAAGGGTCTTCATGTCAGGGAATACTTTGACGCCTTCTTTCAAGAGTTCTTGAGCTTCCGGTGGGAAGGTTTGTTCCGCTCTGTAAGAGTCGTATCTGTTTTTGAGTATCTCATCCATGGCGGAGTTCAAGAGAAGCGGTAGCATCGGAGGTTTTTTGTAATGGTTATCAACCCAAAAGCAAGCAGGGCATTCACTGAATCCGTATAACCCGCTGGGGCTCAATCTCCATAGTCCTTCTTTTGTTTTCATGTTTATTCCAGGCTAAAGCTTATAAGCTCTTCTTTTATCTTCTCTTCGCTTACTTCAAAACCGGGCAAGAACTCTATTTTCTCATCATAGTTTATATCTTCAAAGTATGTCAGTTGTTTTCGAAAAAGATTTTCATTGAACTCGTTTCCAAATATTTTCTTACTTTTTTCAATGGTCGGCTTAATTGAGCTCGTTTTGTTAAAAATAAAATAAAGATCAACATAGTCTTTCCATTTCGCTCTTCTGCCGAGAGCGTAAGCTTTCATTGAGGCCAAGGTAATGAGATTCGGCATTCTCAAATTTTCAGAATGATCTTCGAGATCAATTTCAAAAGGATAATGGAAAAAAGTCATCTGAACTCCATTTATGAAAAATGTGTACTGCCCGTCTTCATCTTTGAAAACTTTCTCTATTTTCCATCCGTCTTCAATTATTTTTTTTCTTACATGAGCATTTTTAAAATCTTTTTCGGAGAACAGGTCGAAATCGATCGATCTTCTATGTCCTATTTGTAAAGCTATAGCTGTTCCTCCAACCAAAAAGAAATCCTTCATAAATTTGTTTACAGTCGGCAACAGTTTTACTTGTTCTTCGGTAAGTATGTCTTTATGCATTTTGTTTGCAGTGTTTATCAAAATAAAGATCGAAGTAATTCTTTGTTTTAACGTCGTAATTTTGCCTCCCCATCTCGGAGGGTTTTGAGTTCTTCCTGAATATGTCGGCCACCTTCTCCATTCCCAAGATAGCTATAAGCTCTTGCACGTCATCCCAGTCTCCGTAGTTCAAGGTCGCTTCAACGATAGACTCCGGAGAAAGCTCGGCGTGGTCTTTTACCCACCAGACGAAGTGCTTTCTTTTCTCAATGAAATCCCTGAGTTTCTCCTTATCCATCCCCCAATTATATCAAAAAAATGGCCTCCAATGAAGAAAATTTGACAGAAATTTACCGGTTAAATTTCGCGTGGGTCGTAGGCCCAGTGCAAAAGGGCCTGGCGCTGTTTTCTTCGGCAGTCGAGGTCTTTCGGTCTGCAGTTGTGGGCGATTTGTGCCACATGCCGGCGCATCTGTCGCCACCTTTTTATCTGTCTTTGGTCCTCTTCCGGAAGACGCCGTCCCATGTAGTACCTAGAGTACCATTGAAACCACCCCCGAGGGTCGTGCTCCTCGTTTATCCAACCCTTCTCTCTCCAGTAAGAGAGGGGTTGGCTTGCGTTAATCTTGAAGTAATTGAGTTCGGGGTCGTGCTTTTTCGGGCACAGCTTAGCCCTCTCAAACCAAGAGCGCGGGAACTCATCCTTACAGTCGGTCATGTACTTTCCTCCGAAGACACCCATCTCGAGCATCTCTTTGGGAGTGAGATCGGGAGTGAACTCCGGGTCAAAGTTCCCCCCCTCCGGTTCGGTCAGTCGGTAGGTGTAGTTTTTCTGCATCAGATCGTTAACCGTTATCGTTGAGGGTCTTTTTTTATACATAGTGAATGAGGTAGTAGACGAGAAGTCCTAAAGAACCCCACCAGCCGGCAAAAGACACAACGAAACTCAAGGTTATCAGCTTTTGCAGTCTATCGGGCAACAGCTCTCGTTCTCTTCCTTCTCTTTCTCGCTTCAAGAGATAGGGGCTTACATAAAAAGAAAGGAACAGACCGTTGATCACCAAAACTCCCGCGACTGAGGCGTGGACCGCGGTTACCCAGTTGAGCGTGTGTGTAAAATAAAAGATAAAGCCCCCCACGATCGCTAAAGACGTTCCCAACCAGATCAGCGGTTTGGTCACTTTGTGCGCCCTTATGGTCGTCTCCGTCCAGTAAGAGGAATTTCTACCGAGAAATCCGTGAACGTCTATTACCGAGACGGCGCCCAGTCCGATGATGAATCCGGCCAAAAAAATGAAAAGTCCCAAAAATTCCAACATTTTTAATGTTATTTCTCCCCAAGCTCTCTTTCGATGTCGGCCTTTATCTCTTCAAACTCGTTCTCGATCTCTTTTAAACGTTGTCCGCTTTTTTTAGTCAACTCGGCGGCCTCTTTGATCTTCTTAAGACCCTCTTCAACGTCAACTTCTTTTTGGCTCTCAAACCACTCCGCTATCTCCGAGAGCCGGGAAAGGTTCTTGCTCAGATCCGCTTTTTCTTTTTTCTTTGCCATATGTTTATTTTATCTTTTTTATCTTTGAAATAATCTCACCGTCTGAGACCATGATACCGAGCTCTTGACCCTCTTTCAAGCCTCTTTTGCTTTTAACTATTCTTTTTCCCGATCTCACGATGCCGTAGCCGAGCCTAAGCTGTCTTTTGGGGTCGCTTGACGTTATGACCCTCTCAAGCTCCTTCTTCTTTTTATAAGATGAACTTAAGACCCGTGAGTAGTTCTCGTTTACCCT
>SKVL01000045.1 GCA_007129455.1 Candidatus Campbelliibacteriota bacterium | reverse complement strand
TTAAAATACAGGCAATCAACAGCCCTTCTCACCTTCTCTCTTCCGACAACTTCGGTTTTCGGTCAACTTCCACAACGGTGAAGCTAGCTTTACCGATAACTTGCCCGCGTGAGGTCTCCACAAGAACCCGCCACCGACCCGCAAAAACATTCCCGCTTAAAGAGTAACCTCTGTAGCCACCGTCACGACCTCCGACTATCGGAAAGCCTATCCTGCTCCTATCAATCCATTTTCCTCGACTCTTGTCATAGTACTGCCAACGATGAACTATATCCGTCTCCAAACGAGCCGGCGCAAAAACTGAAGAGAAAAAATAAACTCTGTCGCCTCTTACGATATGGATTCGATCGGTCGGCAATAACTCTACCCAAAGACTCTTCTCTTCAACCAAAACCCGATACCCCTCGGCGTCCCTTTGGATAAAATGCATAACCTCGGCTTCCCGGAGAGAGAGCGGAACCGGCGGAATCACATTCGTGAAATACAACACATTCATGGTCAAAAAAAGCACTCCTATAATCATGGCGAATTGCTTTTCATTTTTTTTGATCTCCGGCAGAAGAAATGAAAGACCGAAAAGATAGCAAATAATGATAAGAAGACTCAACAGTCCCCCGATAAAGAAAATTCGAGTCCCCAACTCTTCCAAGATGAAAGGAAGAATGAGGACCGAGAGTGAAAAAGATATAAAAAAGTAGACACCGACCTGAACTCTCAACCAAAGATAGTACCGCTTGAGCAGATCGTTGGACAACATCAAGACGATGATAATGATTATGAAAGGCCAGCTGGCAAAAAATGAACTTGAGAACCAATAGAATATCAAGGATGCCGAAAGCAGGGCGCCGAATGTGTACTGCAAGATCAAAGGAGCAAAAAGTCTCAAGATCCTAAAACTTTTTGAGGTGAAAAACCCCTCGTCGTAAATATGAATGAAAGCAATAGTCGTACCGGAGGCGATGAAGTGCAGAGTTAATATCAAAAAAACGAATTTGAAATTAATAGAGCTGAACAGTATGACATCGGTAATGACACCGAAAAGAAGCGCCCCGGGAATGAGATATCGCTCGTAGCGCTCGTAAAATCTGCGTAACTTTTGAAAATCAATCTTTTTTATTGAAGAAAAAGAAATCATGGTATGAGCCATTAAAACACAAGAGCATTAAAAACAGAAAACTTAAGTTAAGATTCTTCTATTTTTTACTGAAACCTGCCAGCGAGTCCAAGTTATCAAGCATTCTGATGAAGCGCGGGAACCGAGCCATCGGGCGCAAGAATCTGAGAAGAGCTTGGGATCCTACGGGAATATTAACCGAGCCTTTGGTTAAGAAATAAAGCGAAATAGCCAGACCTTCAAAAGCTCTGAAGACCACAAAGAACGGCAACACCGCGATCACCTCGAGCCAATACTCCTGCAAGAACTTCATACCGGTCTTTGCTTTTTTAAATTTAAAACCGAGATCGATTACCAAGAGTACGATTATCGCCCAATCCAAAGAACTCAAAAGACAAAAAAGCATCTCATGTTGCTCAAGATAATCATAATACAAAAATTGAGACAAGACGGAGGCAAAAAGCAAAACAAGAGCGAAAGGAACTACTCTGTCAACAAACCATTCAATCGATTCCAAAATGCTTTCGGGCTTCGGTTTCCTTGCCCCCTTCTCCGACAGACCGAGAAAAAATACAATCTCTTCCAGGATAAAAACAATGACCGCCAAAGATACAAAAAAGGCCAACAAAGCCAACAATGTCATAAAAAAGTGAGCTGCGCCGTAACCACCCAGTATAAATCCGAAAAGATAAGCGACGGCCGGCGGATGCATTCTGTCAAAAGCCGCCAAAAGAATAACGAGAGAGGTAACTCCGACTGCAACCTGTAAAAGAGTGAACTCGGCTATCAAGAGACTTACGACGACCCCTATACCCGCCGCCAAGGTGTAACTTAAAGCGATGGTCATCGGTCGGCCGGCTCTGGAATGAGACTGAAAAACAACTATGGTCGTTGTCGCCGCCAGTGACGCAATTGCAATACCGTGTCCGACCGCGTCCTCGAATATTCCGAACACCAAAACCATCAAACCTATCGTGGACGCAACTAGTACGCCGGCGGTAATGGACTGTCTTGATATTTTTATACCCATGAATAAAAGACGAGTCGGAGATCGGAGAACTCCTGATTCTTATCTGTCAAAAAGATAAAGTCTGTATTCATCTATATCGCGCTGATCCATGTCATAGAAATACTCACCTCTCCTATTAAGCCTGCTGGCCAAACTGATACCGACAAATCTCCAGTGCCACGGCTCGAATACATAAGAAGTGTTGCCCTCCGGATAAGAGATAATAAAGCCGTATCTGTAAGCGTTCTCTTTAAGCCACTCATAAAACTCGGTTTTCTCAAAACCCCACAGAGCTCCTCCCAGTTCCCTGGTGCTGAAATCCACTGCGGTTCCGAGCTGATGCTCCGAATACCCTTGATCGGCCGAAAAACGATTGGCGGTTCCCGCTCCGTATATCACATTATACTGATTTTTAAGCTCCATCTGTTCTTCAAAAGAACGGTAACCGGAGACGATCCTCGGATCTATACCATCATCTTCGGCCGCCTCCAGTAACTCAAGCAAAAAGGGCCAAGCTTGTTTGTGAAAAAATGCTTCCTCTTTGGTTGGTGGCAAAAACCGCTCCGGTACTTCAACCAATCCCGCAGGTTCGTAGTTCTCATTTAAAAAGTACACTTTTGAATATTTCTTCAAAAGCTCCGGGTCTATCTTCTCCAGTTTCCTTATCGTATCTATTTCTCCGGTGGCTTCCTCCAGTCTATCTATCAAGGACTCCACCATATATATTTCCTCATCAAGACTCTCTTT
>SKVL01000011.1 GCA_007129455.1 Candidatus Campbelliibacteriota bacterium | reverse complement strand
GTGGTTTTGACGGTCCTTTATTATTTCGCCATCAAACCTTTGACTCGGAATATGCAGGAGAGGAGTAATGAGATAGAAAAGGGTTTGCAGGATGCTAAAATGTCCGAGGACTCTCTCCGAAGGGCCAAGGAGGATTACCGGAAGACGATAAAAGATGCTCGAAAGGAAGCGGACCTGATTGTCAGAGAGGCGGCAAAAGAAAGTGATTTAAAGAGGCAAAAAGCGGTCGGCGACGCTAAAGGGGATATCGAAGCGATTATCAAGAGAGAGAAGGAAAGCGTTCTTAAAGAAAGAGAGCTTATCATAGAGGATATAAAAGAAAAGACGTCGGAGTTCGTTTCTTTGGCTACCGAGAAGGTTATGAGGAATGAGATGGACAAAAAGCGAAACGAGGCCGTTCTCAAAGAGGCCTTAGAGAGCATGGATCTCTACAAAAGAACTGCTCCCAATAGATAGTCCCATGAAATTCAAATCCAAACAGTATGCCGAAGCGCTTTATGAACTCTTGGAGTTCGCTCCCGAGGAGAAGACATCCGAGGTTCTGGAGAAGTTTGTGGAAACAATGTTTGAAAATGGTGATTTCGGCAAGATGGATGAGATTTTGGAAATCTTTGGCAAAGAGTGGGACCGAAAAGAGGGAGTGGTTGGAGCGAAGATTGTGACAGCCTATGAGATAAGCGAAGAGGCTGTTGAAGTTTTGAGAGAGTACATAATATCAAGAACCGGGGCCTCTCGGGTTGATGTCCGAAATGAGATAGATGAAGAGATACTGGGCGGAGCGATAGTTGAGTATGAAGATAAGGTACTGGATGCCAGTTTGAAAAAGGACATCAAGGAGCTCAAAGAACTTATAGTAAGTTAAGTCATTTCATATTGAATTTTAAATTAAAAATTAAAAACTCATTCAAATATCAATTAACATGCCCAAGACAAAAGATCAAATAGTAGAGCAGATTAAAGGAAAGATAGAAGGATTTAAACCCAAGGCGGTTGAGGAAAATGTCGGTAGTGTCCTGCAAGTCGGTGACGGGATCGCCAGGGTCTCTGGGCTATCTGAGGCTATGTCTTCGGAGATGATAAGGTTTGAAACTTCAAAAGGTGAGAGCGTCTACGGAGTTATTCTAAACCTTGAGGAAGACGAGGTCGGCGCCATAGTTTTGGGAGACAGCTCTCTCATCAAAGAGGGTGACAGAGTCGTAAGGGAGGACAGGATTCTGGAGATTCCGGTTGGTGAGGATGTCGTCGGCAGGGTTTTGAACCCGATGGGTGAGCCGATAGACGGTAAGGGGAAGATATCTTCGAAAAAAACAAGCCCCATTGAAAAGATAGCTCCCGGGGTCATTGAGAGGGCTTCGGTGAGTTCGCCCCTGCAGACCGGGATAAAAGCCATAGATTCGATGGTTCCGATCGGAAGAGGGCAAAGAGAGCTAATAATAGGAGACCGACAGCTTGGCAAGACGGCTATCGCCATAGACACGATCATCAACCAAAAAGGTGAGAACATCAAGTGTATTTATGTGGCTATCGGTCAGAAGGAATCAAAGATCGCCGGTATAGTTTCAAAGCTTGAAGATCACGGTGCGATGGATTATACGACCGTCATAGTGGCCGGCGCCAGTGACCCGGCTTCAACCATCTTTATTGCCCCTTATGCGGGTTGTGCGATTGCCGAGTACTTCCTTGATAAAGGTGAAGACGTCCTTATTATCTACGACGACCTTTCCAAGCACGCTGTCTCATACCGTGAGATATCACTCCTTCTGCGAAGACCGCCGGGAAGAGAAGCTTACCCGGGTGATGTTTTTTATTTGCACTCCCGCCTTCTTGAGAGGGCATGTAAGTTGAATGATGACTATGGAGGCGGTTCCATCACTGCGCTCCCCATAATCGAAACCCAAGCCGGCGATGTCTCTGCTTACATTCCCACCAATGTTATCTCTATAACCGACGGACAGATATACCTTGACGGACAGCTTTTCTACAAAGGAAACCGCCCAGCCATAGATGCTGGAAACTCCGTCTCTCGAGTGGGTGGCGACGCTCAGCTGAAGATCGTTAAAAAGGTTGCCGGTAAGATGAGGCTGGAGGCCGCTCAGTACCGTGAGTTGGCCGCCTTCACTCAGTTCGGTTCCGACATAGACCAAGAGACCAAAGAAAAACTTGATAGGGGGGAGAGGTTGGTGGAGATCTTAAAACAAGATCAGTACTCTCCTTTGGATGTCTCATGCCAGGTTCTCATTTTCTACGCACTCATAAACGGGTATCTGGACGATGTTGAGGTTAAAGACCTAAAAGAGTTTGAAAAAGGCCTTTACGAATTTGCCGAGAACAACGCTTCCGAGACTTTGACTCAGATTAAGAAGAAAGCCGAGCTGGATGAAGAGATGGGGGAGAATATAAAAAAAGTTTTGGAAAACTATAAAGAAACTCGAGTTTAGGTATTTCCAAAAACTTCATTTGAACAAAACATGGCCGGAATAAAAGACATACAAAGAAGAAAAAGAGGAATAGAGAACACCCGGAAAATAACCCGGGCCATGGAGATGGTCGCTGCCACCAAGATGAAGAGAGCTGTCGACTCGGTTTTAAAGACCAGAAGGTATGCTAATTTGGGGTGGATGACGGTCGCGAATATCGCTGGAACCTTTCATGGTAATGAAGTGATTCATCCTTTTTTCTCACCAGTTGTGGAGAAACCTCAGAGTATTGAAGTTATTCTCATAACTTCTAACCGAGGTCTGTGTGGAAGTTTCAATTTCAATGTTGTCAACAAAATGCATCAAGTTATTGAAAACTATAAAAAAAATGTTGGAGGGAGGTTGGACGTCAGGTTGAATGTTCTGGGCAAAAAGGGCTACATTGCTAACAGATACTACGGATATGAGATAAAAAGGGAGTTTCCCAAAGAGGACATTATCTCGGAGTTTGAGGATGTTTTGCCGGTTGCTTGGGCGGTGATGGACGGCTTCTTAAGCGGAAGATCCGATGTTGTCTATATTGCCTACACTGACTACATGAGCTCGGCGAGACAGTTTCCCAGGATGAAGAGACTCCTGCCCGTAAGTGGAATCGGTAATGATGAATATTTGGGTGAAGTGGAAAGTTCTTTTGATAAAAGTGATGAATTTGATACGCTCAACGGAGAAGCCTTACGTGGTGCGGAGTATCTTTTTGAACCTAGCCCGAAAGAGGTTCTGGAGGACATCTTGCCTCGCTTGATTGAGACTCAGATATTTCAAGCCATGCTTGAATCAAATGCTTCAGAGCACAGCGTTAGAATGTCGACAATGCATCAGGCGACCGACGCCGCCGGAGAGATGATAGAGGAGTTGAAGTTGACATACAACAAAGCCCGACAGTCCGGTATCACCAATGAGATTTCGGAAATATCCGCGGGATTCAACGCGTTGGCACAAGAGTAATTTAATCGATTTTAGAAAATAATTAACAATCATGGGAAAAGAAAAAAACGTCAAAACTCTGACAAAATATGAAGGTAAAGAAGGAGACCCCTCCCGAAAGCTCAAAGGGTCGGTCTCTCAGATAATCGGAACGGTTGTCGATGTCGTTTTTGAAGACGATTTGCCAGAGATAAACCATGCTTTGGAGACATCGATATTGGCTGATTTCGGAGATTTGGAAGGAGATAAAAAGAAACTCATTCTTGAGGTTCAACAGCATAGGGGTTCAAAAGTTGTCCGAACCGTTGCGATGGGCTCGACCGATGGACTCAAGAGGGGCGATAAAGTTGTAAGTACAGGTAAAAGTATAAGCATCCCGGTTGGAGAGGGTGTCTTGGGGAGGATATTGAATGTTTTAGGGGAGCCGGTTGACGACGGGGAAGAAGTGAAAGCGGAAAAGTGGTATCCGATTCACCGCCCCTCGCCAGAGTTTGTCGAACAGTCCACCAAAGTCGAGGTTTTGGAGACGGGAGTCAAGGTCATCGATCTTATTTGCCCTGTTCTCAAAGGAGGAAAAGTTGGGATGTTCGGGGGTGCCGGAGTAGGAAAGACGGTTGTCATCATGGAGCTCATAAACAACATCGCCAAAGAGCACGGAGGGTATTCGGTCTTTACCGGAGTCGGTGAGAGAACCCGCGAAGGTAACGACCTGTACAATGAGATGAAAGAGTCCGGTGTGATAGACAAAGTTTCAATGATCTTCGGGCAGATGAACGAGCCGCCCGGAGTAAGAGCCAGAGTGGGTCTTACCGGCCTTTCCATCGCCGAGTACTTCAGGGACGAGAAAAAGCAGGATGTGCTGTTGTTCTTGGACAACATCTTCCGATTTACACAGGCCGGCGCGGAGGTTTCAACCTTGCTCGGTAGGATGCCCTCGGCGGTCGGTTATCAGCCGACACTCGCCAGTGACATGGGGGTCTTTCAAGAGCGCATCACTTCAACGGGTAACGGTTCAATCACTTCTTTTCAAGCTGTTTATGTACCGGCTGACGATATAACTGATCCTGCACCGGCTACCACTTTCACACACCTTGACTCCACCTTGGTCTTGGCCAGAAGCTTGGCTGAGTTGGGAATCTACCCTGCGGTTGACCCGCTTGACTCTTTCTCGACGATGCTTGACCCGACTGTCGTTGGAGAGGAGCATTACAATGTCGCCCGGGGTGTACAACAAGTCCTGCAAAGATACAAGGATCTCCAGGACATTATTGCCATTTTGGGGATGGAAGAACTTTCCGACGAGGACAAACTGACCGTCGGGCGTGCCAGAAAGGTTCAAAGATTTCTGTCTCAACCGTTCTTTGTCGCCGAGGCCTTCACGGGGCAAGCTGGTCGCTATGTAAAGAAAGACGACACGGTCAAAGGATTCAAAGAGATACTGGAAGGAAAGCATGACGGGATAAACGAGAGAGAGTTCTATATGAAAGGTGATATAGATGAGGTTGTAAGTTCAAAATAAATATAAAAATGTCCGCTATTGTTAAAAAGATGAAGTTTGAGATAACGACGCCGGAAAGGACGGTTCTTACCGATGAAATACATAAGATTACCGTCCCCACTAAAAAAGGTGAAATCACGGTTTTACCCGAACACATTCCAATCGTGGCCAGCCTATTGCCCGGAGTTATTGAAATTACTGACAAAGATGGAAATTTCGAGCTGATGGCCGTCTCCGGAGGTTTTTTGGCGGTAATGCCTGGAAGTAAGGTTGTTATTCTGGCCGATACCGCCGAGAGAGCGCCTGAGATAGATGCCGAGAAAGCCGAGGAAGCCAGAAGGATAGCCGAGGAGGAGAAAGAAAGACAGAAGACCGAGCATTTCGACATGAAGAGGTTCGCCGATGTAAACGCCAGAATATCCAAGCAGCTGGCACGAGAGAGGGCCGCTGGTAAATGGAGAAAACTCAAAGGTTAAAAGGAAAACCGTGAGAGCGACGAAACGGAGCGGGCAAGTCCCGTTTTTTTATTTACTGTTGTTTTTTATGGGTTTTTGGGTTATTCTTGCCGACAGAAGTTGTTTTTTGAGAGGTTAATCTTAAAACGGAAGACAAGGGGGTTTCTATGCTAGTTTCCAATAAAGGCGAGGAAGTGCCAAGAAGGAATCTTGGAGATTTTTCGGTAAGTTTCAAACATATCGAAAGAGCCAAACAGCTTCAAGGGGTAGGGTATGTTTTTTCAACCACTTTTCGTGAGGTGCCGAAGGTGATCAAGGAGGTGGAAGGTCGGAAAATTCTATATCAAAGTCCTGTGGGTATTTTTTCGAACAGGGATTACAGGTATGTTTATTTCATCCCTAAAAAAGAAGTGGCAAAGTTAAAAAAAGTTAATCTTAGTGACGGAAAATTCTATGAAATTGTCTCAAACTCGCAAAGTGATAGAGAAGAAAAGCCTCATTATTTCAAAAGCCTAGCAAGTAAAGGTCTCCACCTAAAAGAAATTAACCTCTAAACCAACTAAAAGGTGTCGATGACCTCGACGCCTTTTTTTTGAAGGCTTGATTTGTTTTTTGACATTTCATTGATTTGTTATATATTGGCTTTAGGGAGGGTCACTTTAATGTATTTTGTAGGAAAGTGTTTATGGGTGCGTAAAATGAAACCCTTGTTCCAATGAATATTTTAAAAAAGTATTTATCGGAAAGAGTGTTCTTTAAAAACCAAAAACCTGTTGGCAATCTATTTCAACGGGAGAAGGAAAGGAGTGAGGACATAAATTTCTCTTATTTTTTACTGTCTTTTGAATCGTTAAAACGATCTCTTTAGCAAGCTTATCAAATGATTTAAATTAAGATAAAAATTATAATAAAACTCTTTGTGTGAAGTCACCTAGGGATGGTGGATTAACGGCCGGTGAGAGTCCGGCGACCATTGGAGTTAAAAATTAAAAAAAAGAGGGGGAGGCTATGAGGCTGAGATCTTCATTGATTGTCTTATTTTTCATTGCTTTGTTGCTTCTATCTATTCATTTTTATGATGAAAGAAGACAGAGCAAGTTTGCGATGATTGAGGATACGAAGATGGAATTTGAAACAATGTCGGAGCATCCTTACGGAGCTAATAATCGCGCGAGACTGATTCACGAAAGAGTGGATAATGGTCTTATGACATGGGAAGACCTGGGTTTTACTTCAGATGATGTATTAAATCAAGAGCGTTTGGCGAAGGTCAGGTTGGCGGAACTCGGCTTCGAGAAAATGGTTGTTTATCCTTATGGCGCGGAGTATTACGCCGGTAATATTCTAAAGATAATAGAAAGCGGTGACGTGACATGGGAAGAACTCGATTTTACTTCAGAAGACGTTGTGGGGCGGGGGAGACTGGCAAAAATAGAAGCAGTAAAATTTTTCTTTAGAAGAATACCCTTTTTACCTTCCATGGCTGAACGTTATGCTAATCGTATCCATGAGATAATAGAAGGAAGTGACGTGACATGGGACGAGGTGGGGTTCACTTCCGAAGACGTTGTGGAGCTGGAGAGACTAGCAAAGACAAATAATATGGTCTTGGAAAAACAGAAATTCATCTCCGAAGATCTTATGAGCCAGGAACGGAAGGTGAGGGTGGATGACATTAGGAAATATTTTGAATCGATGATTACCAGCCCGTTTATTGTGGAAATTTATACCGGATACATCTATGAGATGATCGAAAGTGGCGACGTGACATGGAAAGAGGCGGGATTCACTTCCGAAGACGTTGTGGAGCGGGAAAGATTTATAAAAAAGGAAAACGCAGAACGTTACTTTGATTGGATTCTTATACTTCCCTCCAGAGCTGAAAATTACGCTGATCGTATTCATGAGATAATAGAAGACGGCAACGTTACATGGGAAGAGCTTGGGTTCACCTCCAGAGATGTCTTGGAGCGGAAAAGGATGGCGAAGACGTCATTGGAATATTAAATATATGAAACATTGGTGTTCTTATTTCTTTCTCGGTCGGCTTTAATATTAAAGCCGACCTTATGGTTCAATGAGGTGATTTCGGAAGAGTGCCTCAATTTCAAAAACTCTTTCACCTTTTTCACGCCGAGAGCGTGACTGATGAGCCCGTATTGAAAGTGCATAGCAGGGCGAAAAAGAAAATATTCTTATCTTAAGATTCCATTTAAAATAGTCATTTTTAAGAGGCTAAATCTTTAAATATAAAAAAGCGTTAATATTCGGGTTTTTTGTATATTAATAACTCAAAAGTAGTTGACAGATAGAAAAAACTATGATACTGTCTAAAAAAGAAAAAGTTAAATAAAGATTCTTTAAAAAATAAATAAAAATTAAGTCCTTGAGGAGGGAGTCAAAAGACGGACAAAGCATTTTGTTCTGTTTTGCGGTAATCTTATTATACGAACAAAAAACGGTCGTAAACTTTCTTACTTGAGTGGAAAGAAGTTTGCGGCCGTTTTTTGTTGGGGAGAGACAAAGAATTGTTCTTTGAAAAGCCTATGCCAAACTGTGTGTAACCTTATATTCGTAAGTGATTCTAGATAAAAGGTTTTTCATTTTGGCAAAAATTAACTATCTTAATTGGAAGGAGGAAGAGATTATGAATAAAAAAGTACTGTTGAATTGTTTGGTTTTCTTGTGTCTTGGGTTAATCATTGGAGCAACGATAACCTATCTAAAAACCCCTAAAGAAGGGATCGAGGTTAGTATAAGAAAAACCGCTGATGAGAATGTTATTGCTTTTTTTTTGATTAGAGCTACTTCTTCGGATTTTGGAATGAATGAAATCATCACTCGTGCTGACAACGAAGCGGAAAAACTCGGAGGTAGCGCTCAATTGACCAACGTTAGTTCAAAAGTGGTTAGAAGAACGTCCGGTTTTAGTGTTTTCAATAAGGTGTATGGACGAGAGGTTGATGGAAGAGAAGAATTTTTTTCCGCAAGATTCATTGTCATAAAGACGGAAGATATTTAATAAATGGAGACTCTCTTGATTTTAAGAGAGTCTCCTCTTTCTCACGCCGAGAGCGTGACTGATGAGCCCATACGGAAACAAACGGCAGGGCGAAAAAGGGTGTTCTTTAAAAATCGAAAAGAGAAAAAAGAATATTTTTTCTCCTGACATTTTACCGCCACTTGAGGTCGTTCAGAGCAGTGGCTTCAAGGGGCGGTAAAAGGAAATTTAAACTTCAACAGAGGAGGAAATATGAAAAGGTTCATCATTTTTACATTTGTGTTAGCGGTTGCTTTAAGCGGCTGCAGTCATGGATCCGGAAACACCCTGGGTGGAGCCGTCATCGGCGGAGTAGCCGGAGGGGTGATAGGGTCTCAAATTGGAAAAGGTGACGGGAAGACCGCCGCCATTATAGGTGGGACGCTTGCAGGTGCCGCTTTGGGCGGTTATGTCGGCAGTTACATGGACCGAATGGATCGTAGGGACAGAGAAAGAATGGCTCAAACTCTTGAACATAAGCCTTCAGGTGCCAGTTCAGAGTGGTACAACCCGGATACGAGAACGGTTTACACCGTAACCCCGACCAGGACATATGAAGAGTCGACCTCTGCCGAGACCCGGTATTGTCGTGAGTATACCACCGAGGTTAAGGTTGGCGGTAAGACTAAGCAAGCCTACGGAACCGCTTGCCGGCAACCCGATGGATCTTGGGAGATAGTAAGGTAACTATCTTCCTTTTTCTCTTTAGAACAAAAAAAGGGAGGTTTTCTTGAAAAAGACAATCTCCCACTTTCTCACGCCGAGAGCGTGACTGATGAGCCCATACGGAAACAAACGGCAGGGCGAAAAAGGGTGTTCTTTGAGAAAAATTGAATGTATATTCGTGTAATCTAGATTTACAGATCTTGCAAGTAATGATACTCGGATATTAACCCTGTATGAGAGTGGGCTTAAAGGGAAAAAGAGATTCGGACTCCGATCTTTGCGCTTCAAGTGCAAAAATCTCCCTCCTCGAGATTTGGAAAACGAATCTCTTGGAGCGGTGAATATCTTTTCACCGCAACTCTTTAGCCCACTTTTATGTAGGGTTTTTTGTTTTTTAGATCTCCCGTATTTGTGTTTATGGACTTGATTCGGGAGCGGTATTGGCCTGTTTGAATTCACTAAGGTTTAATTTGACAATCTTTATAAAAAAGAACATTATTTGAAAAACAGTTGGTTCTTTTAAAAAATCATAAACAGCAGGAGGGCCTAATGAAAAACAGAAAAAAAGTCCTTTTTTTAACGGCAATGACCTTTATGGCGGTTTTATCGATTGGTATTCTTGTTATCCTAATAATTGATAGCTTCAAAAAAGAAGTTTCTTTTGAGGTAACCGCTTGGGAAACCGTGGAAGAGGCAGCTTCGGAACTGGAAGAAAAAAAGCTTAAAGTGGAGATTACAAAAGAGGAGGCTTTTAATTTAGCTGATTTGACGACTCGAGACTTTATCGTCCGGAAAGTTCTCATGAGAGAAGACCTTGAAAGCTCGGAGGGTTTACGCGTCACCATAGATATACCGAAAGTGATGTGTTTTTTGGTAGGTGTTATCACCGTTGAGGTAAGAGATCAAAAGACATCAGTTGAATCACTCATTTCGACCATGGCGATAAAGGCCATGGAAAGCGGTGCTGACCTCATGTGGATCTCCGACATTACGGAGGTTAAAGAATTTTTTTCTTATGCCGGTCACTTTTCTCTTGACCCTCGCATGGGTGTAAGTAACGATGTTGGAATTGAGAGTTCTCTTTTGATCTATGCCACGATTTATAGAGTTCTCTAAAGTGGTCGCTGACCTTGGGGACTTTGGTAAGCTAAGACTTTTAACGGAAAGGAGATAATAATGAAAGAGTTTATTTTAAAACACCCTCTCAAGGATTGTTTGAATTGCGGAAGAGAGTACAGCCTGAAGATATGGGGTTTTAAATGTCCTCTTTGCAAGGCATCATTTTGTAGCGTTTGTTGGATTGGGGATCCTGATGGGGAAGGGGGCTATGCCTTTTGTCCTGTTTGTATGGGGAAGGCGAACTTGCCTCCTGTAAAGGAGAAAATGTTGGTATTAACATTCTAAATAAACCGGAATTTGGTGCCATATGGAAAACAAGCACGCTCTTTTCTAAGGCCGGTAAATATCAAGAGATATATGCCGGCCTTTATTTTTTCTCGTTTAAGCTTGTGCCCGGGGAGAGAATCGAACTCTCATGGGTTACCCCACACGATTTTGAGTCGTGCGCGTCTACCAATTCCGCCACCCGGGCGTGTAATATAAAATACTATATCGCGCATCTTTTTTCAAACTTTGTTTTTGTGTTATAATCCCTTGAGTCTTGATTTAAGGGCCTGTAGCTCAGCTGGTAGAGCGCGCCCATGGCATGGGCGAGGTAAGGAGTTCGAGTCTCCTCAGGTCCACAAAAATAACGAGCGAAGCGACTATATTTTTGTAGGACCCCGACAGCTTGTCTGTCGGGGTATCACACTAAATAACGAGCGAAGCGACTATATTTTTGTAGGACCCCGACAGCTTGTCTGTCGG
>SKVL01000012.1 GCA_007129455.1 Candidatus Campbelliibacteriota bacterium | reverse complement strand
GTTTATATTGATGTGGTTTCGGGTGCAGATATTAAAATTAAGTCAAATGATATTTTTACGGGTTCAATCATTACTCCGGCAGACTTAACGATAAAAGGCGGTAGTTTTGTTGCAATGGAAAACTATCCGGCAATAGTCACTGATACTAAACTGTCAACGGGAGGAGGTACAAAGATATATGGCCTGGTTATTGTTGGTGGTGAGGGTGAATCTTTATTGACAAACAATACGGAATTTTTTGGATCGGTTATTTTTACTAACGATAATGTTGATTTAACTGGTTTGGGAACGGTAGATATAACATATGATAACTCTTCTTTTGCCAACATAACAAACTTTGTCGGCTTGGGATTCGATTCGACGGATGTAAGCTCTATCATGCCTTTAAGCTGGCACGAGGAGTAGTTTTTATTGAAGTAAGGAATAAAAAAACGGCAACTCAGGTTGCCGTTTTTTTAGCGCTTATTCTCTATAAAGAAAAAGGAGCCCATGGGGCTCCTTGTGTCATCTTTTGGTGCAAAGGACGTAGTGTTTGCCGTCCTTTTTTAGCCCGGCGAGAAATAGGGTCCCGTCGGGTTCATTGTTGGGGTTTGTTGTAACAAAGAACTGTTCTCCCGAGACGCCTTGCTTTTCCGCTCCGGTCTCGATCATTTTTTCCACGGTTTCTTTGAACCTGTCTTTAAGATATCCGCTCGGTTTGTTTTCCATGTTATCCTCCTTTTTTCTTATTTATAAAAGAGATCATCTCCGTGCGCATACCTTTCAACGCCTCTATGTCGTTCAGGTAGCTTCCCCCTTCTTTGTAAGGATCCTCGGTGTAGCCGACATTGGCATCTATTGACTTGCCGAAGTCAATGATGACCGGATCGGAACCTTTAAACTCTAACATAATATTTCCTTTATGTAAATCCCTGTGGTAGATCTTCCTTTTATGCATCTCTTCCAGATATTCAAGAACATCGTTGAAGAATTTATCCGTTTCAAAGCCCTCCGGCAAAGGTTTTTCCTCATCCAGGATCTCTTGAACTGTACCCCCGTCAATGTACTCCATTGCACAAAAGTGAGTATATTTATCCATATAGTAGTAGTACGGTTTGGGAACACGGCAACGGTTGCCGGGGATCTTTATCTTTAGACATTCATTCTGCAATTTAAGCTCCTGTTTGATACTGTTGTCGTTTTTGTAGTTCTCGTACCTTACGATGTTCTTGAAGCAGACCCGACTTACAAGACCTTCTTGTTTTTCCCCGGCCTCTTTTATCTTGACTATGGCTGACAGACCTTCGCCGGCTTTTTTGTACTCATCACTTGCGATGTCCTTTATGAGCTCTTGATATTCCTTGGAGTTTCTTTCCAAAAGTTCTTTGGTAAGACCCGGAGGCAGATGATCCTTGAAGTATCTCTCTTCTTTCCCGTAGGCCGAGAACTTTTGTTTTATGGCATCATCTCTTTTTTCGAATCTCTCCTTTAAGGCCAAATAAAAGTCTTTCAAGCCTTCTTCGTCATCTTCGTCTATCTCCACCAGATCATCGTGCATATCTTCTTGCCACTCCAAAGGGAATTGCTTGATAAGCTCCTCTGACGCTTTCTCGTATTCCTTTGCGGACAAGCGTTCTTCAATATTCTCTTTTTTGGTAAGGTCCCCTTCCGACTCCATGTTAACTCAATGGTTGATCTTTATCTTCCTGGTCTTCCTTCTTCTTATCCGACTCTTGATCTTCCTCTTCTTCTTCAATTTCTTCCTCCTCTTTGCTCATATCCTCCGTTACCTTTTTTTGGAACTCGTCTTCATCATCGTCCAGTTCTCTTTTAAAGTCCGGAGTCAACTCTTCTTCTATCCCGTTCTCATCATAGAGTTCGTCTTCTATACCTTCTCCCATCTCATCCTCCACCTCTTCCTCAGAGCCCTCTTCTTTATCGGTGTTCTTAATTGGTTCTTTTTCAAAATTATTCTCCATGGTATTTATTTTTAATTTTAAATAAACGGAAAAACCTTCGTACCTTATCCAGTTTATACATAAATCACAGGTTCTGCAAAGGAAAGGGGGGTCCTTAAAAAACTTGACAATATGACCCCTTTCATTACTATCAAGCCAGATATTGTAACGGAGAACATTAAAAAAAGGAGGTGAGGGGAAATGAAAAGGACCTGTTATGTTTGCAAGGAGAAATATCCGAAAAGAACAGAGGATCTCTACTTTTTTTACGACGGTTTGAGTTTTGCAATACCGTCGGAGGAGGTCGGATGTGCGAAATGCACGATGAACGAGTATATTTCCGATTTTGAAAACTACGGCAGGGGAGTTGTCAGCATTAAAAAAGATGATCTGGTCGTTAACTGGAAAAATTTCATCGACCGGAAGGGGAACAAGAACAAGACCGAGAGGATAAACCGGCTTCTGATATCTTTGGGTCTTTTCTCACTGACTCCCGAAGGCAACTGGATGGTACTTTCCGAGCAGACACCTCTGAACCCTCAACAGGGAAGATCTCGGGTGTTCTTTACCCGAAAAGAGGATGCTGTCTCTTATGCCGAGCTAAACTACTCCCACAGCCCTTGGCGGTGGTATGTCTGTCACATCGGCGAGGTGATCTTCCAAAAACCTTTATTGGCAAAGACGTAAAATCTCTTACCCAAACCCTCGCACTTGCGGGGGTTTTTCTTTTGTACGAGGAAAGATCAAAAGATCATCTGTTGAGTTGTTGTTGGATGATCTGTTCAAACACCGCGTATGGTTGAGCGCCGGAGACGGTTTGCATGTTTATGAGCAGGAAAGGCGTGCCTCTTCCACCCAAAGACTGCGCCTCTTGGGTGGACTCCAAAACTTTCTCTCTGTAACGCCTCTCTTGGAAGCAGGCGACAAGTCTGTTCGCGTCCAG
>SKVL01000038.1 GCA_007129455.1 Candidatus Campbelliibacteriota bacterium | reverse complement strand
GGGTACAATAGCTGTTAGTATTCATTAGACCCTTGCCGGGGTGATGGAACCGGTAGACATGAGAGACTTAAAATCTCTTGGGCGCATTCGCCCGTGCGGGTTCAAGTCCCGCCCCCGGCACAAGTGATATCGGTTGAAAAAATAAAAATATTAGGTTAATCTTATTTAAGTTGGTAAAAGTTCATCCGCCTATAGCTCAGCTGGTAGAGCAACCGGCTCTTAACCGGTAGGTCCTAGGTTCGAACCCTAGTGGGCGGACAAGAAAAAATATTTGGACGGGCAGTGAAATTAGTAGACACGAGAGTCTCGGAATGATACCGCAAAGCGTGGAGGTGAGAAGCGAAAACTTGGAGCTTCGCAAGACCTTTTGAGCTATTTTAAAACGGGAATGTAAAAGTGCTTTTTCAAAAAAATTAAGTTATCATAGAAAAATATTTGGGCGGGTGGTGAAATTGGTAGACACGAGAGTCTCGGAATGATGCCGCAAGGCGTGGAGGTGAGAAGCGAAAACTTGGAGCTTCGCAAGACCTTTTGAGATATTTTCAAAAAGGAATGTAAGGGTGATTTTTCAAATAAATTAAGTTATCATAGAAAAATATTTGGGCGGGTGGTGAAATTGGTAGACACGTCAGTCTTAGGAACTGATGCCGCAAGGCGTGGAGGTTCAAGTCCTCTCCCGCCCACAATAATTTTGAAAATATCCAAAAGGTGTACCGACCCCGCTCTTTTAGGTGAAGAAAAGAGCGGGGTCAAGTCCTCTCCCCCGTCGGTTAAACACTCGGGTTGTTTTGTATTTTTTTATCAAAGAAAACTTTTCCCACAGAAAATTCAACCGAAATGTCAGGGGGTCACCCCCTGCACATTTGGGAAAATATGTCTTGAAATAACACCATGTGGACGATCGACCTTTGTAAGTTCGAGTGGCGAACCTGATATTTTTTTTAATTTTTTGCACCAAAAAACCCTTTGTTGACAAAGACGGTTGCTTTCACATATTGTTAGCTCGGATTCAAATAAAACTGTTTTTTAAAAAAAGGAGGTTGCTTCTGTGATATTTTGGAAAAAATTCTGGAAAAGATGGGGTAAGGTTAAAAACCCCACTTGGATTTACGACCTTCCCGAAGGTGAACGGAAAAACGTCAGAAGAGTCAGGAGCTTATTGGTTATGATCGGCGACTTCTGGGTCCTCTACCCACTTTGGACATTTATAGGAATCGCTCTTTCTCTGCTTTTTTTGATAATGCAAGTGGAAGGCTTTATTCTCGAAACTGAATTAACTCCATGGAAAGTAGGCCTGGTAATCGGAATACTGATATGTCTGATAGGTATACCCTTATCAAAACTGATCTTTCTAAAATACTGCAAAAGACTCTTGCTTGAATTAAAGAAAGAAATAGAGACAAATGAAGGGTGGTATGCATACAAGTTAATCAAAGAAAAAGAAAGCTCATTAACGCAGATTACAAAAAGTGCCGACCGCCGTTACCTATTAGACTGGTTTTCCTTACTGTACCACTACACCAACTTGGACTACGAGTCCAGGAAGGCAAAAAGGTCTTAAGTAACCGCACCCCGCCGGATGTATATCCGGCGGGTTTTTTCTAAAAACCGTCTGGATAAGCTCTACCTTACGCTCTAAGTCACAAGAAATATTTCTTACTGTAAAGTCTCCTCTTTGCCCAGCCTGACCGATAGCAGTTTTGAAATTCCGCCGGAGTCCATGGTCACTCCGTGGAGCATTCCGGCTATGGCCATTGTCTCTCTGTTGTGAGTTATCAAAATGAGTTGCGAATGCTCCGCCAAACGCTCCACCATGGCCCCGTACTTTCGCGAGTTGGCTTCATCCAAGGCAGCGTCGGTCTCGTCCAATATTAAAAAAGGGGGAGGATTAACCTGAGACATCGCAAAGATCAAAGCGACGGACACGAGCGCCCTTTCTCCGCCGGAAAGCATAAGAAGACCTTTAACATTTTTACGCGGAAGTGAGACCGATATTTCCAACCCCTCCACACTCTCGGACTCTTCTTCGTCTTCATCTTCAATTTCATCCTCCTCCGACAAAGACCTTCTCCCTATCTTTATCGGAACCTTTTTCAAAGAAGCGCTCCCTCCGCCGAACATGTCCGCAAAAAACTCTTGAAAAACAGTGTTTATTTTACTCAACCCTTCTTGGAAACGATTCTCTATCGTCTCTTCCAATTCGGCGATCACCTGTCTGAGCGACTCTATCGATCTCTCCAGATCGGCCACTTCATTAGCTAGAAACTCGTCACGCTCCGATACCTCCTCGTACTCATCCATTATCTCTTTGCGTGAACCTACGGAAAGCTCTTCGAGGCGTATTTTAAGTCTCTCTATTTCTTTCCTGCGCCCCTCCTGCCCCTCACGAGGCTCATCAGTTATATCTCCTTCGGAAAGAGTTCTCCCGTCCTCGGTTTTAACTTCGTAGTCCTTGTAATCAAGAATGAATGAACCGACAATTCGAGCTGCTTCTTGAATCTCATATTTAAAAACGGCATCCACCCTCTCAAGTTGAGAGATCCTCTCACGCACCTTCTCCAAAAGAGACCTGAGTCTCTGTTGCTCGTTCATACACTCGAACATCTTCCTCTCGGCCTGTCGGCTGACGCTTCTGTCTTTGGCGACTTCCTCCTGAAGAGCCTTCCTTTTATCACTGAAATCTTCCGCTTCTTTTTTGAGTCCTTCTATCATCTGCCTTTTTTCCTCTCTTTCCGCCTCCAGTCTTTGCAGATCAGCTCCTATCTTCTCTCTTTCATTCTTTCTGTCCAAAGACTCACCTCCGAAAGAATCCAGAAACTCTTTAATTCGGCCTCGCAGAGACTCCAGGGTTTGACGAATCTCTTCCAAAGAACTCTCCTCTCTAGTTCGGGTCAGGTCTTCTTCCATACTATTCATAAAGAAAGAGACTTCGCTCCAAGCAACCGAAGGCTCCACCTCTCGAGACTCTTCCAAATATCTCAGTCGATTCTTATGGAAATGGATCTCGCCTTCCATGCGACCGATCTCCCTTAGCACTTCACCTCGCCTCTCCTCAATGCCCCTCTGAGACTCTTCCAACTCAAATATCTTTGAGTTCTTGCGATCGGCCGTCTCGTCTCTTAAAACCTCTTCTTTGAGTCGTCCTATCTCTTCATCAACCTCCCTTAGTCTGATCTCCGGCTCTTCTTTTTCCGCCTCCAATCTCCGTCGCATGTTTGAAATGTATACATATTCTCTTCTTAAAAATTCGCGGTACTTCAAGACCAAATCTTCCTCTATGACACGAGCTCTTTCAACCTTTCTGACCTGCTCTTTCAAAAACTCTATACGTGGTGCCAACTCCCTCCTCAAAGACTTAACCTCTTTGAGATTATCCTCAGTCTTCAAAAGCTTTTTCTCGCTCTCTTTTCTTTTGTACTGATAAACCTTAAGTCCCAAAGCCTCCTCAACCATTGATTTCCTTTCCAGCGGTTTGGCGTTGAGTATTCTGTCGGTCTCACCTTGAGATATTATATGGTGGGCGGAAGCACCGATATGCACGGCCGAGAGAAGCTCAATCACATCCTTCAGTCTGGCTTTGCTTCCGTTTATATAGTAGTTGTTCTCGCCGTCTCGGTGGACCACTCTGCCTATCCTGACATCATCAAAATCAATACCGGAGAACCTCCTGTTGGAGTTGTCAAAGACGAGACATATTTCAGCAAAATTGGAACGGCGAGCTTTGGACGATCCACTAAATATCATATCCTCTCCGCGCTTGCCTCTCATGGATTTAAACGACTGCTCGCCGAGCACGAATCGGAAAGACTCGGCAATGTTCGACTTTCCAGAGCCGTTCGGACCAACGATCGCGGTAACCGGAAATTTAAAATTCAACTCCGTTTTTTGAGCGAATGATTTAAATCCCGAGAGTTCCAGCCTCTTCAATATCATAGATAAAAATTAATCAAACAGGGTCCTTTACTTCCAGCCCTTCTTTTCCAACGCCTCACTTGCCGCCTCTTGTTCCGCCTCCTGTTTGGACTGACCCTCGCCCTCGGCGATCAACTCGTCCTTCAAGTAAACACCGCAGGTGAAATGCCTGTCATGATCGGGCCCTTCTTCTTTCAAAACCCTGTAAACGGGAGTCTCCGATTCTTTCTCTTGTGCTTTTTCTTGAAAAAAACTTTTGGCGTCCACCCATAATTTTTTCCTTTCAATCTCTTCAGTGCGGATGGAGATGAATCTTTCAATGAAATCCTTCGCTTTATCATACCCTTGGTCCAAATAAATGGCGCCTATCAGAGCTTCAACGGCATTGGCAAGGATGTACTCACGTGCACGCCCCATGTCCTTGGCCTCTCCACGGGAGAGATACAGATTCCCATTGATCTCAAGACTTTTTGCCACCCTTTGCAAAGAGACGGTGTTGACGAGGGCGGAACGCAAAGAAGTAAGCTCCCCTTCCGGCTTGGAAGGATATGTATGATACAAATAATCGGTTATAACAAGCTCCAGGACGGCATCACCCAAGAACTCCAAGCGCTCGTTGTGCCCCAACTTGCATTCCTTATTCTCGTTTATATAAGATCTGTGGGTAAAAGCCTGACAAAGAAGTCTTTTATCATTAAAATGAACGCCTATACGTTCTTCAAAGTTTTCCAAAGAGATCTCTTTTTTGTCTTCATCCATAGTTACTTCTCTTGCGGAGCGGTTTTGTTTTTCGCCAGAAGGATCCCGACCGCCTTGGTTATTATAGGAACGATATCATCATAAAAATTAAGATCCACAATATCTTTGAGCTTGAACCATTTGGCGTCATCCAAGCCACCTTCATCTTTTAAACTGAGGTCCTCAAACTCGGACCGGCTTAAATAGTAAATCACTTGTTTCCTTACTTTCTCTTTCTCTTGCGTCTTAGCTACATACTCGTTTTCGCCCAAAATACACTCGACTTCGGTTTCAACACCCAACTCGTGAAGAAGCACCCTGACTACTCCCACTTCGGGACTTTCCTTTTCCTCCAAGCGTCCTTTTGACAAAGTCCAGCGGCCGAACACATCATGAACGAAAGCCAAGTAGACCTCACCCTCATGAATGGCGTAAACAACGGCCCCTGCCAGACTCCGGACAGGCAAATCTTCCAAAGCAACCTCTCCTTTATCCCTTGAGCCGTCATCTTTGCCAGGCTCTCCCATCTCCTTGTAAATGGCTCCCAGAACACCGTTTATGAACTTACCACTGGTCTCTCCTCCGAATGTTTTGGCAAGTTCTATGGATTCATTTATAGCCACCTTGGGCGGAACATCGTCGTGATCCGAAAACAAAAGCTCATATAAGCCTATACGCAAAATATTGCGATCAACGGTCGCAATTCTGTCTATCGGCCAGTTTGGCGCCGCTTTGCCAATTATGTCATCCAGGTCTTCTCTCCTTTCTTCAACACCTTTGATTATATCTTCTGCAAAAGAGTAGCTCCTTAATTCCGGCGCAAACTCTTCAATGTTACAACGTAAGACACCAAGAGAATCCACCTCGCTTCTGTCGCGAAAATCACATTCAAACAGTGTCTGTAAGACAATTGACCGAAGTAGGTGTCGGTTAGCCATATTTTTTACTAATGTACAAAAACACTAAATAAAGTGTTTTCTTGCAATTATGCCTTTCGGTAAATAAGAAAATCGGTCCCGTTATTTATTTTTTCTCCTCAACAGTCTTCTTCTCATCAGAGGTCTCTTCGCCTCTCTCGGCCCGCTTTGCGCTCTTGCGCTTCTCAAGGCGAGCGACTTCGGCATTGACATCAATGACCATTCTGCCTTTGTAGGTCCCGCAGTTATTGCAAACCCGGTGAGGCAATTTACGCGCACCGCACTCCGAACACAAAACAAGGGCTTTTTTCTTGTAACCCTTATCGGATCGGCGAGAGCCGGTCTGAGACCTGTTTAATCTCATTCTTACTACCATAAGTTTGTAGTATAACGCATTTTTTAAATATAACAAGACCTGAAGCCTTGAAATGACAAAATGCCGATATCTTCAATTCAACTGAATATCGATGATATTTTTAACAAAACTCCTCCTGTGTATCCCGCAAAGTCCCTTCTTTCCGATAGCTTCAATGTGACTTTTGGTACCGTAGCCTTTGTTTGAGGCAAATCCGTACTCCGGAAACCTTCGTTCGTATTTAATCATCTTCCGGTCACGATGAACTTTGGCCAAAACCGAGGCCAAAGCGATTATATCTTCTGCAAAATCACCGTTTTTTATACTCTTCTGGCGGGTGAACTTAAAGGGCGCCTTAAGTCCCCCATCCAAAAGAATCGTTATCTCCTCCTTCACCCCCAGTTTTTTCAACGATCTTCCGATTGCCTCTGAAATGGCTTTGTTTATCCCGACTCTGTCTATCACGCCGGATGAGACCGAAGAGATCGCATAGGTCACCCGACCGGTAACTCTCTCTTTTCGGACAATCTCAAAGATCTCTTCGCGACTTTTTCGGGTCATTTTTTTCGAATCTGTAAAAAAACAAACCTTTTTTATTCTCCTCAAGACATCCTTGGAAGCAAACACGGCACAGACGGTAACGGGACCCGCCAGGGGTCCCCTGCCGACCTCGTCGATTCCCACCATTTTCAAGTTTTTTTTTCCGCTTCTCATATTCCCATACCCTCTGGTATAGTATACATAATCCCATGTCAAAGTTTACCCACCTACACACTCACAGTCACTACAGCCTCCTAAACGCTCTGCCTCAGATACCGGAGCTTGTAGAAGCCGCCAAAGACGACGGTATGAGTGCATTAGCCTTAACCGACAGCGGGAACCTCTACGGAGCCATTAAATTCTACAAAGCCTGCCGAAGTGCTGATATAAAGCCAATAATCGGAGTGGACGCATACATGGCGGTCAGAACCCGCTTCGACAAACAGTCCGGATTGGACAGTCGGAGACATCGCCTGCTCCTGCTCGCCAAAAACACCAAAGGCTACCGCAACCTCATAAAGATGGTCACCGAATCCTTTATGGAAGGATTCTACTACAAACCCAGAGTGGACCTTGAGCTTTTGGAAAAATACTCTCAAGATATTGTTTCGATAATTCCTTCCTTCAGCGGTGATGTTGCGGTTTTTCTGAAAGAAGGACAGAAAAAAGAGGCTCTGGAGCGCTTGCATTGGCACAAGAGTACTTTCGGGAAAGAGAATGTATTCATTGAGATAACTCACCATCCGGAGATCCCCAACCACCCCGAGAGAATGAACAACCTCATCAAGTTTGCCAAGGAAACCGAAACTCCAATAGTCGCGGCGCATGATGTCTACTATATGAAGCCGGAAGATCACCGCACCAGAGAGACAATGATAGCGATCCAGAAAAACAGAGTCGTTGCCGAAGAGAGCGAGTTTGACACCACCGAAGACTTCTCCTTCATCTCTCAAGAGAAGGCGTTGGGATACTTCAAGGACCTGCCGGAAGCGTTGGAGAACAACCGAAAGATAGTCGAGATGTGTAACCTTGAGATCAAGTTGGGCGAGTGGATATTCCCGGAGTTGGAAGTAAAGAACGGTGAAAGCCATGACGACGCGCTCAAAAAGATGGCCTTTGAGGGCATCTCCAAAAGGGGCCTGAAGAAAACCAAAGAAATCACGGAAAGGCTCGATTACGAGCTTAAGATAATAAAAGACAAAGGATACTCCACCTACTTCCTCATAGTCGGCGATATTTTAAAGTATGCCAAAGAGAACAACATCTTAACCACCATCAGGGGCTCGGTCGCGGGTTCCTTGGTCACATATCTCTCGGGAATCACCAACCTTAACCCTCTGGAGTACGGACTACGCTTTGAAAGATTCTTAAACCCCGACAGGCCCTCGGCGCCGGACATTGATATGGACTTCGCCGACAACCGTCGCGACGAGGTCATTCGGTATGTTAAAAACAAGTACGGAGAAGACCGAGTGGCGCAGATAGGTACCTTCGGAACAATGATGGCTCGGGGCTCAGTCAGAGATGTCGCCCGGGCACTGGGATACCCTTACACCGTCGGAGACAGGATAGCCAAACTAATCCCAATAGGCAAACAAGGTATGCCGATGACAATCAAGAAATCTTTTGATGAGGTGCCGGAGCTAAAAAAGATGTACACTGAAGAAAACGACGCCCGAGATATACTGGACATGGCTCAAAAGATTGAGGGCTCCGCCAGACACATCTCCGTGCACGCAGCCGGTGTGGTCATATCCCCCGACCCCCTTACAAACCACATCCCCTTGCAGTATGACAACAAAGGGGAGCAGAAAGTGATTACCCAGTTCGACATGCACTCGGTGGAGGATGTGGGTCTTATCAAGTTTGACTTTTTAGGTCTCAAAAATCTCTCCATTCTGGCCAACGCCATAAAAGGGGTAAAGAAGATATACGGAAAAGAGATAGACATCGAGAACATTCCCTTGGATGACAAGAAAACCTTCGCCATACTGGCCAAAGGAGAGACGACCGGTCTTTTCCAACTGAACGGTGCCGGTATGACGCATTTTTTAATGGACCTCAAGCCCACGACCATACACGACATAAACGCAATGGTGGCTCTTTATCGTCCCGGACCGATGGAGTTCATCCCCGAGTACATAAAGAGGAAGCACAACCCTCATCTGATCGAGTATCCGCACGAGTCGATGGAAGAAACCTTAAAGAAAAGTTTCGGTCTTTTGATTTACCAAGAAGATGTGATGATGACCGCCATCAAACTTGCCGGATACTCTTGGCTGGAAGCCGACAAGTTCCGAAAGGCGATGGGTAAGAAAATTACGGAGCTAATGAAGGAGCAGGAAGTGCGCTTCAAAGAAGGCTGTGTCGAGAACAAAATACCCAAAAGAACCGCCGACAATCTCTGGGAGAGGATCAAGCCGTTCGCGCTTTACGCCTTCAACAAAGCCCATTCGGCAAGCTACGGTCGGGTTGCTTACCAGACCGCCTATATGAAAGCCAACTACCCTGCCATATTCATGGCCTCGGTTCTAACCGCGGACTCCGGAGATGTCGAGGAGATTGCCAAAATAGTCGCGGAATGCCAAAGGATGAAGATAGAGGTTCTCCCGCCGGACATAAACGAGAGTCTCTCCGACTTCACCGTCGTCAGAGACCAAAAAACAGGCAAGGACGAAATCCGCTTCGGTCTGAACACCATAAAAAACTTCGGAAAAGGAATATCGGAGACCGTAATAGAGGAGAGAAAGACAGGAGGACCGTTCACCTCGCTGACCGACTTCATAACCCGCATCAACGACAGGAACCTCAACAAAAAGTCCTTGGAGTCCTTGATCAAAAGCGGAGCGTTGGACGCTTTCGGAGAGCGCGGGAAGATGCTTTTGAACATCGATAAGATCCTTCTTTTCAAAAAAGAGCTATCCAAAGCCGACAAGAACCAAGCCTCCCTCTTCGCCGGTATTGAAACCGCCCCCAAAGACGAACTCTCTTTGGAGGACTGTCCGCCGGCCGAGAAAAAGGACGTCCTTGTTTGGGAAAAAGAACTCTTAGGACTTTACCTCTCCGGGCACCCCTTGGATGAGTTCAAAGACAAGCTCGAGCGACACGACAACCCGATCAGAAGGGTCAAAGAAGAGACCCAAGAAGGGATTACGACCGTGATAGCAGGTCTTTTCCAAGAGGATAAAAAACTCTATACAAAAAAAGGCGACTTGATGATGTTCGCCACCTTGGCCGACTTTACCGGTATGATCGACATCGTCTGCTTCCCCGAAGTTTTCGCTAAATACAAAGACCTCTTGGTGTCGGAAAACTGTATCGCCATCAAAGGGAAGATGTCTAAAAGAAACGGCACAACATCAATGATAGCCGAGGTGGTAAAACCTCTCCGCAGTGAAAAAACCAAAGAACCGGAGGAAGAGTGAAAACCTTTGCCAAAAAGGGACATAATGGATATACTCTTTAGCATGGCCGAAAAAGAAAACATAGATGATATAAGGCACTCACTCTCGCATGTGCTGGCCGGAGCGGTTTTGGAGCTATATCCCAAAGCAAAAACGGCACTTGGACCTCCGACGGAGACCGGCTTTTATTACGACTTTGACTTCGGCGAGGAGCCGATAAAAGAAGAGGACCTGAAGAAAATAGAGAAAAGAATGAAAAAACTTCTTTCCTCTTTCGGTGAGGTCAAAGGAAGAGAGGTTACCGAAAAAGAAGCCCGAGAACACTTCAAAGACAACCCCTACAAACTTGAACTCATAGGAGAGATAGCGAAAGAAGGAGAGACGATAACCTTCCACTCCTCCGACAGGTTCACCGATTTATGCAAAGGAGGACACACCAAAGACATCAAATCCATCCCACCCGATTCCTTTAAGCTGTCCCACATAGCCGGCGCCTACTGGCGCGGAGACGAGAAGAACAAAATGCTGACCCGTATCTACGGTCTGGCTTTCAGTACCAAAGAGGAGCTTGATGAATACATAAAACAGATGGAAGAAGCCAAAAAGAGAGACCACCGCAAGATTGGTAAAGAACTTGATCTGTTCACCTTCTCCGAGCTTATCGGTCCGGGGCTTCCTCTGTGGACTCCCAAGGGGACGGCTTTGAGAAAAGCGATCACCGACAAAATTCAAGAGATACAAGGAAGGTACGGATTTGAATCGGTCACCATCCCTCACATAACCAAAATGGCGCTTTACGAGAAAAGCGGACACGCCGAAAAGTTCGGTGAAGAACTTTTGATGGTCAAAGGAAAAGAATCCGAGTTCGCCTTGAAACCCATGAACTGCCCTCATCACACTCAGATATACGCAAGTTCTCCAAAAAGCTACAAAGACCTCCCCCTGCGCTACGCCGAGACCACGATGGTCTACAGGGACGAGCAGAAAGGAGAACTTTTGGGTCTCTCTCGAGTAAGAAGCATCACTCAAGACGACGGCCATGTTTTTTGCACTCCCGAACAGGCCAAGGAAGAGATCCTTAACGTGGTCAAAATAATACGAGAGTTCTATACGGTTTTGGGTATGTATGAGAAAGGAAATTACAGAGTCTTCCTCTCAACCAAAGACCCGAACACCCCCGAAAAATACATCGGCACCGAAGAGCAATGGGAGGAGGCGCAAAAACAGCTGGAAAATATCGCCAAAACCGAAAAGATGCCTTACGAGATAGGAGAAGGAGAAGCCGCTTTCTACGGTCCCAAGCTTGATTTCATGTTCAAGGACGCCATTGGAAGAGAGTGGCAGTTGGCAACCGTCCAACTTGATTTCGGTATGCCCAAACGCTTCGGTCTGGAGTATGTTGACAAAGACGGAGAGAAAAAAACACCCGTTATGATACACCGTGCTGTTGCCGGTTCTTTGGAACGCTTCCTTTCAATAATCATAGAGCACTTCGCCGGAGTGTTCCCTTTCTGGCTGGCACCGGTCCAGATCAAAGTTATCTCAATAGGAGAGAATCACAAAGATTATGCCTCCGGAGTGTTTAAAACCTTGAAAAAAAACGGCTGGCGAG
>SKVL01000047.1 GCA_007129455.1 Candidatus Campbelliibacteriota bacterium | reverse complement strand
GTCTCGGCGAAAGATGTCCTGCTGAGCCAGAGCAATCGTCAGAAAACTAGTGGCAACGGTAAAGAAAGCAAAAACATTACCGATTATCACCATATGCGGGCCGATAACCTCTCCCAAGCTCACGGTGGCAATCTCGCTCGTTTCCGGACCGGTTATACCGACAACCAGTAAGGCGAAGATGAAATATATGACCGGAGGAATTATCCCTCCCCAGATGATAACCGACTTGAAAAGGTCTTCCCTTCCAGCTCTTTTGACCACTCTCCAAGCGGCGGGAACGGAAACCAACCCTGCACAGGCGAACATTATTACCCCGAAGGGAAAGAGAATGCTTGAAAATTCAAATTCTCCCAAAAAAGACATCTGCACCTCGGGAGCCGAGTACGCGGCGATAACAACCATTATGAAAAAGACGGCCACAATCATCACTAGCTCCGAGCGCTTCACAACATCAATGCCATATATAACCAAGATTGAAAACGAGATATAGAAAAACAAAGACCATGTTGTCGGAGTCCCACCCAAAAGAGCCGAGAGAATATCTCCTTGACTCATCATATAAGCGAGAAGAGTTCCGAATATGCTGGATATCAATATCACGCCTTGCAGATGCTGGAAAAAAGAACCCAAATATATTTTAGTGTAGCCGGTGAGTTGATAAACCCCTTCTGTACGCATTATGACCTCTCCCAACATCAGTCGCACGAAAAACAGGGCGGAACCTATGAGTATCAAAACCAAAGTGGCGGTAACAAAACCGCTCTGAGCGAAGACGAAAGGAACTCCGATTATTCCGGCACCGATTATCGTGCCGACAATGACGGCCACTCCTTCCCAAAAGGGCATCCTGCTTTTCATTAAAACGATTTTAACATAGTTCCGAGCGAACAGGCTCAAGAGTGTTATTAACAAACCGAAAACACCCGAACTCCATCACGGATGTCCGCAAAGAACTTGCAAAACAATTTAAAAGTATTATCCTAATGAAATATGAGGGGCCCGTTGCCTTCTCCTTAAAATATGTTATATTAGCCATACATGGAAACTCTGGGAAACTTTCTGCCATACACACAGATAATTCTTTCGGTTTTGTTGATAGCCTCAATTCTGCTACAACGTTCCGACGCCGGTGCCGGTGGTGCTTTCGGAGGCGGTGACGCCCCCAGCTCAAGTTTTTACACCAAAAGAGGCTCCGAGAAGATTCTTTTCAATGCAACAATAATAATTGCCATCCTTTTCGCCCTTTCGGCGTTTGCGACACTTTTAATATAAAGGTGAGAAAACACAAATTTAATTTCTATTTTTTCGTATTGATAAACCCTTGTCGAACTTACCGTTAGATGAAAATGAAAAGCTTTTGGATATTCCATATGGATAACTATTTTTTGGTGAAAAGATCTCGTAGATGAAACAGAAACATTACAAAATACCCGGAATAAGAAATCTTGAGAATATATCTAAACGGATGTCTCTGACGGAGAGATTAATTTTTTTCACTCTTTTGATCACCGCGGGCTTGGGAGCAAGCCTTCTTCTTTGGAGTATTCAGTCTTCCCTGCTCGTCACGATACCCGCCTATGACGGAACCCTCAGGGAGGGAATAGTCGGTACACCCGGACCCATAAACCCCCTGCTCGCCTCAACCGCCTCCGATAGGGCTATGGTGAGTCTGATTTACTCCGGACTGACAAAGGCCAACTCCGAAGGCGAGCTGGTTCACGAGCTCAGCGAAAGCTACTCCGTCTCCGAAGAGAAAACCGAGTACATCTTCAAGCTGAGAGATAACATCACCTTCCACGACGGAGTCTCCGTTACGGCGGCCGATGTGGTCTTCACAATCAAAAAGGTCAAAGATCCCGTTATAAGAAGCACGCTGGCCGGCAACTGGAACAACATCCATGTCGAAGCCTTGGACGAGAAGAGTATCAAGTTCACTCTTCCCGAGCCTCGTCCGGGTTTTCTCGAGATGACCACCTTGGGAATTCTACCCAAGCACCTCTGGAATGAAGTTGACAACAACCGTTTTGCTTTCAGCTCACTAAATACCCATCCCGTCGGCACCGGTCCTTACAAGATCTCATCCGTATCACTTGAAGACGGCACACCCACTCAATACAAACTCAGGTCCTTCAAGGACTACGTCAATGGCGAGCCCTACATCGCCAACCTCGTTTTCCCCTTCTATCACGAAGAGCGCGAAGCATGGAACGCTCTCCAGCAAGGAGAGATAGACGCCCTGGCTGGATTCTCTCCTCAAAGGATGGAAAAAATGACCCGATCGGACATCGATATCAAAAAGACCCCTCTTCCCAGAGTCTTTGCCATCTTTCTCAACAGGAATAAGAACGAAGCCCTTTCCGATATTAACGTAAGAAAAGCCCTTTCAATGGCCATAGATAGAGAGGAGATTCTTTCCGAGACGATAAATGGAAAAGGCGCGGTAATTTCTGGCCCCATACCGACCTCAATTACAACAAAGACAATCGAAGTCGTGGCTGAAGACCAAAAAGATGAAGAAGAGGTGGAGATTGAGACACCGGAGAGTCTTTTGAACAAAGCCGGCTGGAAGTACGATGAAGAGCTTGGAGGTTTCACAAAAGACGAAGAGACGATTCTAACTATCGAAATCTCAACCGTCTCAAACAGCGACCTTCAAAAAGCCGCCGAGGTGGTGCAAAGGAACTGGAACAGTTTGGGTGTGAAAACCACACTGGCACTGTACGGAAGCAACGAACTCAATCAAGGTGTTCTGCGTCCGAGAGAGTTCGAGGGTTTACTGTTCGGATATATTTTGGACAGAGACCTTGACCTCTTCCCTTTCTGGCACTCATCAGAGAGAAATGACCCAGGAATGAACCTCTCTCTTTATACGAACATCTCCGTCGACGGGATGCTTGAAGAGTACCGGCAAGAAAAAGACCCCAAGGAAAAAGCTGAGATAATGCAAAGAATAAAAAAGGCCATAAGCCAAGACGTTCCGGCAATATTTCTTTACTCCCCCCATTTTCTATATGCGACTCCCGACAGGATTCAAGACTTGAACATCGGTCATTTGATTTCCCCGGAAGAGCGATTTTTGGAGATTCATAAATGGTTCATTGAAACCGACCGAGTTTGGTCCTTTTTTCTTTAATTTTAAAATTCCAAACATTAAAAATAAACAAGATCATGAAAGAGCAAACACAGAAAAGAAGAAGAGCTTATTCGCCCTTAAGCCCACAAAACAAGAACGTTCCCTATTCCAATTCTTCAACACGAAAAAAGAGTAGGAAGAAAAATAACTCCCGACATCCTCACCAGAGAATGAACAATAAAAACGGATCCGGAAAGAAAAAACATCAAGATAAAGAGACGTCGGTATCCGAAAGCCTTCCTCCTTTGGAAGACTCCGTACGGATAATCCCCCTGGGTGGAGTCGAAGAAGTCGGGCGCAACATGACCGCCGTGGAATACGGAGATGATATCGTCATTCTTGACATGGGATTCAGGTTCCGTGATGAAGATACTCCCGGCATCGACTTTTTGCTTCCAAACACCAAATACCTCGAAGAGAAAAAAGACAAAATACGTGCAGTCTTCATAACCCACGGCCACCTCGACCACATCGGTGCGATACCTTATCTCATGGAGAGGATAGGCAACCCCCCGATATACTCAAGGTCTCTAACGACAGTAATGATACAAAAACGCCAAGAAGAGTTCCCGGATGCCCCCAAGCTGAATATCCAAACGGTGGAAAGAGAGGACATCATCCGCGCTGGAAACCTGAGAGTACGTTTCTTTTCAGTGACACACACCATCCCCGACTCCATGGGTGTCATCATTGAAACACCTTATGGAGACATTGTCGTAACGGGAGACATAAAACTGGACCATGTTGACGGGGTACCGACGGAGGAAGAAGAGAAAACATACGAAATATTCAAAAAACGCAAAGTTCTTCTATTGATGGCCGACTCGACCAACATAGAAAACCCCGGTTTTTCGACACCGGAGTGGTTGGTACACAAAAGTCTTGAAGAGATTATAAAAAACGTCAAAGGCCGACTCATAATCGGAACCTTCGCTTCTCAAATCGAACGAATGGTCAAAATAATGGAGATAGCGGAACATTACGGAAAAAAGGTCGTTGTTGAGGGCAGAAGCATGAAGAACAATATAGAGATAATAAGAAAGGTTGGTATTTTAAATATCGATAAAAAGACCATAATCACTGCCGATAACATGCACAGCTACCCTCCCGACAGGATAGTTGCACTGGCAACTGGAGCTCAGGGCGATGACTTCGCGGCCTTGATGAGGATGTCGAACAAAAGCCATAAGCATTTTTCAATAAACAAAAAAGATACCATTCTACTGTCTTCGTCGGTCATACCCGGTAACGAAAACGCCGTAATGAAACTCAAAGACAACCTTTCCCGACAGGGAGCGAAGATAATTCACTACAAATCGGGAGATGATTACCATGTACACTCAACCGGGCACGGCTATCAAGGTGAAACCGAATGGATACACAGAAAGATTAGGCCCAAATTCTTTATCCCGGCACACGGCCATCATCACATGTTAAGGATTCATAAAGACGTGGCTCTCGGTTTGGGCGTTCCGGAGGAGAACATTATCGTTCCGGACAACGGCATGGTTATCGAGATAAGAAACAAAGGACAGAAGATAGTGGCACTGGAGAAAAACGTGGCCGAAGAAGATCTGGCTGTTGACGGCTTTACAATCGGTATCTTGCAAGATGTGGTAATCCGTGACAGGAAACTACTCTCCGAAGAAGGAATCTTTATAGTAATAGCAAGTGTTAACACAAAGACGGGTAAACTCAAAAAGTCTCCCGACATAGTTTCCAGAGGGTTCGTCTACCTGAGGGAATCTCAAGACCTTCTGCAACAGACCAGGTTGATAATAAAAAAGACGGTTGAAGATAATACCAAAGGTATGAATCCCATAGACTTTGACTATATAAAAGAAAAGGTTGCCGAGAGTGTCAGCCGATTCCTTCTTCAGAAAACCGCCAAGCGGCCGATTGTCATACCGGTTATTTTGGGCTAGATTTAGAAAATGAAAAACCCGCCTCAATATGAGACGGGTTTTTTAATTAATCTCTCGGTTTTAAGACTTTTTCTTGGTAGACGCTTTCTTGGCGGTTTTCTTTTTGGCCGAAGTCTTCTTCTTGGCAGTCTTCTTCTTGACCTTGGGTTCAATATCTTTTTTGACATTCTTCCAATAGCGCTTCATCTCTGCGACAAGCACGGCGACCTCTTCAGGGTCTATCGACTTCACCTTCTTGTACTGGGAAGCGACTTCGTCTATTACTTTGTTATAGACTTCTTCGTTTACTTCCTTCAGATTCTCAAGCTTCTTCATTACATCCGCTTTCATCTTTACCGCCCAACTTTTTATCTTCTTACGCCTTTTGGCTCCTTCTTTGGTACCGTAGAGAAAATAAGCTCCCGCGGCTCCCGCGGCCAGCGCCCCGATTCCCGCGCCCCAAGCCACATACTTTTTGGTACTAGTCTCTTTTTTGCTACTTGTTTTTTTTGCCATGTATTTTTTTCTTTTTTTTACTTTTAATTTTTTTAACTACTTTCTTTATTGTAAAGAAACTCAAAAGAAAAGTAAACAAGCTCCAAATCTTTCCCGCTTCTTTTTTGACCGCTTTGTGAGCGGAGTTGAAACTTATCAATACTTCTTCCCCCTCCTCTCGAGTGCGATCCGAAAGAACGTCGACGTCTTCTTTGAGTTTTGAGGCTTCTTCACGCAGAGAATGGCGAAGTTCCGAGAAGTCTTTAGCTGTTTCGTCGCTTTCTTTCCTTACGATCTTTGATATGTAAAATATGTTCCTGAGTATACGTATCAAATAAATCAACGCCACGACAAAAACCACAGACAAAACAAGCACCATAAGAGTCGTGACAAAAAAGAATATATCCGCTTTTAGAACCGTTTCCATATATTGTTATTTGCATTAATAGTATAACAAATTCTCATCTTAGTACACTTGTACTCTTGTATGAAACCTGATCGAGCTGTAATATATTATTAATATGACCTTTACAGGCATCGCCATCTCAATAATCTCTTTCGCCGTCCTTATATTCGTCGGTCGTTGGGTCATCTACTCACTGGTCGTGATAGCAAGATACTTCGGCTTCAAAGAGTTCGTTGTCGCCTTCTTTACCGTCTCCATAGGGGCTGTGGTCCCGGAGTTTTTTGTCGGAGTCACGGCGGCCCTGCAAGGTATTCCCGAGATATCTTTGGCGGCGGTTATTGGAGAGAACCTGTTCTTAATTACGGTAACGGTTGCGTTAGCTACCTTTTTCAGTGCCAAAGGATTGATTGTTGACAGTAAAACGGTACGCAGTGGAATAATCTTTACAGTTCTTGTCGCCATTTTACCACTCCTGTTAATACTTGACGGAGAGCTGTCAAGAATGGATGGATTTTTCTTACTAGCCTGTTTTGCTTTTTTCGTCTTTTGGCTTTTCTCGAAAAAAGAACGGTTTGCCAAAGTCTACGACGAGGACACCCCCGAGCTGGAAAAGCTTACAAAAAAGACCGCCGTAAGAAGTATGTTCATAGCGGTGGGAGGAATACTCGCCATTGTTATTAGCGTTGACCTTCTTTTGAGAGAAGTCCTGATTTTTTCGACGGAGTTTGATATCCCCTTAGCTGTTATGGGTCTTTTCATAATAGCTATAGGAACAGCACTACCTGAGACCTACTTTGCTATCGACTTGGCACGCAAAGGAAACAGTTGGATGGTTTTGGGGGGTATAATGGGAGGAATTGCGATGGCATCCACCTTGGTTTTGGGAACGGTTGCACTGATAGAGCCTATTGTTCTCACACAAACGACCGTCTCATCAATGGTGCTGGCAAGAATGTTTTTAACCATATCCGCCATAATGATTCTTGTTTTTGTTACGACCGGACATACCATAACCCGAAAAGAAGGTGTGGCTCTATTGGCCATTTACATATCTTTCCTGTTGGCGGAAATACTTATACTTTAGACAAATTGCTTTTAAATTTTACAAAATTTTTAAGTTTGAGCTTAAGATCCTCCCGGGGCGTCTATCAAGGTGACAGTTACGGCAAACTCCTCACCGTCCCTGATTACAAGCATCTCTATCGTGTCCCCCACTTGCTTCTGTCGTATTTTCCTGACAAAGCTTCTTCTCTCATCCAATTTTTCTCCGTTCATCTCCATAATGATGTCTCCTTCTCGGAGACCGGCCTCCTCAGCCGGCGTTCCGGGAGCTATCGCCGGTTCATTCGCTCCTCCGCTTACGATCAAGATACCGTAATCAACCGGTAGATTCTCCCTTGCTTGAAGAAAAGAGTTTATCTCCAAATAACGAACTCCGAGAAAAGGCCTCTCTATTCGTCCGGTTTCTTTTACGGACGTCACTATCGGTTTGACAATGTTTGACGGAATGGCGAAACCGATGTTTTGCGAGCCCATGGCAAGCGCCGAGTTCACTCCTATAACGCGCCCATCGGTGTTTATCAAAGGTCCGCCGGAATTGCCTGGATTAATAGCGGCGTCAGTTTGTATGACCTCATCGAAAAACTCCATACCTCCCCTGACACCGCCCGCAACAATAGACCTGGAAAGTCCAGATATGACACCGACAGAGACACTGTTTTGAAACTCGCCAAGCGCATTTCCTATAGCTATAACGCTTTGACCGACCTTTAAATCGTTTGAGTCGTCAAAATCCAAGCACTCAAACTCTTCTTCCGAAATTATTTTTAAAATAGCAATATCAAAAAAAGTATCCCTGTCCAAGACCTCAACATCATATCTGTTGCCATCGTTTGTTAGGACCGCATATTCAAAATCGCCATCTTCGACAACATGACGGTTGGTGACCACATGACCTTCGGAGGAGACAATAAAACCCGAACCCCCTGTTATGCCCTCTCTTTCCGGTTGATGAAAAGGATCAAAGAAAAACTCATCAAAAAGGGACTGCGGGCTTCTGTCGGCGGAAGAAGATGGCCGTATCCCCACAACGGAAACAACCGCCGGGTCCGCTTTGGCGACCGCCCCGACTACCCTACGCTCATGGTCTACCGTCACAAATGATAAACCGCCCTCTTCAATCGTATCTCTTTCCAAACCTTCCAAATAATGAGCGGTAAAGTAATCAAATATCGCTCCTCGATAGACAAAAACCAAAAGTGCAATAAGCACAATAATTAAAACGTTTAAAATAACGTTTATTAAAAGTATTCGCCAAAGTTTCATATCTATTAAAATTGTATCTCACCCGCCTTACCTTTTCAACTTCAATAAAAACCGCAACGAAACTGTTGCGGTTTTTATTTTATTTAATCTTTTTTTACACTTTATTCTTCTTCCTCTTCGGTTCCTTCCTCTTCCACAGACTCATCCTCCTCTTCCTCTTCATCTTCCTCAAATTCCGTATCTTCCTCTTCGTCTTCATCGACATCAATGATGTCCCCAAGAGGATCGGTACCGTTCACTTCTTCACCGACAGGTGGAGTCATTTCATCGTTTGTGAAAATGAATATTAGAAGAAGGACAACAAGCACGGCGACGATTATCCAGATTACATTTTTCATATAATATTTATTTTTATACTTATTTTAAATCCATTCTCGACCTTATTAAAGCACTTTAACATATTTTATAAGAGTATAAAACCCAAAAAACCGCCTTCAAAGGCGGTTATTCGGACTAAAAATTTAACATTTTTAGCTATTTTTTTTAATACCTATCTTCTTTCTGGTATTTTTATCAACAGATTTTGGAAGATTTATGGTTATTACACCATTTTCAGCACTTGCAAAAACCTTGTCCGGATTAACTTTCACCGGAAGAAGAAAGTCTCTGTAAAACTCACCGTACTCCCTTTCAAAACGGTAGTGTCGGGCATCGGACTCCTCTTTTTCTTCTTCTATGGTGCCACTTAAAATGACAGAGTCTTCGTCCACCTCTATGTTGACCTTCTCCGGATCGATCCCGGGAATATTGGCCACTATTTTGACACCTTTTTCCGTCTCCAAAATATCGACCTTGGGAAAAGCGCCGGCAAACTTCTCCGGAATCGACAGACCTCTTTCTTCTAACGGATCCCAAAAACTCTCATCAAAAAGCCTGCTCATGGCATCACGAAGAGAAAGAGGCGAACCATGTCGAGGCTGAATGTCTCCCGAGTGTTTTTGTATTTGCATAATCAATTTTCATCCTCACCACCAAGTGAGGAGATTGTTACTTATAAAATAAGATAAAAATCGACCACCTGTATTGAATTAAAACAGATAGAAAAAAGATAGGTGTCAAAATATTTTCCGCTCTTTATAAGGGCTCTAAAACTCCCTTAATCCCTTACTATCGGGTGCTTACGGAGCTTTTTTCTCGCTCGAGAAAGTATAAGTTTTACGGCATTCTCACTCTTATTTACCACCTCCGATATCTCTTTAATCGTTTTTCCTTTTTTATACCTCTCTTCCAAGACCCTTCTTTCCATAAAGGACAAAGTCTCCAAGGCTTTCCAGACCAACCTGTTGTCAAAATCACTGCGGAAAGAAGGTTTTGAATAGGGTTCATACTCCAGGGCTTCAAGAGAGAGGGTTTTCTTTTTTTTATAGTAATTTACAAGTAAATTCTTAGCAATCCTGAAAAGATAAGAAGAATAAGGGTATCCTTGATAAATAAAATTTTGGCGATTGCGAAAGGCTCTTAAAAAAGTCTCCTGCGTCAAATCCGCGGACACCTCTTTGGACCCAAGCCGGCGATAGAAGAAAGAAAAGATGGAACCTCCGTAACGGCGATATATATGGCCGAAATATTGCGGATTTGTTTTTGAGTATTCCATCAATCTTTTGTCACTGTAAGAAGAAAATCTTTTCATGAAAATATGTAATCATCAAAGCACCTCTCCCGTCAAGCTTTCGGAACACATTTTAAAGATTAAAATAATTTAAAAGAATCAAATTATACCCACCCTTCCGCGCCCTCACGGTATCCCTCTTTGAAAAAAAGAGTGGTATCATGATTACATGTTTCTTGCGGAATTATTCAGTGGTCTGACCACCGACCAGTTGATCATTTTCTCCATCATCGCCTTGGTTATAGTTTTGATGTTAAGCAGAATAGTCCGATACGACGTTGTGTCAATCCTTGCTCTGCTTTTGATAGTTTTCACGGGTATACTGTCCGTTGGAGACGCCTTCTCCGGTCTCATCCACCCCGTAGTCCTTATAGTGATCTCGATGTTCATAATGACTCGGGCTCTTTCCAACTCGGGCCTGCTTGATTACGTCGCTCGAAAGCTCGGAATTCTGGACTCTCACCCAGCCCTTCAGGTCGCGGCTTTAACAACGATGGTTACATTGGCTTCCGCCTTCATAAATAATGTTGGTGCCTTGGCCCCTTTAATCCCCGTAGCCATACATCTGGCGAGGAGAAACAACCTCTCTCCCTCCATTTTCCTTCTGCCCTTGGCTTTCGGCTCGCACTTGGGGGGCTACCTGACACTAATCGGAACGCCAAGGAACATAATCGTCTCGGCCTTTAGAGAGGAAGCCGGCTTTGGCGCTTTCAACATGTTCGACTTTGCTCCAGTCGGTTTGGGGTTGGCGTTTGTGGGGATAGTTTTCCTTTCCACCGTCGGCTGGCGCTTACTTCCCAACAAACCCGATACCGGATCAGAGGGGTCTTTTTCCGTAGAAAACTACGTCACCGAAGTGGCGGTCTCTGATGGATCAAGAATACTGGGAGAATATGTGAACTCAATAAAAAGACTAAGTAAAGGAACCGTCTCCTTGGTCTCCTTGATAAGAGACGGCATAACCATAAACAGTCCTTCCGGATATGAGATATTAAGACCCGGTGACCACTTACTGATAAAGGCCGATTCGGATTCTTTGAAAAACTTTACCCAGGAGTTTCATCTGGACCTTGCCGGAGAAAAAGCGGTCGAATCAAGAGAGCCCGAAGATGAGAGCGGCTCGATCGAGGCCATAATAACTCCCTCTTCCGTTGTTTTGGGAAAGATATGGGAGGAAATTCCTTTGCCCATGCGCTACGGGGTCAATCTACTGGCAATATCCAGAACCGGCTCCAAAATTCAAACCCCGCTCACCGACGTCCGCTTTCAGTCCGGAGATGTGATCCTGCTTAACGGAAAAAAAGAAAGTATAAGTAAAACCATATCCGACATAGGTTGCTACCCCTTAGCCGAACGTGAACTTAATCTGGGACAAAAAACCACCATACCCATAACTTTGACGATCTTCGTTCTGGCGATACTGATCGCGACATTCACCACCGCACCCACGGGTCTGGTCTTTCTTACCGCGGCACTCATTATGGTGATCACTAATCTGATACCCTTAAAACAGGCCTATGAAAGCATCCAATGGCCGGTCGTCATCCTGATCGGCTCAATGATAACTGTAGGCTTCGCTCTTCAAGAGACCGGAGGGGCTGCTGTCATTGCTTCTTTCATAGTTTCTTCCTCGGAATTTCTGTCCCCCGCCGTCATGGTAGCCCTGATCCTTATCGTCTCCATGATGATGTCAGACTTTATAAG
>SKVL01000030.1 GCA_007129455.1 Candidatus Campbelliibacteriota bacterium | reverse complement strand
GCAGTTTATATCCCTTATTCATACTGGGTCTGAACTCCTTAAGCCTCAGAAAAAGTCAACTTTTTAAAGAAAAATATCTTTTTAAAAGAAATGTCAGAAGTAATAGCATTAGCAATATGAAGCTGGCAACCACAAAACGAGCCGTGTTCCATTCAAGTATGGCGAATCCGAAATATGTATAAAATATCGAGCCCGGTATCAACCCCACGAAAGTTCCGACAAAAAAACTCCTGAAACTTATCTTGGTAACTCCCAAAAGGTAGTTTATACCCGCGAACGGTATAACCAAGGCGAAATGAAGAAAGATAACGAACGTAATCCCGTGCTTTTCAATAAGCCTGTAGTACTTGTGATACCTTTTGTTTCTCTTCTCCAGAAAAACGGAGACTCGCCCACCTTCCAGATATCTTGCGATTGAAAAGGTTACCAAACCGCCTAGGAAGGCACCGACCATTACATAGATAGGGGCGAGAGGCATTCCGAAGAGCATTCCTCCGGCAACCGAAAAGGGCCAAGCGGGAATAAACAGAAGAACGACGGGAATATAGAGTAAGATGAAAACCACCGGCGCCCAGATCCCAAGAACTTCAATGTTTTCTTTTATAAATTCGGGAATCTCTAATAACTCGTCCGAGAACTCAAAGATACTCAACGAAACGGCTGAAAATATAAGTAAAAAAGGGATCAGAAGAGAAAGTGCCCCTAACGAAGATCTTCCGCCTAATGGATTTCTCATAAATATTAATTCTATAACTTTTAAATCAGTCGTCAAAAATTGGCAAGTTAATATCTTTTTTTGCTAAAATATTACTACCGATAAATTTCAAGTATGAGCTTGATAATAGAAAAAGCTGATCCGGATCTATGAAAGGATCGACATTAACCGCCAAGCCGAAAAATAGACTAAACGAAAAAAGTCAAAGCACCTCCCAAAAAACACAGAAAAGAGAAGAACAGGGCAAACTTGAAGAAGTTGACCTTCTGTGACAAAGCGAAGACCAATTTCAAGGTCGCCATTCCTACGACAAAACTTATGAGAAGTGCCGGCCAAGAGTTTGAGAGTATCAAGGGGTTTTTCATATACAGATAGAAAGAGCCGGCCAGTATCAACGGTGCGGACATCATGTAGGAGAGTTTCAGTATCTCTTTGGGGTCTTTCTCTCCGAGAGACAGCCCAAAGATGGTAGAAGCCGATCTGGAGAGCCCGGGTATGACGGCAAATCCCTGCATCAGTCCGGCGATCAAAGCCAGAGTGTCTCTTTTTACTCTCAACTTTTTCTTCCTTTTGTGAAAATATGCGGTCAGCAAAAGACCGAAGCCGGTTAAGAAAAGAAGATAAGAACCCAAGGCCAAGCCGTGGATCGCATTGTACAACAAAAAAGCGACCGGAGCGGAAAACATCGAGGCAATCACCAAAAAACGCAAAAGTTCTTTGTCCTTGAACAGGATAACCCTCTTCCAATCGTTGAAAAAGTAAATGAATATCGCGAAAATGGTTCCCAGATGCAGAAAAAGCGCAACATCAATGGCGTGCAGATCCTCTATCAAATACTGGCTCAAAAGCGCAACAAACCCCTCACTGGATATAGGTATCCATTCAAAAATACCCTGAACAAAACCTAAAATTATATTTTCCTTCATAAATTACGGTGATCGATAAGAACGTTTATTTTAACACTATACAATAATAACCCACTGGGGTCTTCAACGCCAGACGCCGAAAGCCCCCTTCCCGCTCATTTTTGTTATAATTGAAAAAGTATAATTTATTTAATAACGGTTTAAATAATTCATGGAAAAGAAAAATATCATAATAATTGCAGTTATTTCCGTTCTGCTTTTTGTAATAGGTTTTGCGACAGCAACTTTTTTCCTTAATAAAAACAGTGCTGGAGATCAAAAACAAAATGAAATCGATGACAGCAGAGAATCAATTACGAAACTCGAAGAGGAACAAGTGGAGAATGGAAATGACAACGGTTCACATAAAAGATACTACAATGAAGAAGGTGGGTTCGGATTCGAGTACCCGGAAGGTTGGACCCTTGAGACGGATCTGACCGAGTTTCGACTCCACCATAGAGACGAAAAACCTCTGACCGGTACCGGCGTTTCTCTGATGAAGGACGGACCTCCACCGATGTCTTATTACATGGTTGTTTTTCGAAGCTACGAGACACTGACTCCCGAGAATATCATAGAAGCCGAACAAGCGAAGAACGGTTTTTCTTTTAAAAGTCAAAAAAACATTAGTTTGGTGGGGCTTGAAGCGATTGAACTAACATTTACAACCGACCACGGCTCCCCGGTGATATATATTCTAACCGATCATGACAATGATCAACTTGTTATCAAAAGAAGTTACTCCGGCATTACCCACTTTGAAGAAGGAGAAAAACTGTTTTTTTCTTCATTTGAATTATTTTAATTTAAATTTAAATGAAAAAAAGAAAAGAAATACTCTCGGAAGACAGTTTGAATGATCTCGAGTTCAAAGACTTTGAAAGTGTATTCCGGGTCTTTTTGCACTTGATCTTTAAAAGGTATGCGGTTGTTACACTGCTGTTTGTGATTTTTATCGTGATGTTAGCCCTTTTCCTGTTTGCCTTTGTGGAGTTTGCAATCTTCAATATCTTTGCCATACTCTCGGCCTTTTTGATATATACGGGCATATTCTCTGCCGTGGCCGAAAGATGGTTCATGGGAAATTTTGCAAAGATGATAGGTTTTAAATACGAAAGGTCGGCTTCTTTGAACACTGTGAACGGAAGGATCTTCCAGATCGGGAACTCGCGAAAAATAAGAAATGTTATCAGCGGAGAATATAAAGATCATCCATTTCGCCTTTTCCACTATAGTTATCAGCGAGGGACAAGAAACAAAAAAAAATACCCTTTCACCGTATTGGAAATAACATTCGAGAATATAAGGTTTCCTCACATCGCTTTGAGGTCAAGAAAGATGCCGAAGTTCTTCAAGTCTAAAAGTAATGAATTGGAAGTATCCCTGGAAGAGGACTTCCGGCCTCACTTTCAACTATTTTGCACCGATAAATACCAAATAGAGGCCCTTCAGATATTCAGCGCCGATCTTTTGAAGTTCCTCAAAGAAACAGCCTCCGAGTTCAGTAT
>SKVL01000049.1 GCA_007129455.1 Candidatus Campbelliibacteriota bacterium | reverse complement strand
GCTTCTTTGAGGTTCTCGTCAATGTCTCTCGGGTGCTTGAGAGCTTCTTTGACCGCCTCTTCGGTTATCTCGTTGAAAACGATACGCTTGGTGTTTTTAAGGTCGGCCGCTTCTTTGATGTGCCAGGCGATGGACTCCCCCTCTCTGTCCGGGTCGGTCGCCAACAAGACCTCGCCGGCCTCTTTGGCTTTGGATTTTATCTTTTTTACCACATCCTTTTTGGTCGCGATTATTTCGTAACTCGGAATAAAACCGGCTTCAATATCAACGGCGTTCTTACTACTTTTCGGCAGATCTCTTATGTGACCGACCGAGGATGTGACGATGTATCCGCTTCCCAAGTATTTTGAGATGGTCTTCTCTTTTGCGGGAGACTCGACTATTACCAATTTTTTATCGGCTTTTGCCATGCTTTATACATTACTACTACAGGCTTAAAAATTTTGCAAACCCCATTAGACTATACGAGGAGCTCGCCAAGGTCAAGTTGGCAATGAGTGGAGAGCTTCAAGGATTTAAATTGTTTTTCAAGTTATAATTTTTTAATATGGCTGAACTTAAAGGAAAAAAAGACAAAAAACTTGGCAAGAACGATATCATTAACGGCCTTTCGGTTCTTTTTCGAATGTTCGGTAAATACCGAAGAGAAGCTCTGACTTTTTTGATACTCGGAATAATTACTTCTCTGGCCAACACTTCCGTCCCCTATGTGATCGGATCCTTGGTTGACGCCTTGAGCGACCCGAGTGCGGTGAGGACCTTCCTGGGTCTGGCTATACCTCTCTATGTCGTGGTTTTGGTCATCTGGGCCTGTGTCCAAGTTATATTGGTGTTCATTGAAAAACACGTCAATCGCGAGAGTGATGTTTTCGGGGTCAAGATATGGACCGATTACATAGTTCGTGGCTTGAGCCATTTACTATACCTGCCTCTTTCTTTTCATAAACAAAAAAAGATCGGCGAGATCTTTGAGAAGATTATTATGACCGCCAACAATATTCAGGGGATAACATCCAATGTTCTCATACAGCTCTCGCCTCAACTTCTGAGTATCTTCGTCGCTCTCGCTATCACTTTTTATATAAACATCACTTTGGGTATGATGCTGGCGGTCTCTTTGGTCGTTTTTATTCTTTTTTATATAAAAAGAGCTCCGGCTCTGGCGTCCATGCAAAGAGGTATGTTCGAAGAGGACTCACGTGCTTGGGGGGACTCTTACGACTTTGTTATGAACACTCGCCGAGTAAAAGAGGCCTCCGCCGAAGATAAGGCAAGGAGCAGGATCGATCACTCCTTTCGGAATGTTGTTGCCGGCGGTTGGGCCAAGATCCTCTACCTTTGGGCGGATCTCGGTTTTTATCAAAGAATGGTAATCTTTTTCGCTCAACTTGCGGTTTTTGTTTACTCAATAAACGCCATCCTCGGTGGCTGGATGACAATAGGTGAACTTCTGGCGGTCAACGGGTATGTGGCCATGATCTTCGGGCCGTTCGTTATTATCGGACGAACTTGGCAACATGTGCAGAACGGGATCGTTAACATCAACGAGACCGAAAAGATACTGATGTTGGAGAAAGAGAACTACACTCCCGAAGGCTCCGATAAGTGCGGTGATATCAAAGGAGAGGTTGTTTTTGACAATGTCAGTTTCAACTATGAAGATGAACATGACCGTCTTATCCTTAAGAATATCTCATTTACCGTCCGGCCGGGGGAGACCGTTGCCATTGTGGGAGAGAGCGGGGTTGGCAAAACAACTTTGGTGGATCTTTTGCTGGGTTTTCATTTTGCGACCTCCGGCAGGGTTCTGATCGACGGCCATGATGTGCGCAAGTTTAACCTTAAAAAACTGCGTCGCAGTATCGCGGTAGTCTCTCAAGATATCGTTCTTTTCAATGACTCCATTAAAGCCAACATCGCTTTTGTCAAAAGTGATGAGAAGGTTGATGATGAAAAGTTAAGGGAGGTCGCCAAGCTTGCCGATGCTGATCGGTTCATTGAAGAGTTCCCCGACAAGTGGGGTCAGTTGGTCGGCGAGAGAGGGATCAAGCTCTCCGGCGGTCAACGGCAACGCGTTGCCATAGCGCAGGCCTTTCTTGCCGATCCCAAGATACTCATTCTTGATGAGCCGACCTCGGCTTTGGATGCTCGGTCCGAGCAGAAACTGCACAACTCCCTGAAGGACTTCATGCGGGACAAAACGACCTTCATCATCGCTCACAGATTCTCGACTGTCCGCAACGCCGACAAGATCATCGTTTTGAAAGACGGTAAGATCGTTCAGATGGGCAACCATAAAGAGCTCATGGGGCAAGAAGGTGAGTACAAAAGTCTTTATGAGCTACAGATAGGTCCCGGCGATTAATTCGGAATTTTCATGAAAAAAGACATCTTTACCGAGATATTGTTGTTTTTTGATTCCAAAGATGTTTCTTACAAACTGCACAAACACAAACCCGTCATCACCAGCCGGGAGGCTGAAGAGGTCAAGTTAACCGACGCTTTGGGTGTAAAGTCGCTTCTTTTCAAAACGGAGAAAAGCAAGATACTTTTGGTTTTACCCGGGAGTAAGAAGGTGTCCTCAAAGAAGGTCCGCGCACTTTTGAAGGTCAAGGATGTCAGAATGGTCTCCGCCGAGGAGGTTCTTTCAACGATGGGTTGCGAGGTCGGCGGATGTTACCCCTTGGGTTTCATCTGTGGTGTTAACATGATAGTGGATGAAAGCGTTCAAGAGTCCGACTGGATCATCTTTAACATCGGCCGGCGCGATATGTCGGTGGAGATGAGTTGGGAGGACTTTGAAAGGACGGTTCCTTTCGAGATCGCCGACCTCACTCAGTCTCTTTCCGGGTAGATCACCCCTTCGGTCTCCGATATGAGTCCCTTGAGCTGAAGTGAGGAGATCGCTATGTTAACCTTGGAAGCCGGCATTTCCGACCTTTCTATAAGCTCATTCTTCTTCAAAGGGGAGGAGACAAGTTCCAAGATCTTCTTTTCCGTATCCGAAAGGTTGCGGTTAAAACTTTTTTCTGTTTTTTCTTTTTTCTTGAGATCGAAAAGCTCGCAGATGTCCTTGGCCGATGTCACCGGGTAAGCCCCTTGTTGAATCAGGTGGTTCACTCCGGAAGAGCCCGAGGAGAATATGGAGCCGGGCACCGCACAGACCTCTCTGTTGTACTCAAGTCCCAAGCG
>SKVL01000004.1 GCA_007129455.1 Candidatus Campbelliibacteriota bacterium | reverse complement strand
CGACCGTCCGTCGTTATGTCGCCAGGGGTTTTTTGAATAGGATATATAAAGGATATTATTCTTCGGTTCCTTTGGCGGAAGTTGATCCCTTCCACCTCGGGGTTGTCGCCCTTCACGAGTACGGTTATGTCAGCACCGAAAGCGTTCTTGCCGGGCACGGAGTGATCGCGCAGGATGTTAAGTACATTACTTTGGTTTCCGGTTTTTCAAAAAGGTTTGAGATAAACGGTTTTAAATTTTTATCAAGGAAGATGAAGGAAGAGTACTTGCTCAACCGAGCAGGTGTTCTTGTTGAGCACGGAGTGAGAAGAGCATCGGTTGAGAGAGCTGTCGCCGATATGCTCTATTTCAATCCGGATTACCATTTTGACGGCAAGGACTTTATCAATTGGAGAAAAGTGAGAGAGATCCAAAATACGGTCGGATATTGATATGAGAAAGGAGGATATAAAACATGAGATAATGATGAATCGGCTTCTGTCCGAGATACTGGATGATAAGTATCTTTCGGGCAACGCTTATTTCAAAGGAGGAACTTGCGCCAAGATGTTGGGATACTTGGACAGGTTTTCGGTTGATCTGGACTTTGATCTGAGCGAGAAGGCCGACAAAGGTATTTTTCGCCAAAAACTGAAAAAGATATTCAAAGATCTTGGTTTGGAGATCAAAGATGAGAGTAAAAGGTCTTTACAGTATTTTTTAAAGTATCCGGCGGACAGTGGGTTTAGAAATACGCTGAAGATTGAGATGTTGGATAATTTTTACAGATCCAATGTATACAAGCCTTTTCGTTTACCCGATATTGAGAGAACGGCGATCTGTCAGACGATAGAGACAATGTTCTCGCATAAACTTATCGCACCCTTGGATAGAAAGGAAAAAGGGGGAACTGTGGCGGGGAGAGACATTTACGATATCCATCATTTTTTCTCGCAGGGCTATGAGTACTTGCCGGAGGTCATAAAAGAAAGAAGAGGGGTTACTTTACCGGAGCACTTTTCAGATCTCAAGGCCTTTGTGGAAAAAGAGGTTACCAAGCGGATGATAGATGAAGACCTCAATGCTCTTTTGGATATTGATAAGTTCAAACTGATAAGAAAGTATTTGAAAGAGGAGACACTGAGATTTATTGAAAAAGAAATTAAGTCTTTTGAAGAATAAAAAACAATGACTGAAAACAAAAAAATATCTCTTTTCATTCCATCCCTCCGCGGAGGCGGTGCGGAGCGGATGATGGTATTTATTATTGACGGCTTTGCAAAAAAGACCATACCCGATGGATCTTTCGGTCTTGCAAACGGTGATGTGGGAGGCTGCTTTCTTTGATATAATATAAGGGTTATGGATGAAAAAATTCAAAAAGATATTATTTCTGAATTGGAACCGGTGTTGAAACGGCACAATATAAAAAGAGCCTCTCTTTTCGGGTCATTTGCTCGAGGGGAAGGATGTTCCGACAGTGATGTTGATATTTTGGTTGAGTTTCCCGAGGGGAGCGATCTTTTTGACCTCGTTGATCTTAAAGATGAACTTCGTAAAGCAACGGGAAGAGAAGTTGATGTTGTTACTTTCGGTTCCGTCAGTCCTTACCGAAGAGACTATATTCTTAAAGATCAGGTTGCCATTCTATGAAAAAGGACCACAAACCCTATTTGTACGACATCTTGGAAAGCACTGAAAAGATAATCAGTTATTTGAATGGTGTTACTGAGAAAGAATTTTTTGACAATACTCAGCTTCAAGATTCGGTGATTCGCCGTTTTGAAATTATTGGAGAGGCCACAAAGAATATCCCCGAAGAATATAGGCGAACAAATGACAAAGTGCCTTGGAAAAAAATGACGGGGATGAGGGATGTTCTTATTCATGATTATACCGGAGTCGATTTGAATTTAGTGTGGAACACCGCAAAAAACAAATTGCCGGGTTTTAGGGAGCAAATAAAAAAATTAATAGATGAAAAATGACTCTTCTGAAAACAAAAAAATATCCCTGTTCATTCCTTCGCTTCGCGGAGGAGGGGCGGAGCGGATGATGGTGAACCTCGCCAATGAGTTCTCAAGGCGAGGCATCGCCACCGATCTGGTCTTGGCACAGAAAGAGGGTGAGTATTTTTCCGAAGTGAAGGAAGGGGTCAATATTGTGGACCTACGATCGAGTAGAGTGCTTTTCAGTCTTTTTCCTCTTTTCTTTTACTTAAGGAAGGCGCGCCCGGATGTTCTCATTGCTTCAATGGAGCACGTCGCCATCATATCCATTTTGGCGAAGTTCCTCTCATTTTCCAAAACAAAGATCATTGTTCGGGTCGCCAACACTCTTTCTTTTTCTCTTCAGGGCACCAAGTGGTACAAGAGACCGATAAGGAAGTATGGAGCTTTCGTTTTTTACAGGCTTGCAAACCAAATAGTTACAAACTCGGAAGGCTCGGCTCAAAACCTTTCCAAGACCTTGAGCATAAAGAGGGAGAGGATCAAAGTGATACACAATCCGGCGGTGACCGAGAGGATGTTTGAAAGTGCCAAAGAAGCGATGGGGCATCCGTGGCTTAAGGATAAGGAGGAGCCGGTCATTATCTCGGCCGGAAGGATGCATAAGCAGAAGGACTTCGAGACTTTGATCAAGGCATTCGCTTCAAGGAGAAGGAAAGAGCCCTTGAAGCTCATTATTTTGGGAGAAGGCGAAGAAAGACCCAAACTCCAGGCTCTGGCCGAAGAGCTCGGCGTTTTGAAGAGTATAAACATGCCCGGTTTTATGGAAAACCCCTATGCCTACATCTCCCGTGCCGACCTTTTCGTGCTCCCGTCGCGTTGGGAAGGGCTACCGAGCGCTTTGATAGAGGCGATGGCCTTCGGTCTGCCGGTTGTGTCAACGGACTGCCCGAGCGGACCGAGAGAGATACTGAAAGACGGCAAGTACGGAGAGCTGGTGCCGGTCGGCGACCACAAAGCGATGGCGGACGCCATCGCCAAAGTTTTGCGAGAAAGGCCGGATACCAAAGAGGCGGGTGAGTATGTAAAAAAGAACTTCTCGGCTCAAACAATAGCCGGCCAATACCTTGAGCTTATTCGGTAGAAATATTTATGCCCAGAGGACTAACACAGGTAAGATTTGATCCGGAGTATGATAACACCAAGTTTTCAGAGTGGGGCCTTATTGCCAGGTCGCTTGGCCTCCAGATATTTTCATTGGCTTTCATACTGTTTTT
>SKVL01000060.1 GCA_007129455.1 Candidatus Campbelliibacteriota bacterium | reverse complement strand
GGACTTCGGGAGGTCATCGAAGAGTTGGGAAAGACCGCCGAGGACGCCTGTGAGATGTACTATCCTTACAGTTATTAAAAGATCAATATGGCAAGGGCGGAGATAAAGAATGGAGGAATAAAGATACTTAAAGTCACCCCCGAGGATGTTCGAGAAGTGACGGAGCTTCTTTATATGACGTGGCTTGCCACTTACCCCAATGAAGAGCACGGCATCACGACCGATGATATCGAGGATAGATTCAAGGATTCATTATGCCGTTGACGGAGCTCGAAAAGGAGGGAGGATTTTATAAATCTGTTCAGGAATCAAAGAAATAGTTTAAAATATATGAATATGGAAAATACTAACGACCCCTGTGTCTCCGAAGAAGATAAAGATAATGAAAAGAGAGAAAAGTGGGAAAAGGCCACCGGTTTTAAAAAATTTTTCATGTATCATCCTGACACATCGCACCTGACAAGAGCTGCGTCGTTATTGTGGTTGATCCCGGCCCTGGGCGTTTTGGCGGGCGCAGTACTCTTGATGTTTTTATTTTATTATTATATTACCGGAGACATAGTCGGTTATGAAAAGGAGGTCGTGAATCTTCCAACATATATATACGGGATGACGGTGGGTCTAATCGCGTTATTGGTATCTTATGGGATTGCTCACTTAAAAAAGTGGTCTATTTATCTATCCAGCTTTCTATTAGTTGTAATTCTATTAATAACTGGCGAATTCTATTCTTTGGGTTTAATAGCTTTTGTGCTGACTTTGATCGATTGGAAAAGGTTTAGGTAAGCGTTTTAAATATATGAGTTTTGAAAAGTTTCAGCCTAATGAAGAAAGTAGCTCATCGGAGACGGTAAAAACCGAGAAAGAACAAAAGTGGGAAGAAAAGTTACGGGAAGTAGATAAAATATTGGATGGTAAAGGGGAAAAAGTTGATGCCGGCGTAAAAGAAACGGTTGCCGCTTTTAATATTCATGATCTCAAGACCACCGGTTCATGTGAAGGTCATTTGGATGGTTGGGGTCATTTACACCCTTGGATCGAGATATCAACTCCTGAACCGGAAGGTTTCGATGAGGTTGAGGATTCGAAAAGGGAAGAGATGGGAAAAGAGTGGGAAATTAAGAATTTGAAACAAAAAATCAGATTGATGCCACTTTTGGAAGAATTTTACAGAAACAGAGACACGTCAATCGATTCTAGGCTTTCTTTTCAAAACCTCGGTAGTTTCGGGGTCTTCAGGGTTCAAAGTCTCGGAGCGGATGTATTGAAGATACTTCCTCCGGAAGAGCAAGCACAAAAAAGAGAGCTTTATTTGAAAGAAATGAATGATTTTGCCATGTTTTTAAAAGATAAGTATTTGGAAGATTGATCATGGAAAAGTTTAATGAAGTGCCAAAAGGAGAAGATCTTGTAGAGAAGATATTCAACAGTTGGGAAGAGTTCAGATCAAGCCTGGAGGAGGCGTTGGAGTGGAGCGAGAGTGGCGGACCGGAGGTTGGCAGTTCTTCTTTCATGAAGGCGGTCTTCGGAGAGATAGAGGTTAGCGCCGAAGAGTACAGGGCACTCAAAAGAGTGGTTCATAAAGAAGTTGGTAGAATAGAAAAGGAGAAAAAAGATAAAAAGGAAAGAGAGGACAAGCTTTATTCGGAGAGAGAGCTTGAAATAATGTCCGAAAGTGCCAGAAGGCAGATGATGAGAGAGGCCAAAAGAGCCGGAGAAGAGCCGGATATGGATGAGCTTTATCCGAAAAAGAGAGACGAGGACAGTTAAAAACAAGCTTAGGTATTTTATGTATTCAAATTTTTATTAATCATCAATTAATATTATGGGGAGAATCATCGTTATAATAGGACTTTTGTTTGTAGCCTCGACAACAGTGGTTGTTGTTTATTTAACAATAGAGAAAGAGGGTATGGATAAACCGAGTTGCGATGAACTGTATACCGAGATACGTAGTGATATTGAAGAGGCTAATTTCTGTGATATCGATGCCGACTGCGACGTACTGGTCTTGGGTGGGCAGTACGTGGAGTTCGGTTGTTATCATTTCGTCAATAAAGATACTGACAAGGAGGTTTTTTATGAGAGGATGGATAAGTACTATTCAATCGGATGTGACAGGATAATAAATGATTGCGACTCCTCGCCGACGCCGACTTGTTTGGAAGGAAAGTGTGTTTACATTGAAAGTGAAACTCTCGGTTGGGAGCGTTACACCAATCCAAATTACGGATTCGGTTTTCGCTTCCCACCGGGGTCTGCGGTAAGTGAATATTCAGATCAGAAGACATCCGAGAACAGCTATATGGCGGTAACCCAAGTGGAGTTTGGGTCTTGCGGGATCTCTTTTCATGGCATTCCGTTCGGATCACCGGACTTGGATATCGAAGTGACATTTGATCAGGTGGAAGTCGGCGAAAAGGTGGTGGAAAGGAAAAACACCGTTTACCCGGAAGACGTCGGTTTTTCATTCATCACCTTGGACTATCCTCAGAATCCCAAAAGACCCGATTACCCTTATTTCTTCATCTACCATTCGCTTAGCGACGAGTGTCGGGAGGATATAGATAAAATACTTTCAACTTTCTATTTTTTCCATTTTTAGATCGGGGAAAATTGGATGTTGTCTCTACTCTTCCAAAGATGCGGGATGAGTTATGTATTTAGGTTTGATATAAATAGCGTTATGCCATAGACTGTTTGTTATGGAAAAGAGTGAATTTGAACTGATGGCTCCGGCGGGGAGTTTCTCCGCACTGATTGCGGCATGCAAGGCCGGTGCCAATGCCGTATACTTCGGACTGGATAGCTTTTCAATGCGCGCCGGTCGGAGGAACTTCAAAGTATCCGATATTCTGAAGATCAAAAAAATATGTGACTCTTGCCCGAGAAAACCGAAGGTGTATCTCACTTTGAACACCATCGTTTACGACTCGGAGCTCAAAAAGTTGGAGACTCTGATCAAAAGAGTCGCCGGCAAGGTTGATGCCATTATTTGTTGGGATCTTGCGGTGATCAAGCTGTGTCAGAAGTATAAAGTTCCTTTCTTTATCTCAACTCAAGCATCGATCGCCAATAAAGAGTCAGCCGAGTTTTACAAAAAACTGGGAGCGAGGAGGGCGGTCTTGGCTAGAGAGCTTAGTTTAAAGCAGATAAAGGAGATATCAAAGGTCAGGGGTTTGGAGTTGGAGGTTTTCATACACGGCGCGATGTGTGTCTCCGTCTCCGGGAGGTGCTTCACCAGTCAGTTTTTGTTCAACAGATCGGCCAACAGAGGCGAATGCTTTCATCCTTGCCGGAGGTCTTACACGGTCACCGAGGACAGGTACGGACATGAGTTGAAGCTTCAAAACAATTTGGTGATGTCGGCCAAGGATCTCTGTGCTCTTCCTTTCATTGAGGAGCTAAAAAGGGCAGGGGTCAAAGCCTTTAAAATAGAGGGTAGGAACAGAGACCCGATCTATGTGAAGACTGCCGTTGAGGTTTACAGAGAGGCGCTGGACAACAAGCTGACAAAAAAGAGGGTCATTGAATTGATGGAAAAGCTCCAAGCGGTCTATAACAAGGGTTTTTCTTCCGGATTCTACTTGGGGAAACCAATGCCAAGTGATCTCTCCGAAGTCGAGAACTCCATGTCCGATTTTTACAGGAGTTTTTTGGGAAGAGTGGCTCACATCTATCCTAAGGTGGAAGTTGCTGTAATCAGACTCTCGGATAATCTTAAGATAGGTGAAGAGATCGCGTTCATCCACGAGAAATTGGGAGTCGAAAAAATTAAGGTCAAGGATATGGAGATAGAGAATAAGAAAGTAAAGAAGGCACGAAAAGGTCAAGATGTCGGATTGAAGCTACCGTTCGAGGTTTTTAAAAACGCCGAGGTTTACAAGATAAAGATTCGCAGAGGTCTCAGATAAAGATAAAGAGAAGCCCGGTGAATATCGACCGGGCTTTGTTTTTGTCTTTTTATTATTTTTGTGGAATGTCTTTGCTCATTGGCATTTGAGCCATGGCAAAAATCCTTTTTTTTGCCTGTTGCAGTTTTTTGAGGTGGTATTTATACTTCTTTTTCCTGTCTTTATCAGTCATTTTATTTTTCAGAGAAACAATGTTTTTCTCGACAATTTCAACTTTGGTATCAATTTCTTGAACTTTTCCTCTTTTTTTCATATGACCCTTCCTCTCGTTACGGTTGTTCGTTATTTTCTCCTCGAATGTCGAACGCCCCAAAACCGCCTTTACCAAAAATTCCACTGATTATTTTGTAAAGAACTTCCTCCTTCTTTTCTGTTTGAATTGTTTAAAAGAACCTCACCCTATTTGGTAGAGTAAATCAAATATTTTTTTTCGTCAAGAGATATCTCGGAAAAACGGGGTGAAGGAGGGATCTTTTCAAAGTTACAGAATGTCTCAAAAAAAGCCGCCCTTTGTGGAGGGCGGCCGGTAATATTTTTACAAAGAAGTTCTTAATCGCTCAGACTCAGATCGAGGCGTTGGCTCGGGTATATCAGAACCGTAAGCTGATCATCTTTGACCCGGAAAACCAGATCATTCCTCTCGGCGATCATCATTACTTGCTCCCAGGTCGGGTTGATCCGGTGTATCCGTACGAAAAGACTCCAGATACTGTCTCCTTCCTTTACCGTCATCTTTCTCTCTTCCAGAAGTTTGCCTATTCTCTCTTTTTGAGAGTCTGTTGTTTCTTGTTCTTTCTCAAGAACTCCTTCCAGTTCAAAAACCTTTTCCATAAGAGTCTTATTTTCCCGTTGCAGATTGGCTATGACAGTGGAGAGAGTTTCTTCGAGTTCTTTATGCGCCTCGGTCAGTCGAGCGTTCCTGTTTTTGAGTAAGAAAAACTCTCCTTCCAAGGTTTTGAATGCCTGGTCTTTGATCTCCAAACCCTTTTGCAGTCCCATCAAATCGATCCTTACAACATACAGTTTCCCTTCCAGCGATCGCTTTTCTTCGTTCGCTTTCTCCAAATTAGCGCGAAGTTCTCTTATTTCCAGTTCTTTGCCTTCAAGTTTCTCTTCCAGTCCGATACGACCGAGGTTCAAGAAGTGTATCTCTCCTTCCAGACTCCGTTGAGATTGCTCCATCCGAGCGAGTCTTTCCAGCAGATCTTTCTTTTCAGACTCAAGTTCCGCTTTGAGCTCTTCTAGTTTTGCGTTCAACCCTTGTAGATGTTCAATTTCTTCTTGTCGCGCTGCAGTTTGGCTTTCTTTGAGGCTTTCTTCCATTTCTGATAGGTGGTATGTTAAGAAATAGATCTTTCCTTCCAGATCTTGGAGGGACCTTTCGGTGATTTCCAGTCGAGTTTGAAGTTCCAGTTTTTCGACCCCGAGTTCGGATTTCGCTTTTTCCAGTTCGGTGTTTTGAGCTTTTGTCGTTTGGATCTCTTTTTCAAGCTTCTCGGTTATGGCCTTTTTCTCGTCATTCAAGTTACTGACATGTCTTTCAAGCTCTCGCTTTTGTCTTTGTTCATTTAAAACGTCTCGTTCCCTTTTTTCCAACTCACCTTGCAAAAGAACTTTTTCTTGCTCAACCAGCTTGATCTCATTTTTCAGATCATGGCGTTGGTAGAGCAGGTACAGACTGAGTGTTAATATGAGTAGTGCCATTAAGAACATTATGGCGATACTCATTCCAACCGTGTCCGCTTTCTTTTTCATCTCCTCCTCCTTTTGGTTTTACGGTTATTCTTTGTTCAAAATATTTATTTTTTAAAGGGCCTTTCCGGCTTCTTTGTACTATAAAGAACCTTTAAAAGCAATTTTCGGTTTTTTGGGAAAATTCGGCATTTGAGAGTGAGATGTTGTAAAATGTATGTAATATATGCTTACAAAACGCAGACACAGTATCTGGCCGGAAGAGATATGGACCGGACGCCATCTGATCACGATTGTTTCATCCGCCGTTTTGATCTCGGCTCTGTTTTTCCTCTCGGCTTTTATACTGAAGAGATACTATACCGATGAAGTTTTCCTTTTGGCTTTTGTCGTGTCGATAGGTTCGGTCATTGCGTTGAGCGTTCCTACAATTTTCATAGCTTTGAAAAATGAAATTCCAATGAATAAAACGGGGTTTCGTTTTTCCGGTTGGGGATGGATATTCGGCGCAGGAGCTTTGGGGGTCGCGGTTCTTGTCTTCGGAGGACTTGCCTCCGGTTTTTGGTCGGAAGCGCTTTCTCTTGAGTCGGAGTCTTTGGCCGAGCTTTTTGAGAAAGAGGGTGGCGATAGAATGTGGCTCAATATTCTTTACTTCAAACTGGTAGTCGCTCTTTTAATCCCGGTTGCCGAGGAGATATTTTTCAGGGGGGTCATCTTCAGATACATAAGGCAAAGAAAAGGTTTCTTCATCTCGGCCGGTCTAAGCTCACTGGTCTTCGCTTTGGCGCATTTCAGCTTGGCGGCATTGCCGTATCTCTTTCTTTTGGGGTTTGCCTGTGCCTTTGCCTTTGAAAGATCGCGGTCTCTGTTGCCGGCCATAGTGATACACTTCGTTAACAACAACATGATAGTTAACCTGTACATTCTGTCGACTTTTTACAATTAACGACCTTGAAGGTCTTTTCAAAAAATGATGTACAATGGAGATATGAATACACCTGCGCCGGTCGTTGCGGATAAAAAGGGAGTGGCGGAAATATAAGATATTTGTCGTATAGAACAAGGAGTGGATGTAGGGCTCGGAAGAGAGATCAATTAAAATTTAAAGAGGTTACTTTTTTGAAAGACATTAACATGTTAATATTGGTTAGTTGATAGTTATCTCCATATGAAAAAGATATTCATCTATTCCATCATATTAATCTCTTTTCTTTTTATCATTTCGATCGTTGTAGCTTTCTTCTTTTTACCGGAGCTTATCGGAAGAAGCGGGGGAGCTGAAGTTACTCCGGAAAATGAACCGAGTGATAATCCCATTATTGCCTTGAAGTACAGAGTTGGATCGGATAATACCGAAATAGAGATTCCAATCCACGGCTCATATAGCAACCTGACCATCTTTTGGGGGTGCGGTGAAAAAACCGCAGTTCCCGCCGGAACCGGGGCCAAAAGGATAAGTCACGTATATGCGGAAAAAGGAGAATATCTGGTACAGATCGACGGTAGTTTCATGACGGGGTTCGGTTTGGCCGGACGAGTTGAGGGCGGCTTGAGCTTGGAGGCGTCGGCCAAGGGAATGGAGTATCTCGTCGAGGTCATCTCTTGGAGAGACAGAGGGATCAGTAGCTTTAACCAAGCCTTTTACGGGGCGGAAAGATTGATAGCCGTACCGAAAGAGCTACCCTTGGGTGTGACCAACCTGAGTTTCATGTTCGGCAAAGCTCAGGCTTTTGATCAGTCCTTGAACGAATGGGACACAAGCGGGGTGAGAGATATGAGCCTCCTCTTTAAAGATGCGCAAGCCTTCAACCAACCACTCGATAGTTGGGACACAAGCGGGGTGGTTGATATGCGTCACATGTTCAGTGGCGCTCTGTCTTTCAACCAATCGGTTGATGGTTGGGATACCGCCAACGTTACCGACATGAGCTCCATGTTCAAGGATGCACGGACGTTTGATCAACCTCTCGATGGCTGGGACACGGTCAACGTAGTGCTAACGCGCTCCATGTTCGAAGGCGCCGTCTCTTTTAACCGCCCTCTTGGGAGTTGGGATATGAGCAAGGTGGTTGACATGAGTCGCATGTTTGAGAACACTCCGGTGTTCGATCAGTCTCTTGAGAGTTGGAATACCTCTAATGCCAACAACATGAGCGGGGTGTTCAAGGGTGCGCGATCCTTCAATCGGGACATAAGCAGTTGGGACACGAGTAATGTTAAAGATATGACTGAGATGTTCCGGGAAGCTGTCGTTTTCAATCAGCCTCTTGAGAGTTGGGACACCGGTCAAGTTGAGAGCATGAGGGGGATGTTTCAGGGCTCTTCTTTCAACCGACCCATAAACAACTGGAACACGGGTAGCGTTAAGGATATGAGTTCAATGTTCAGTGATGTTCTGTCTTACAACCAACCTGTCGGTGATTGGGACACGGGCAAGGTCACCGATATGAACTCGATGTTCAAAAATGCCAAGTTTTTCAACCAAAATATCAATAGTTGGGATACGGCCAATGTAAATGACATGAGCTTCATGTTTTTTAATGCCGTTTCTTTCAACCGACCCTTGGATGAGTGGGACACGAGCAAGGTCATCAACATGAGTTCCATGTTCAACGGAGCCTCTTCGTTCAACCAACCGATCGGCAATTGGGATACCGGTCGAGTTAAAAATATGAGGCTAATGTTTGCGAATGCTTCATCTTTCGATCAACCTCTGGATGGTTGGGAAACGGTCAAGGTCACCGATATGGGCTCCATGTTTCAAAATGCCGGCTCCTTTAACCAAGATCTTTCGGTCTGGTGTGTTCTCGGAATCTCGGAGATTCCAAGTTCATTTGACTCGGGTGCCGATTCTTGGTTCAAAGGTGCGACGAGCACTCGCCCTTATTGGGGGTCTTGCCCGTCCGAAGACGTGCCGGAAGGAGAGGACAGTGTTGATCTTGAGGATTGAAAAAGAAGATTTATAAAAATACTTGACTAGACATTTCCAATATGGTATAAAATAAGTCCTGTTTTGAGTGATATTTAATTAGTTTTGTAAAAATAACTTTAACCGTTTATGCCCGAAGCAGAGATAAAAGACATCCCCGAGAAGTTCAAAAAGAAAAACCTCGCCAAAGAACTTTTGGACGTTATTCCGATCGAGTTGATCCGAGAGTTCAAGGCCTTCGTTTTCGATAAAGAGAACGGCACTATTCACATAGGCGCTGTCGATCATGAGCTTGAAGCTTTACAGCAGTATCTTAAGAATACCTTCTCCGGAAAGGTTATTTGGTATAAAGTCAAGGAGGAGGATGTGAATTTCATACTTGATAACTATGCAAGGGATTTCAAAGAAGAGATCCTTTCTTTGTTAAAGACCGATATTAAGAAAAAAGGCCTTATCAGTGACGTCATTGATCTCACCATCTCTTACGCTTTGGTCCAGAAAGTTAGCGATGTACATATAGAACCGACGGCCGAGGAGATACAGGTCAGGTTCAGAATAGACGGAATGCTGTACAAGATGTTCTCTATTCCTCTTTCACTGCAAAGCGAGTTGATAACGCGCTTCAAGGTTTTGGCCAATTTGAAGATAGATGAGTCGCGTCGGCCTCAGGAGGGAAGGATAGAAAGGAAGTTATTCGCCGGTATACTTCTGCGGGTTTCCATCGTCCCGACACTGTTTGGCGAGAAGGTGGTGATGCGTGTCATGGACGATTCCAACAAAAATTTGGAACTTGCGGACTTGGGATTCTCGGAACAACACCGCGAGATCATATTGAAGAACATTGATAAACCATACGGGATGATACTTGTTTCCGGTCCCACCGGCTCCGGCAAAACAACAACCCTGTACTCACTTTTACAGCTTTTAAAAAAGGACGGTATAAATATCTCAACTCTTGAAGACCCCATAGAGTATGCCTTGAAAGGTGTGAATCAGATCCAGATCAATAAACGGGTGGCTCTTGATTTTTCCACGGGACTGCGCGCCCTTTTAAGACAGGACCCCGATGTCATCATGGTCGGCGAGGTGCGTGATTCCGAAACGGCGATCATGGCCTCCGACGCCGCCATGACCGGACACTTGGTCTTTTCTACCGTTCACACCAACAATGCACCCTCGGTTTTTGTACGGCTAATGGAGATGGGTGTGGAGGACTTTGTTATCGCTTCAACGATCAACTTCATTATCGCGCAGAGGCTTGTTCGCAGAGTCTGTCCGGACTGTGCCGAAAAAAGACCTTTGGATGAAGCTATCGTCAAAAAGGTCTTGAATCACCGCGGGATACTGTCCGTGCTGGAGCAGAAATATCATATGAACGAAGACGCTTTGCGCGGGGCTACTTTTTCAACGGGGGTCGGGTGCGATACTTGCATCCAGAGCGGATATTCGGGCAGGATCGGAATATACGAGTTACTTGATGTCAATAAAAAGATCCACGATATGATACTGGCCAAGAAACCCGCAGCCGATATCAAAGAAGCTCTTAAAGAGTCAGGTTATGTTGATATGGTGGAGGACGGGGTCTCCAAAGTTATGGAAGGGGTAACCACATTTACCGAGGTCATTAGAACAACTAAAGATACATAGATCATGTTCAATTTTCATTACAAAGTAGCAACGAAAGAAAGAACCGTCCGTGAGGGCTATGTCAGGGCCCTTAATCCGGCCATGGCAAAAAAGAAGATCCTTCAAGAAGGTGAGACAGCCATATCTTTTACTCGGGTCAGATCCGATATTGTTTCAAAATATTTAAGAAAGAACATCTCCTTCGGCTTCTCCAAGTTTGATAGAATAATCTTTTTCAGAAATGTATCCACAATGATGGCCTCCGGGCTGTCTTTGATAGAGGCGCTGAACACCTCTTCGGAAGTTATCAAAAGTGACAACGTAAAGAAGGTGATACTTGATATGTCCTCCGAGGTTGAGAACGGAGCTTCGCTATCAACGGCGATGGAGAAATATCCCAATTTTTTCCCGAGTTACCTGATGGAGACCGTGCGTTTGGGCGAGATCTCCGGAACACTGAGCGACACATTGGACCAGATCTCGGTTGACTTGGAGAAGGACTACGAACTTTCCAGAAAGGTGATGCAAGCGCTTCTGTATCCGGTCATCATTTTGGTTGTGATGTTCGCTCTGCTTTTGGTGCTGGTGGTCTTCGTACTGCCCAAAATCGCCGACCTCTACGCCGACCTGGACGTGAATCTGCCCATTCTTACCAGGTCTCTTCTTGCCTTGGGCTCCTCTATCCAGAACAATCCTTTGATCTACGGCGGATCTTTCGCTTTGCTGATCGTTCTCTTCGCCATTTCTTATAAGATACCGAAGGTTAAGTATGTCTATCACTATATCTTGCTCAAACTCCCGATTATCAAGCATATAATCAAAGAGTTCAACTTGGTCAAGTTCTTCCGCTCTCTTGAAACGCTCGTGACAAGCGGGGCTTCTTGGGTGATGGGAGTAGATGTCGCCAAGAAAACTTTGACCAACGAGGTTTATCGCAAAGCCGCCGACACCATTCCGCCGGTACTTTTGCACGGCAGGAAACTGAGCGAGGCCCTTGAGCCCTATCCGGACCTTTTCCCAATTCAGAGCGTGAAGATATTGGATATCGGTGAAAAGACCGGCTCGCTTGAAGAGACCCTGCAGAAGGTCAGTCAGTATCACGAGAAGTCTTTGAACCATACGGTCAAGATGATGACCACGATGATAGAGCCGGTTTTGATGTTGCTTATAGGTATCGTCGTCGGTGGAATTGCTCTTTCGGTGTTCTTACCCATTTATCAGTTAGTCAATTTCTTATGAGAAAGAAAGGTTTTACATTGGTGGAGACCGTTGTGGTGCTGGCCTTGATGTCGATTGCTTCCGGTATCTTGGTACTTTCATTCTTCTCCGCTCAAAATGACAAAGTGATGGACGAGGCCAAGGTGCTGACGGTGAATGCTTTGGAGGCGGCTCGTAACAGAGCAACCAGCGGAATAGGTGAGGATGATCACGGGGTCAGGATGACGGCCGATAACAAAATCGAGGTCTTTACGGTTAACGAGGCCGGTAACGAGACCGTTGTTCGTGAGATCTCTTTGCCGAGTAGGATCAAAAACTTTACCGGAGATGTTGATTTTGTTTTCAAGCGTATAACAGGAGAAGTGGCGACGGAAGGAAATTTTAAGCTCAAAAGCGATATAACCGGAGAGGAAGTGGAGATAGAGGTCAAAGAGAGCGGTTCAATTAACATTGAATAGGGTATGAACCAAAGGGGATTCAGCATGGTGGAAGTAATAGTGAGCATCGGGGTCGCCTCGATGGTGGTTTTGGGTTTTACATATCTTAATTTTCAGAACATACGCATAAGTCAGCACAATATTTTGAATTTGCAAGCCAATCTGTACGCAATGGAGGCGCTGGAGATAGCCAAGGAGTTGGAGATATC
>SKVL01000010.1 GCA_007129455.1 Candidatus Campbelliibacteriota bacterium | reverse complement strand
TATTACAAAAATTCCCCGGTTATCTTTCAGTTCTGGGACCGCGCCCGTTAATTCTCCTGAAGCCCAAAACCTCCACCACATCCCCCTCCCTCTCTCCGATGACCACAATCTTACTTCCTTCTTTAATCTCCTCCAGCATACGGAGCCCCTTGGTATTTCTTGTTATCTCCAAAAGAACGGTTTCCCCGCTCTCAAGTTCCATCTTCCAAGTGTTTCCATCTTTCTCCAACAGAACACCAAAGTATGCATTGTCGATGTCAATGCCCCCCAAGTGCTTGTACATCCCACCCATGACCGGGAGTCTTTCTTCTTTGGCCATATCAAAAAAAGTGCGGTGAACCGACATCGCCTCGATCATGAAACTTCCCAAAGCAACCAAAACGACTATCCCTAGGAAAGAGTACATAAGAGGTCTTCTGTAAACGAAAGAGAACTCTTTGGCCATAACCTCAACCAAAACGATCAGGGCGACAATCAAAATGATAAGATACCAAGGGAAAGACCAGAGGATGACTCTGATTCCATGGAAACCCATACCGGAGAAAAGCATTATGTCGTTCGCTCTGAAAACAAAAATAATTAAGCTTCCCAGATACAAAACAAAAAGAGACAAAAGAAAGATCAAACCGACAACCAAGGTTGTTCTGAGAAAAAAGTATCTCTTTGTCCTCATCTCGACATCTCCTTTCTCAATCTTGGAGATGACTTCTTCTTTTATTGAGTTTTTACCGTTTTCTTTTTTCATATATTTTTTTAACTTCCTCTCTCCCTCTTCTCAATCTGACCCCGACCGTAGAGACCGGAATGCTCAAAATGTCCGAAATCTCCTTATAGTCTTTTTCTTCAAAATAAAAGAGGACCAATATTTCACGATACTTCGGCTTTATCTCACTTAAATACTTCTCAACCTCCCTCTTCCGTTCTTTCCTTTCAACACCGGTTAAAATTTCCTCCTCGCTTGCAAAAGAAAATATCACATCCGTATCAAAAATAGTATATGGTTCCCTTTTGTTCTTTTTTATAATGTTAACGAAATCATTGTGGGCGATTCTGTATATCCAAGGTGAAAATCTCTTTGAATGATCAAAACCGCGAATGTTGCCGTAGGCCTTGATGAAAACCTCCTGTACGGCATCCTTAATGTTTTCATAATCAAATAAAAACCTTTTGCCGTACCTCAACAGCTTCTTTTCATATCTCTCAACAAGAATACCAAAAGCCTCCGTTTCACCTTCTTGTGTAAGTTTCGCCAACTCTTCATCGGTTATATCTTTCATACTTCCATCCACAATACCCCTCAATATTATTTGTTACAACATATCCGAGGATTTATTTCATTTTTAAACTTCCGTATAAATCTCGATTAAAAATAATTTCCGATTTACAATCCCCTCGGTTTATGTTAATCATAAGATTAGATCTTTAATGTCCTTTTTAAATTCTCTAAACAAGGAGGTTTTTATGGGAAAGATACTCAACTTCTCAAAAACTGCCACTGATACTCCTTTTTCGGAAGAAGATTTTTACAGGTTAAACCTTGAGAAACTTTTGAACCGTTCGAGTAGATTGATGAGAAAAATAGAAAAGTTAAGGAATTCCGAGATTGTCAAACTTAAAAACGAAAAGGAGTTCCGAGTTTTTATCGAAGGTATCCTTTCTCGGGAAATCGTCAAAAGAAAAAACATCTCCTCCGAATACTTTTTCTGTGGCAACTATATCTCCCAACTGTTAGTCTCTTTGTTGAGGTCGTCCCCTGAATTTTGGGTGGTTTTCGATTATGAGAAAAAGTACTCCGAAACAGGCGAGCCCGAATACCTGAGGGAAGGAGCCAATGTTTGTTTTTTGATATGCACAATCTTTAAAGAAAGAGCCACGTGGCGACTTATGCCCCCGTCTTTTTATTGCGAGAAAGGCAAGCAGATGTATTATCAATTTTATTTGGTAAACCAAAAAGAGGTTTCTTACCACATGAGCCACAACTTTGAAGAACTGGCGGACATAACCAGAAATGCCATAACCGGATCATAATCCGTTGTCAAAAACAGCAAAACCAAAGGCCGTGAATAACACGGCCTTTCATTTTTCATACCCTCGTTTTAAAGTTCCGAAGCAAGAACCCTATTTAACCCCAACGAAATACGTCAAAACCGCTCGCGCTCCGGCCAAGTTTTTGTCCCACTCCAAGTCGTTGTGAGTTGTGAGCTCAACGGTGATCGAAGCAATACCGATTGAAGCGAGCCAACCCTCAACATCCCCCGTTATTTCATAGAAATCAAAAGAAGGGACTGCGGGGTAACCTGAAGCGTCAGCATAAGCGTTCATGATACCCAAGGTGTTCGGTAAGATTCCGTCGTTACACTCGGAACCGAAAACCGCCCCAGCCGCACTGTGCCAAAAGATGACCGCATCGGGTTTTGAATTTTCAACGAAATCCCTTATGACTCTTGCCTCAGGTTCGGAAAAAGCCTCTTCTCCGGCACTCACCACCTCTCCTCTCCAAGTGCTCTCGGGTGCCCAGTTGCAGTCAAAGTTCCTGTTTAGGTCGACCCCGTTGGCATTGAACCTGCCGGAAGTCGTCTCCTCGATGGGCGGAACATCCACCGGACTGAACCTTCCCGTTTGCCCCACGACCATCTCCACCCCGTCGGGATTTGCCGACGGAATAATACTGACACTCACTCCTTCAGGGATAAAGTCAGGATTATCATCAAGGTAGTCTATGAACTCATATGCCAGAAGTACCGTGTTCCACTCATACCCTCCATGAATACCTCCCACGAATACAACATGCTTCTCTTCACCCGGTTGAAATCTGTAAACCTCTATCTCTCTACCCAAGACAGAAGAACCTATGACCTCGGAAGCTGTTTCTACCGGCTCTTCCACAGGAATCTCTATCGGAGGAGTAACATCAACCAAAAACTCCTCTTCTTCCTCCCGGTCGCTCACCAGAAAGATAGCAACACCTATGATCAATGCTCCACCAATGACTCCGAAAACTACCGGCTTTGTTATTTTCAAGCTGTCCATAACAATTGAAAAATTAATTTCCGTACTCTTCAAGAATGGCATTTACGCCATTGCGATTCTTCGACCAGTCGGTTGACTCATGGCTCGTTAAGATAACGCTGATTGCGGGAAGGCCCATTTTAGCCATCCAGTCGGCCGCGTCTCCGGTAATTTTGTAAGAATCAAAAACTCCCTCGGCCGAATAACCCGAGGCATTCGCGTAAACATTCATTAATCTCTGCGTCTGCGCGGAAGCGGGACCGTTGCAACTCGACGAGTAAACTCCGCCACCGGCACTAAAATACATAACCGTAGCCACCGGCTCGTTTTTCAAAACATAGTCTCTCAGTGCCT
>SKVL01000031.1 GCA_007129455.1 Candidatus Campbelliibacteriota bacterium | reverse complement strand
TTTTTAATTACAAATACTCCCGAGGATTTGGGAGAACCATTAAGGTTTATCGGTTTACGATCTGGGAAACCAAGTTTAGAAAGGTTGAGTTCCCTCACATACTTTTACAGTCCAAAAAGATGCCGAGGTTTGGGAAAAAGGCCAAAAATGAAACGAAGGTAAGTTTAAAGGGGAACCTTGATGACAGCTTTCGCCTTTATGTCGCCCGCGGGTATGAAATAGAGGTACTGCAGATATTTACTCCCGAAGTTCTTCAAATGCTTTCCGATAAGGGTTCGGAGTTCAGCATAGAGTTTGCCGGAAACTCCATGTATATTTATGACAACACGGTCGTTAAGAACAACAAGCAACTCAAAGAGTTGTTTGATGTCGCAAGAGGGATCTTTGACTCAGCCGGACCGCTGATCAACCGCCTCGACGACGACTTTAACGTCCTGCATGAGCAATATGGGGGGAGGGGATAAATTCGGGTCTTCCAAAACGAAGGAGGGAACTTTTAATGGTCGGGGAGGTAAGGGGTCGATCTTCGGATAAAACTTTGAAACCAAAAGAAAACTGATCACAAAAATCAACACGACCGGTATAAAATAGAGGTGGTCTCTTTTTTGGTTGGAAATGTCTTTTTTGGGTAGTGAGTTCCTTTTTACATAGAGCCAGATGATGGATATAAGGATGATCAGTAAAGAAGTTATTATTCCGGCGAGTATTATTGGATTTCGCGCGTAGGAGACAGGATTATTTTCAGAAACATATATCATCGGAGTGACAGGTAAAAGATAGATCAAGAACATAAGCACTATTTTTATTCTGTCTTTAACGTGATTAAGTATTTTTTGAACTTCTTTGATCCTCTCAAATGTTGAACCGATCGTGGAAAATGTGTAAGCAATGATCGTAAAAAATGACGTGTACAAAAAGGCAAGCAGAAGAGTTGCAAAGAAGATACCCCGGCTTATGTCTATCAAGATTCCACTCTTGAAGAAAAAAGCGACTAGAAGCATTACCGACAGAAGCGTGACGAAGTGCCACACGATAACGAATTTCCTTGGTAGCATTAAGCCTATCATTACAGGCAGAAGAAACACTAAGGCGCTGTAGCTCAAAAAAAGAACGTTCAGGGATGGCACGAAACCGCCTGAGTGACCGGGTATGGCCAAGTTTGCTTCGGTGGTATTTGTGAAAAGGAAAAAAAGAAAAACAGTTATTGAATAGAATAATATATTTTTCATAGAATCTTGTGGTTTATTGATTAGATTTATTATAACTTTTTAGGATGGTTTTATAAACAGAATTTTTTTGAAAGGATGCCGACCCAAAGGGCAATTATGTGTTGCAATGACTTTAACGTCCTGCATGAGCAATATGGGAAAAAGGGGTGAGATATATAATTAGACATCATAAGTTGAGAGTCTCAAGCCGGGTGGACTAATACAAAAGCTTGACTTTTTTGGGGGGGTTGTGTACAGTACTCGTCGGATACGCTCTTTCCTCCTTTTTTTATCCCTCTAAATGAGCCCTTTGATTGGCTCACGGCGGGTTCTCATCTCCTCTTGGGAACCCGCCTTTTTCTTTTTCGAGTTGGAAGGCTTACATAAAAATGCTATATTTAATTTGGGTGTCCTTCCTCCACCCTGGGGCCTCATGATCATGACGCAACCCCAACCGGCGGGCTTCTTCGGAAGCCCGCCTTTTTCTTTTGTTGACTTTTTCGGCAGGTTTTTTAGAATTACATTAGTGCACCTTTTTTACTTCATTTCAAACCTTTTAACTCGGGTCGGGTAGTTACCGATGGCTCGACCCGAAGGAGGGTATTGTATGATTGGCGGTAAGCGCCAAAAAAAGCCGGGAGGCGTGGATAGAAATTTCCCAGCTTAGAATTAGGCAAACGAACCTCTTTCTTTGTTTCTTTGCGGGCTTCTTCGGAAGCCCGCTATTTTTTTCACCCTTTGAGCGAGCGACAAAACTTAATTTTTGATATAATTTCATTTCATGGCACAACAACACACAGCTCTATACAGGAAACACAGACCGAAGACGTTTGCCGATGTCGTCGGTCAAGATCACATAATCAAGACACTGGAGAGGTCGGTGGAGAAGAAAGATATTGTTCACGCATATCTTTTCGCCGGCTCAAGAGGAATCGGCAAGACCTCGGTGGCGAGGATATTCGCCAGAGCCATCGGCACGAGTGATAACGACATCACCGAGATAGACGCGGCGTCAAACCGAAGGATAGATGACGCTCGGGATCTTCGGGAAACGGTCTCTTCTTTGCCCTTCGAGTCGCCTTACAAGGTTTATATAATAGATGAGGTTCACATGCTCACCAAAGAGGCCTTCAATGCGCTTTTGAAGACGCTTGAAGAGCCCCCGTCACACGCCGTCTTTATTCTTGCCACCACCGAAGCGCATAAACTGCCGGACACCATCATCTCAAGATGTCAGGTTTTCAGTTTCCGCAGGCCGACATTGGCGGTCGTTAAAGAACTTGTGACATCGGTGGCGGAGAAAGAGGGAATAAAACTTGAGCCGGGGGCGGGGCATTTGATCGCCATGGTTGCCGACGGGTCTTTTCGGGACGCCTTGGGAACTTTGCAGAAGATAGCTTCCACTGTCTCGGCAAAAAAGATAACATCGGAGGATGTGGAAGAGATAACCGGAGCACCCGGCACTCAACTGGTCAACGGTCTGATTGAAGCTATCGTCAAAAAGGATGCCGAGGGAGGGATCTCGGTCTTTCGCCGGATCCAGGAGGAGAACTTTGAGCCGGAGTTGTTTTTTCAGCGCGTCATGCAAAAGTTGCGTTTTATCATTCTTTTGCGAAACTGGCCCGATATGGAGAAATATATAAAAGAAGAACTTTCCGAGGAGGATCATGAGTTCGTTACGAGCCTTTCCGAAGATAAGAACTTTGATTTTTCCCTTGATGATCTGAAGATCTTCCTTGAGGCGATGGATCTCTGTCGCGTCTCGAGTGTGAAGGTCTTTCCGCTGGAGTTGGCTTTTCTTGATGTTATAAGAAGGAAGGAGTAGTCTAAAACACTTACACAGACAAGAGTTAAGCCCCGTGTTGTTGCACGGGGCTTTTGATAAGGTTAGGCGGCGGTTGCCGATACGGGGATGGGGCTGTTGGCCGATGCGAGGATAACGGCCGTCCCGTTTGTCTTGAATTCCACCAGACAGTTGCATCCCGGACAGAATCTCTGATGGACAACAAATTTTTTGCTGTTGATCTCAGCTTTCGTGAAATCAATTTCCATCGGAGTTTTACATTTCGGATTGGGGCAGTAGCCCGTGTTCTTTTTTCCCATAACGCCCTCCTTTTTTATCTTGAAAAGAACATTCTTTAGATAATTAGGACAAAGGATAACTCGGGGGTGTTCTTTTGTCAACGGAAATTTTTTTTAAAATATTGAGCCAATCTTTATTTTAGTGTATTGTATTGATACGCGGATTATTTATACGCAGTACTTAAAAAATATTGCCCGGTCGTCTAATGGCAGGACGCTAGGTTTTGGTCCTAGAAATCGGGGTTCGAGTCCCTGCCGGGCAGCAAGAATAATTTAGGCTCCAATGTGGAGCATTGGAGAATTAGATGTGCTCTGTCCCGGCAGGGATGAGAACCCTTTTATCCCCGTGGAGGAAAATATTAAAAACCGAGTGGTTTTTAAAGTCAGGGGGTCGGGGATAAAAGTTGTGTTTATGTGAGATTCCCTGCCGGCAAGCCAGTTGAGCTAGCACGAAGATTTTTGAAAAGAACTCTAAAACTAGCCGAAGCGCTATTCTGACATTGTGAGAGCGGTAGCTAAACAAAAAACTGCCCTTTGGGGCGGTTTTCTGGTAACATTAGATAATGAGTGAAGATAACCAAAAACATTTTGAGAAGTTAAAACAATGTACTGAAAATCTTTATGAAACATTTTGTCTACATTCTTGAATGTTCGGATAGGTCTTTGTATGTCGGTTGTACCAACAGTATTCAGAAGAGACTCAAGGAACATAATCATTCAAAGTGTGGCGCTCATTACACAAAGATCCGCAGGCCGGTAGCATTGAAGTATCAAGAAACTTTTGAAACTTTAAACGAGGCCAGAAAGAGGGAGGCCGAGATAAAGAGATTAAGGCGAGAGCAGAAGATCGATCTGATCAATTGTGGCCACTCGGAATGTTCTTAAGGGAGGGGGTACAGACTCGGTTTTTTTCCGAGTAAGGTGGAAAAGTCGATCATAAATCCTACATAGAGGTTTTTGATGCAATGCCTCCGTGTTGGTAAAAAAGAGACATATCTTTTTTGTGCCGGCTTCGTGATCAAAGAATAAATAATTTTACGGCTAATGATCGTTTTAAAAATTCGGGTCCAGTTCGGATTGACGAGCGAGGGCTTCTCTCAAGGTGATGACCGGGATCTCTTTTTTTACAAGCCATTCCAGTATCTTTAGATACTCGGCGTAGAGGACGGGGTCTACAGAGTTGATGTCTTTTGCAAAATCTTGCGGATGGAGAGTGATTACACACAAAAGATCACCCCGGGAAAAACCTTCTTCACAGTCGGCGATTACCGCCTTTGCCGGAACGATCGTGTTTTCAATAAAATCGTAAGTGGCTGTGTCGTAGTCTAAAAAATCTGCACCCGCACTTGAGATAATTGTAAAATTTGTTTCGGCGAGGGCTTCTATCGCCTCCCCAGAAAGTTGATTGTGGGGAGGGATAAAAATGTCTATCGGTTCGTCGGAGTATTTTTGTAATATTTTACGACCTTTTATTAACCTTATTTGAGCCTCTTCAAAACCGATCAGGGCAAATTCACCCAAGTCGGGATTATCTGCGTTGGGTGCGTGGTCGTAACCGTGTAGAGCCAACTCGATGGTACACCCGTAGTCCAGTAAGAACTCCGCGGTACGAACATCTTGATCGATCTTCTCCGGGATAACTCCGGCGGTTACCGGAAAGCCGGCCTTTGAGGCGTCTTTGATCATCATTATTGATATCTCGGTCCATCCGAAGGCTTGGACATCATCAAGGCGAAGGATCACGGCTGTCTCTCCGTCTTTTAGGGTCGGAGGGGAACAGGTAAACATTAAATTACGCGCAATGGCCAGATTGTTATTATCCTGTGTTAATCCGATGGAGATCACTTGAGATGATATTCCGGCGATCACGGCTATGACCAAACAGATCGTGATCATTGCCAACATTTGTTCTTTTTGCAATAAAAGTTGACTCCATTTGCTACCGAGTGGCCATCGAAGAAGTTTTGACGCACCCACGACCAGTGAGTGGATCAAGATAACAATGATACTGATGATGAAGGTGACGCCCCCGATTGGTAACATATTTTTATAAAGTTAATTTTTACGATTTAGGAGTTAAACCGAGTCGTTTTGGGTGGAACCATTTCATGTTGGTTCTGCGAAGAATTATTTCTTTTACAAATTGTTCCATGAGTACGTAGGAGTTGATCATAATCATGAAAGGTATAAAGGGAACTACCAGCAAAAGATCAAAACGTCGTTTTCTAATGGAAGAGTAAAGGCCCGCTCCGAAACCGTTCAAAAAGTAAAGGGAAAATATTATGATAAACAGTTTGAAATTGACAAAAGGGGAGACGAAGACCGTGAGACCCAAGACCATTCCTTCAACGTAGATGCTGGTGAGTACGAGTGCGGCGCTTGGACGAGAGATAACGATCTTGAAATGTTTTCTTAAATTTTGCCAACCGCCCCCGTACCAACGCCGTATTTGGTTTATATATGAATGGATAGTGGGTGGGTCTTGGGTATATACTTTGGCATGAGGATTGAATTTTATTTTCATACCGAATCCATTTATCTTGTATGTGAAGTCAAGGTCTTCGGTGATGGTGTCGTGATCAAAGGTGATTATCTTGTTTTTGAAAAGTTCGGCTCGGAACACTCCGGCGCACCCCGGAATAACGAGAAGAAAATAGAGATGTGATTGAGCAAGTTTGAGTATGTCTTGGCCGACCGTGTAATCGATCTCTCTCAGTGCCGTCAGTATATTGTTTTTTGTGCTCTGTACATAGCCCGCCACCACTTTCAGCTCGGGATCATCCAAAAAATCTTTTTCAACCAATCTAATGAAATCGCGGTCCAGCATCGTGTCACCGTCGGTTGCAACGATCAAGTCGCCTTTTACGTGAGGAATACTGAGTTCTTGAGCGCGACTTTTGTTACCGGTTGCGGTGGTCGCCGTTATCACTTCTATCTTCTCACCGAATCTTTCCAAGATCTGTGCGGTTGCGTCGGTGCTGCCGTCATTGATGACGATGATCTGGTCCGCTCGACGAGTCTGATTTAAACATGAGTTGACGCAAGCGGCGATCATCTTCTCTTCATTGTGGGCCGGGATCAATACTGTGATTTTGATCTTTTTCTTTCTCATGTTCTTTATAAATTTTATTTGTTCTTTTTTTCGAACGATTCATACCATTTACGTTCTATAACGCTTGGAATTTACCGGATATGGTAGAGTCGGCGACTTGGAGAATTTTTTGAGCTGAAAGTTGGTCAGCTTTTAAGCCGAAAGAAAAAGAGTCCCGCCAGTCGGGCGTGACATTCAGATAAAAAAGAATTAATCTTTATAAAGTATATATTATTTTAATACCAATTGTCAATGAAATCTTTTTATTCGTCCGGATTTAAAGTGATTTTGCTTTTTTCCATCATTTTATTGATGGGAGCTCTCTTCGTATTCCGAGGCGATCCGTATAAAAAGATCGATGACCAACACCTTTTAACAGAAGATTCGTTCGATATTTCCGATGTGGCCAATGGTGAGGTGGAAGTGATCGGAGATGGGGGTGGTTTAAAAGATGACCCTGAGTCGGAGGAGTCGGATCTCATTGTTTCCGATGTCGGAGAACTTTTATCGAACCGGGATAGTTTGATCGATTTAAATCGAGGCGAATTGCAGGTGGGGGTGCATTCTTCCAAAAAGGAAGACCTGGTCGAGTTTGAAGATCGTACCGGAGCAAAAACGGATATCGTTGCCGTTCATATACATTGGGGCAATGAAAGCGCTTTCCCAAAGGAGTATGCCGAGGAGATCAACAGGCGCGGGGCCACTGTTTTCATCTTTTGGAACCCGATGAACTACAATCGATCCGCTGAGCAACAACGAAGGTTTCATTTTGATCGAATCTTGGATGGGTCTTGGGATGATTACATTGACGAGTTCATTGAAGATGTTAAAAATTACGGCGGACCGGTTATGATCGCGCCTATGGAAGAAGTGAACGGATACTGGACGTTTTGGGGAGGACCCGGAGGATTGTATGGAACAACCGAAGAGTATCGGGAAGTTTTTCGGTATCTCCACGAACGGTCTCAGACGGCTTCGAATGTTCAGTTTGTTTGGGTGGTGAATAGTCTGTCTGTTCCCAACGTTCCGGAGAATTCTTTTGTTCAGTATTATCCCGGATCCGAGTTTGTGGATGTGATTGGAATAAACGTATTTAATTTCGGTGACCCATGGGTGTCTTTTGATGAGTTGGTAAGAAATTCGGTAGTCGAATTACGGTCATATCAAAAACCGATTCTTATCACATCAACGGCTAGTGCGGAAGGTGAGAGTAAGGCGCTTTGGATCAAGGGCCTTTTCGACAGCCCTTATTTTACCGAGGGCCCACTCCAAGGGTTTGTTTGGTTTAATGAAGATAAAGAGCGCAACTGGCTTATCTGGTCGGATTCGGAGTCGCTGGATGTTTTCCGGACCGGAGTCCAAAACATCAAGAAAAGTGATTAAAACATATTGATACCGATTGTTCGCATCGGTCCGCGTCGTGTTTACAGATAGTTTTTCAAGAAGGACTTGTAATCACGGGGTCAAATAGTCTATCTTTATGGCATATTAAAGAGGTATATAAATCGATTTTTATGAAAGACAAAGACTTGGCAAGGGAACTTAAAGAGAGGGGCCGAGATAAAGAGATTGAGGCGAGGGGAGAAGATCAAGTTAATTAAAGGTAGCCATTCGAGTGACTCTGAATAAGTCGGTGCCGGGGCGATTCGATTTTTTCAAGAAAAACCGGCAAGAAAACGTCTTGCCGGTTTGGGTAAATGTCAAAAAAGACAGGTTCATTTTTATGTCTCAAGAACAGGTCGGGGTTGGGTGGAAGGGTGCAGGCTTTGTTTTTTCGGGGTGGAGTTTTCAACAGGAACTTTTAAAAATATGACCTTGTTTTCGGATATAATGAGCCAAGGTGGGTCTTTGAGTCCCCCGGTTATAATTTACAAGTCAAACAATATATGAAACAAAACATTCCAAGCCCAATAGGATTGGCAATAATTTTTGGTATATCAATGTTCACCCTTATAGTTGTTCTCCAATTTGTTCCCGAAGATGGGATCATTGATAGAAGTGTTCACCATAAATACAAAGACGATTCATCGGTTAGGGTGGAAAGTGATCAAATAAAAACCTTTGCTTCTGAAGAGGAATTCAAAGCTTACTTATCCAAAGCCATGGATATGGCTGACTTTAACCCCGGCTTCGGTTTTTCAAGTGGCGACGCCTTGTCCGATGCATCTGTTAGTGCGCCCGTCATGCCGTCCGCGCCCGGAGGTTCGCCGGGGTACGGCTCGACGCCACCGTCACCGACACCTGAGAGGTATTCGGAGACCAATATCCAGGTGGAAGGTGTTGATGAGCCGGATATCGTGAAGACTGACGGTGTGAACATCTATGTTTCTTCGGAAAGGTTTGACCACGGGGGAGGGACAAAGATAGTGGGAGCGTTCCCGGTGGAGAGTTTATCATTGATAAACGGGTTGGATGAATCGGGGAGGCTTTTTTTGAAGGAAGATATTTTGGTCATCATTGGTGCTGATAAGGTCTTGGGCTACGATGTCGCCGATCCGAAAGACCCGGAGTTGAAGTGGGAGATGGATATAAATGAAAGAACGGGAGTAGATAATGCCAGGTTGTACGGTGACAAAATTTATTTTGTTATAAGTAATCGAGTCATTCGTGAAGCTCCTTGTGTTTTCGAACCTTTACTTATCAATGAGAGTCCTTTGGTGGTCTCTTGTTTGGATATTCATTATCCCGAAACAGTGGTCCCGGCTGATACTATCTACACATTGCTGAAGGTGGACTTGTTAAGCGGTGAAAAAGACGAGACGCTTTCTTTCGTGGGATCGGCCAAAAACTCCATTGTCTACATGTCGCCGGAGAATTTCTATCTTTCCTATTTCAAACCTCTGGACTTTGCGGATTTTTTGCTTACCTTTTTCGTTGAAGAGTTTGATGACCTGTTCCCGGATGATATCATTTTAAGACTTGAGAATTTATCGGGCTATGACATCGGATCGGAGGCCAAAATGGTTGAGCTCATGACCATTTTTGAAGATTTTTTCGAAGCTCTTACTCGCGACGAGGAACTTGAACTTGAGGAGAGGTTTGAAGAGAGACTATTGGAAAGATTGCCGGTCTTTTATGGAAAAAGAAAGTTTGAACTTGATCATACCGGGATAATCAAAGTGGGGATCGATAACCTGAAGATCGAGGCCTTGGGGATCATTCCGGGGAGACTTCTAAACCAATTCGCGATGGATGAGTATCAAGGCAATTTAAGGGTTGCGACAACCATCGGAGAAGAGGCTTTCTGGATGTTCGGTCCGGAGGCGGAAAGTAGTAACGAAGTTCATGTTTTGGATGGTAATTTAAGGCAGAAGGGGGTCGTTGGAGAGTTGGGCCTTGGCGAGAGGATATATTCGGTCAGGTTTATTGAGGACAAGGGCTATGTGGTGACTTTCAGAGAGATCGATCCTTTCTATATCATTGATCTTTCCGATCCGAATGATCCGAAGATGAAAGGGGAGCTTAAGATCCCCGGATACTCTTCTTACCTTCATCCCATTGATGAGAGGTACATGCTGGGTATTGGAAGAGAGGGCCGGAGTGTCAAAGCGTCCCTTTTTGACATCAGCGACCCATATGACCCGAAAGAAACAGATAAATATATATTACCAGGCGATAGCTGGTCGGAGGCGCTTGGAAATCACCACGCTTTTTTGCTTGACCCGCTTCACGAAGTGTTTTTCTTGCCGACGAGGAACAGGGCTCACATTTTCTCTTATGAAGGCGGGAAGTTGGAACTCATCAAGACCATAGGAGAGGCTCAAATAAGGAGGGCTTTGTACATTGACGACCACCTTTATGTCATTCGAGCTGATAAGATCTTGGTTTTTGACCAGAATACCTGGGAGAAGATCAAAGAGCTTGGGATATAAAGAGAACTTTAAAACATCGAATGATAACAGATAACTGTCGAGAAAAACCGGCAAGAAAACGTCTTGCCGGTTTGGGGGAAATATCAAAAAAGGTAGATTTATTTTTGGACCTCAATAATAGCCTCGATCTCTTGACTTGAGTGTGAATGAGTAGTTAACTGGGGTTACCGTAAAGCATGATCAATATATATGGAAGGAGTTTTCGCCATAGTTGTTCTTATCGCGTCTCTTGCACTGGGGGTGTATTTTTTCAAGACGCTATTTGGCGGAGTGGGGAAAGAGAGCCTGCTACCGTATAAAGCGAAGCACTATTTTTTCACGAGGTCCGAGCAAGAATTTCTGCGCATCTTTAGCGGTGTGATAGATCATCGGAAGTATTTGATATTTTCCAAGGTCAGACTTGCCGACTTTATCGAGGTTACCGCCAGAGGCAAGGAGTATCGGGGGTGGTGGAATAAGATCAAATCAAAGCATGTTGACTTTTTATTGTGGGATCTTGAGAGGAATAAGATCGCGTTGGTCGTTGAGCTGGATGGGAAGTCTCACAGAAAGGAAAAGACCCGAGAAAGAGACGCTTTTGTTAACAAGCTTTATGAGCAGATCCATATCAGACTGGAGAGGATCAAGGTGGGGAGTGACTTTAAGGCTGAGGCTGAGAGGATCGCCAAGTCGTTGAATGTTTGACTTCCGAGCTCGGGTTCGTTTAAGATAAATCTGGAAAAGTTATTTTAAAAGGAGGTCATATTATGTCGAAAGGTTCTTATTCTGAGAAAGGTGTAATAACCTTGTGTGGCAGTTGTCAGTCTTGCCCGGAGGTTGACTTTACTCAAATCGGCTTTGTTCTCATACGGGATGATTTTGGCGGTCAAGTGAAATTGACAAAACAGCAGTGGAGCGAGATGAAAAAGGTCTTTGTAGAAAAGAAGGAGCGTTAGCTTCTTGATATTTGACCGGCCCCGATCTCTAAGATCGGGGCTTTTCTTATGGACATCTCAAGTGATTGACAGTTTGGCTACATGTACATTATTATGTACACATATCCGAAAAAATAGTCAATAAAACATGAACACAAAAAACACTCTATCCATTTCGGAAGCGAGGAAAAGGCTTTTTGAAATGGCAAAAAAAGTTCAAATTCCATCAACCCATTATATCTTGACCGACAAGGGCAGACCGAAGGTCGCCCTTATGTCGGCGGAGGAGTTCGAGTCTTGGCAAGAGACCTTGGAGGTCTTGGGCGACCTCCCCGATCTGGAAAAGGATATTGAAAAAGCCGAAAAGGAATATAAAAAAGGGACCACATCCACACTTGAAGATATTTTGTCCAAAGAAGGTTATTTTTTAGCCGAGAAAAGTCAGAAATGAGAACATTTGAACTGCAATTTTCCAAAGTTGCTCAAAAAGATCTAAATAAGATAGGCGACAAATACAAACCTCATATTTTTGCAGGTTTCTTTGAGTTGCGAAAAGAGCCGTATTTGGGGAAAAAGCTCAAAGGAAAATTCAATGACTGCCATTCGTTGAGAGTCGGACCGTACAGAGTTGTCTATAAGGTGTATAAAAGTAAGAGGGATATATTGGTTATTCGCATCGGTTTGCGCGGGAATGTGTACAGATGAGGTTTTTGGTAAGCTCTTGTAGGATCCGGATGCTTTATTTTTGTGGTATATTAAAGAGTACATAAGTTGATTATTTATGAACAACAAAGATCTGGCCAAAGAGTTGCGTGACAGGGGCTTTATCGCCCAAGAGGGCGGGGGCACTCTTTCGGAGATACTGGCAAAGAAGAGAAAGATATATTTGGGTGTTGACCCGACGGCCGACTCCATGCAGATGGGACATTTGGTGCCGATATTTTTGATGAAACATCTTTATGACCATGGTCACGAGCCACATCTTCTGGTCGGCGGGGCAACCGGTCTTATCGGGGACCCCAAAGAGTCCGGCGAGAGACCTTTCTCCGATCCGGAGGTCGTCGCCAAAAGCGCTCTCAAGATCAGAGATCAACTGTCTCGTGTGTTGGAGAAAGACAAACTTGTTGTTTTTGACAACTCCGAATGGTTGGGGAAGTTACCCTTGATAGAGTTCCTGCGCGACATCGGCAAACACTTTTCTATAAACCAGCTCATTAAGCGAGATATCATAAAAAGAAGACTTGATACCGAGGAGAACAGCATCTCCTTTACAGAGTTCTCTTATTCACTATTGCAGGCCTACGACTATATGTACTTGAATGAAAAGTACGATATAGATCTCCAGGTCGGAGGATCGGACCAGTGGGCCAACATCATCTCCGGAGTTGATTTAATAAGAAGAAAGACCGGCAAGACCGCTTACGCTCTCACCGTGCCTATAATCGTTGACAAAACGACCGGTATAAAGTTCGGAAAGTCGGAAGGGAATTCCCTGTGGCTTGATCCGGAGAAAACCTCACCGTTCGCTTTCTACCAGTTCTGGATAAATGTTGGTGATGAGAATGTTGAAGACTATCTCAAAATATTCACTTTCATTCCTTTGCCGGAGATAGCCGAGTTGGCGGAAGAACATAAAAGGGCCCCTCA
>SKVL01000015.1 GCA_007129455.1 Candidatus Campbelliibacteriota bacterium | reverse complement strand
TGCCGACATTTTACGCTTCATGCTTGGTAAAAGATTTGAGGCTCATTCCTTGATTGGAAAATACTGTCTATGTCTTATAAAAAATACCAAACCCGATTTGAAATTAATTTAATGTGCCTTTCTTCTTCTGTTTCTCTTCAAGAAAAACAAGGAGGGGGCTCGCCAAAAACAAGGAAGAATAAGTTCCGGCAATAACTCCCGTCATAAGAACCAGGGCAAAAAAACGAGTGACATCAGGGCCAAAAAAGAAAAGGGCTGTCAAAACAAATAAAGTGGTCAAAGAAGTATTAATTGATCTGACATAAGTTTGCTCAAGACTTTCACCAACTATTTGTGAAAAGCTCTTTTTTATCTGATACTCTTCATCTATCCGTAAATTTTCTCTTATCCGATCAAAAACAACTATCGTGTCATTAACGGAAAAGCCCAGAATAGCCAAAAGAGCCGTTACGAATAAAACATCTATCTCCGCCCCGAAGGAATAACCGAGAACTGCAAATAAACCAACCGGAACGAGAATATCAAAAACCAAAGCAACTATGGCTGTGGTTCCGTATTTCCAAGAAGAAACCGGTACGGACACCCCCCTGAAAACATAAGCGATGAATAGAACGATGGCGGTAACAACCAAAAGTATCGCGACCACAGCCTTATTCGCCAACTCTTCTCCAATTGAAGGGCCTATTGAGCTAAACCTGTCCTCCTGCGCCTCATAATCATTAAAAGAGAGAGAGCTTATTAAATTAAACCGCCCTTCTTCATCCAGATCTCTTGTCCTTATTATATAACCCCTTTCCCCCGCCTCCTGTAAGACAAATCCCCTCTCGGGATCAACGGCTTTCACAGCGGACTCCACTTCGGCAAAAGTCGGCACTCTTCCCTCTTCGTAAGAAACTTGAAGTATTGACCCACCAGTGAATTCAATACCGAAATTAACACCAAATATAGCAACAAACCCAAGGGATAATGCAACGACGAAACCGGAAATTACAAGAAAAGTCTTTTTATTATTTATTATAAACATAATTATTTTCCAACACTTTCAACGGAAGAAGCCGGTTTTTCCAAGCCGGAATAGAAAAACGTCTTCAACCAACTCTTTGTCTCGCTTTCAGCGATAGCCAATAAAAAAGTACGAGTAACAGAGATAGCTGTTATCATACTGATAAGAACTCCAATAAAAAAGACCAGAGCAAAACCTTGAACAAGTGGGGTGCCGAACCAATAAAGGATAACCGCCGTAATTAAGCTACTTATATTGGCGTCCCTGATGGAAAGCCAAGCTCTTGAAAAACCTTCTTCCACAGCCTCTTTCAAGCGTCTACCGGCACGCATCTCCTCTTTCATCCTTTCGAAGATAATAACATTGGCATCAACCGCCATACCGATGGAGAGTATAAAACCCGCAATTCCGGCGGCGGTCAAGGTGACGGGTATCAACTTGAAAAGAGAAAGCATCGTGGTCAAATAAACCGCCAAGGCAAGAACTGCCACTAGGCCGGGAAGTCTGTACCAAAGTAAAATAAACAAAGCTACCACAATAAGGCCGATTATGGCCGCCCTCACTCCGTCTTCAAGTACTTTCTGTCCCAGAGTTGCCCCAACGTTTACAGTCGAAATTATCTCTATCGGTAAAGGAAGAGCACCGGATTGCAATCTTCTGGCCAAATCCCTCGCCTCAACCGCCGTAAAATTGCCGGAAATAACGGCTTCGCCACCGGTTATGGCTTCACGGATAAAAGGTGTGGTTATGGGTCTTCCGTCCAGAAATATAGCCAACTGTCTCCCCACATTTTCACGCGTAATGTCCGCAAAAAGAATCCTCCCTTCCCTGTTAAACTGCAACCTTACAAGCGGCTCATTTGTACTTGGATTACGTCCAAACTGAGCACTGTTGAGCATGCTGCCATCAAGCCCGGTGAACACAGAGCTGTCCCTTTGATCTTCTTCCTCGGTTCTTCCATTTTCACCGTTTTCCTCATCGTTTTCGGTACCAAGCTCTTGCGCTGAAATATTTTCATTTTCATCGGAGGTTGATTCATCCAAGTTATCACTGCCTTCAATATCGTCTTCAACTCCTTCGATATCAATCTCAACCCCCTCAACCTCTCCCTCGAGGTCAAGCTCGATGTCTTCCGGACCGATTTCAAAGGGATCGGCGCCTTCAGCAAGAAGCCTGAACTCAAGAACCGGAGTCTCCCCGATGGCGGCCATGGCTTCATCAACATTGTCGATCCCGGGAAGTTCTACTATAAGTCGATATTCACCCTCACCCAGAAGCCCCCCTCTTTCAACTTGAACCAATGGCTCGGAAACACCGAGGGCGTTCACTCTTTCCTCTATCAACCCTCGAAGAGCATCCATTCTCTGTCTGATTTCAAGCTCTCCTTCAATACCCGAGACATCGGCCCTGTAGACAAGGTGGGCTCCACCTTGTATGTCAAGACCGAAACGAAAAGGAAAATTACTCGCCAACCCCTCTTCGCTCACTTCGGAGATATAAACAAAGTAACCAAAAAAAACGGCGCCAACTAAAATGGCCAAAGAAGTATACCTCATTTTTGACATCATAAACCGCATTATACTGAAAAATTGACAAAAAACAATACGCAGAGCGCTGACACGTAATTAATAACAACTGAATTAAAAACTCAAAACAATAATGAAGTTAGTATATTTTAATAAAAGGATAAAAAATATTTAAAATTTACATAAAAAACTTTAAGGAGGAGACAACGAATCCCAAACAGCCCCGCTTTTTTACAAAAAAGAGTGGGGAGATTTTAAATTATCTTTATCTATCAAAGGCCTTCTTTATATCATGAACTTCTTTCTCGGCGCTTGCGCCCAGATCATCAGCATTTTCTTCAAGCTGTTCTTTTATCTTTATCTCCTCTTCCGTGAGTTTTCTCTTTTTCTCCGCTTTTTTCAGAAGCAAGAGTTGATACGCGTTTTTCTTTCTCAGATTCTCAAAAGTCTCATGAACCTCTTCTTCCGCCTCTTTAATCTCCTTACCTAAACGGCGACGGAAAATTCTCCACCTATGTATCCCCCAGTAGAAAGCAACCACCAAAAACACTATCATCGCCAAAAAAGATATGAACATCGAAAGACCATTTATCATCAACCCTCCCAAACGAATAACCCCGGGAGGTTGAACGGCGACCGTGACCCCTTCAGTGTAAAGACTTTCCGCTCCGCGTTCATCTATCGTTTTAGCTTTAATAATATATATCCCGTCAGCAGGCTTTTTGGGGGCGATAAAGGTAAATATCCCCTTCTCATCGGTCTTGACGCTATGAATCTCCGGATCTTCTCCTCTCATCTCAAGAGAAACCAAAACCATTGAATCGGGTAAAGCCCTGCCTCTCATGGCCATAATTGAACCACTGTGGATTACCCCCGGTACTTCAATAAAAGCCGGCGACTCAATGGGCTCAACCTCTATGACCAAAGATTCCGTACGGTGATTACCGGCGCCATCCACGGCTCGAGCTATCAAAGTATGAATACCCGGCGGTAGAGGTCCGAGTTCAACATCTCTTCTCGTTCC
>SKVL01000017.1 GCA_007129455.1 Candidatus Campbelliibacteriota bacterium | reverse complement strand
CCTCCGGTCTGCAGATTGAGATAAAGAGCCTCATGAGAAGAGAGTCCGGAGAGCTTGCCGGCCGATACACTCAATAAAGATAAAAGTCCCACGAATATCAGAGTCAGTGTCGTGCCGAAAAAGGCGGAGTGAGTTACCCGGTTGAAACCGTGGGTGATGTACATCGCCAAAGCAAGGATCAAGGAAGCGAAGATGATCGTAGTCGGAACGGGCGAGGCACCCTCCAGAAGCTTGGGTAACAGAAGAAAAATTATAATGGCAAAACTTAGGCCGAGGCTGAGTATCGAACGAAGCCCTTTCCAAAAACCGAAAGATAAAATAGCCAGAATGAAAAGAGCGAAGAGAAAAAATATGGGGAAAAGCCTGTCCGGCTCATTGACGGTGTAAATAGGTTCATCGTCAAATCCCTGCAAGATGTTCAAAAAGACACGGTCGCCTTCCGTGAATTTATAAAACTGGCTTTCTATCTCAACCGTCTCACCTTGTCTTGCCCCTTCAAGTATCTTTACTTTAAGATTTTGGTGGAACGCTTCGATGCCGGTTCCGGGTATGAAGCGGTAATCTTCTTCCAGCACCTCCACAACCTCGGCTCTGACGTTTTTTTCTTCCGTTTCGGAATGGGTTAGTGCATGTAGCGAAGATGTCGGAGAGAAAAGAAAGACAAACAGAAGTGCGGGAACAGATAATGTTATAACTTTATTTTTATACATTCCGGACTGTTTTGGCATTTTGTGATTATATCAGACATGTTGGTCGTTTTCGTATTAAAAGTTAAAAATAACAAAATTTTTTATTTTTAATTTTATTTATCCACAGTCGGCAGGCCTTGTGAAAACTCATTCATAGGGATTTATCGAATCGTTTCTTCATATATTAATATTTTTAAGGATATTTTAAGGAATTGGTAATTTTGTTTTAAAAAATTTTTTATTTTAAAACAGTAAAACAACCAGTTATCCTTTGTTATACGCGCAAGAATTAGATATTATTTATAGTAGTTAAGGATTTAAAACGCGACCGCCGGTCGGGTTTTGATTTATTAATTAATAATTATAAGTAAAAAGTAAAAGTTTATGGAAGAAGAAAACAAACAACAAGACAGCAATGCTTTCGGTGAAGAACCGAAGCAAGAAGGTGAGAATAACATCTTCGAGGAAGAGCCGAAACAGGATTTCCAAAAGTGGGTGATCGGGGGGATCATCGTTTTCGCTCTTATAGTGTTAGTTACCGCCTTGGTGGTCCTTTTGGGAGGGCAAAACGGATCGGTTGCGGTCAACGACGAGCTCGACCCCCTTCCGGCGAATGACGATGAAGATGCTATTATTTTCGGAGTTTTGCCTTTGCAGAATCCGACCGAAATGTTAAACCGGTTCGGTGCATTGGAAAACTATTTGAATGAGTACACCGATATGAACATAAAGATGAAGTTCTACTCGACTGAAGGAGAGTTGGGAGGATTTTCGGCCGTTGTCGGTGACTTTATCAATGATGAGCTGGGATTCGTGTTCTTGGCGCCGGTTACTACAATTCAAGCTTACGGTAACATCGGAGACCAGATGGAAGTTATCGCCTGCGGTGAGAGATATGACGGCTCGCCCACATATCAAGGAGATTTGCTTGTTCTGGAAAACTCACCTTACCAGAGTGTTCGTGACCTCCAAGGCAAGTCCGTTGCCGGGACCAGTATCTCTTCCACCTCGGGTGGGTTGATGCCGGAAGGTATGTTGAAGGCCGAGGGAATTGACTCAAAAACTTTCTTTGTGGACTTGAACGGAGAGGTTGGAGGAATCAGTTATCTCGGTTCACACGACAAAGCCGTTGAAGCACTTTTGACCGGTGTTGTCGAGGCGGCCTTCGTAAATGAGCAGACGATGGATAAATTCTTATCAGACGGAGCGGAGATAAGGTCTATCTGGAGGCATGACCCCGTACCAGAGTTTCCGATATCGGCAAACAGGAACGTTGTATCGGAAGAGCAAATACAGCAAATGAGAGAGGTCCTTCTTGACTCTTACAATGTTGACCCGCTGATACATCAGAGGGTAGATAAAAACTACAATAGATTCGTAGCGGTCAGCATCGAGGACTATCTTCCTGTACAAGAAGCCATTGATAATGTGTTTGGATCGCTTTTCTATGACCTCGACAGATGGGGCAAAGAACAAGAGGAAGATGAGGACGAAGAGGAAACTCAAGAAGAAGAGAAGGAAGAGGACGAAGAAACTGAAGAATAGAGGAGTTGATAAAAGAATATTAAGAGTTAATGAAACCGATAAAGAAGACATTTTCACTGAAGGTGAAGCTTTTGGGCGCGGTGGGTTTGGAGGTTCTTTTCTTTCTTGCCATAGCTCTCGCTCTGCAGATTCATCAGACCGGAGACATAATCAAGGAACAGCTTCAAGTCTACGGAAACTCCATGACTATCGCTTTGGCCGACTTTTCGATTGAGAACCTGCTATCTCATAACTATCCCGCCCTCCAGCTCTCCGTCGACTATATAGGTTTGCAGGATCCTCAGATTTTGGGAATAGAAGTGTATCACAACCAAAGGAGGGTCGCGACCTATGTCTCTGATTTGGTAAAAGACGACAAAAGAGAGGACCCGGCAACCTGTGAGATCTGCGGGAATGTCTTTGTTGCTCCCGTTGTATTCGACCCCTTGGATCAGCCGGAGAGAAAACTCGGCGAAGTCAAGATGTACCTCTCCGATGAAGTGTATGAGGATTTCTTGGCTGTACAGATCAGACTTATATGGATATTGGGTATCTTTATGCTTGTGGGAGATATCATTGCTTCGTTTTGGATCATTAAAGTGTTAATACTTTCCCCATTGAGGAAGGTTTCCAAGGGAGCCGAGATAATGGGTAAGGGGGATCTGAGTTACAGGATAAATGTTTCAAACAAGGATGAGATCGGGACTTTGGCGAGAACTCTGAACAAACTTGCCGGTGATCTTCAGGGGAATTATGACCGAATGAGGCAACAGACTGAGAAGCTTAAGGAATCGGAAGCTGAGCTTCAGGAATCAAAAAGATCACTTGAGATAAAGGTGCAGGCCAGAACGAGGGAGCTTGAAGAGTTGAACAGGAGCTTGGAGGGGAAGGTGAAAGAACGCACCAAAGAGTTGCAAGGCAGGGTTGATGAGCTGGAGAAGTTCCATAGACTCACCATGGGGAGGGAGCAGAAAATGATAGAGCTTAAAGATAGGATTAAAAATTTGGAAGAAGGACTCGGAAAGTGCCAGGCCGATGAGGAGACGATAAAACTCAAAGAGAGGATCAAGGAGCTGGAAGACAAGATTGTAAGATGCAGGTTTGGAAAAGAAGATGAGGGTGAGAGCGGTGGGAAGAACACCTGATTTCGTTAGTCAGTGCGTGATATTGGAATTAACCGCGGTCACGAAGAATTGCTAATTTTGTTACCGTCGGTCTTTTATGAAAGTAAAAAATAAGAGAATAAAGTTGATATTTCTGTTTTTGTTTTTGTTCCTGATGGTTTCGGGTGCCTTTTTTGTTAAATATTCTTGGAATAAAAGTATACAAGACGTTTCGGAACGAGCCTTTTTGATCTCGGAAACGGCCGCAAT
>SKVL01000027.1 GCA_007129455.1 Candidatus Campbelliibacteriota bacterium | reverse complement strand
TTTAAATATAGACTTTCTCTTTTATCTATTTAAAAACTCTTTAATGGAAACCCCGACATCTTCTTCTATAATAGCTCTCAAAAGAGGTTTCTTTATTGTTTTGCCGGGGTGGATGGGAACAACCGTTCTTTTTTTACTGATCGGATGAACCAAGATCAAATGTGAACCCTTCTGTCGGTCCTCTTCAAATCCAAACTTTTTTAAGGTACGGATAACTTGTTTTGCCGTTAAAGAAGGAAGTTTTTTCATCTTTTTCAACTAAACTCTAACTTCCACCCGGCCCTGAAAGATCTTGTTCTCTCGAGGCAGTTTCTCTTTATGAGAAAGCAAACTCTCCAAATAAAGAGAGATTGCTTCCTTGATGTTGTCCTCCGCTTCTTCCAGGGTCTCTCCCTGAGTACGGCAACCCGGTAAAACGGGAACATAAGCGACAAAACCGCCCTCATCGGACGCTTCATAGGTAACGGTGAAAGACAGAATTTTATTTTTTATTTTCTTTTCCATAACTTTCATACTATTACTTTTAGAGCTTTTGTCAAAATTGGTTTTTTCAAAAAACCATCTGAAAAAACCGTTTACCAAAACATTTAATTTCGGTTAAATACAGTTCAAGTGTCCGGAAAGATAACATAGGCGGAAGCTCGGATAAGCAAGTAAAAAATTACAAGGTCATCAAGCTGGCAAAAGGCAATGGAAGAAAATTAAGGAAAATCAAAAATTTGAGGAAGTCAGACTTCCTCAAATTTTTTTTGGTGTGAAATTCCAACATTTATGTAGGGATGTTGTCTTTGGCCCTTGATTTTGAATCTCTAATATAGTAGAGTCTAAAGCGTTATGTTGGTTTTGAAGACAAAGAACAGAGACAAAAAAGATAACCTGAACGCCTTAAGGAAAGACGGCTTTATTCCCGCCGTGTATTACGGACGCACACAAGAGGCGATATCCATCTCCGTGCCGTCAAAAGAGTTTGAGAAGATGTGGAGAGATGCTGGAGAGTCTGCGGTGGTGACTCTTGAGGATGAGAGGAAAGGAAAGCTTGAGGCTTTAATTCACGACATTGACTTTGACCCCCTGACAAGCAGGCCTCGTCATGTTGATTTTTACGTATTTGAAGAAGGTAAAACCATTGAGGTGAGCGTCCCTCTGGAGTTTGTCGGAGTCGCTCCGGTTGTCAAAAACCAAGGAGCAATCCTTGTTAAAGTTTTGCGCGAGTTGACGGTTGAGGCGATGCCCAGAAGCATTCCGAACTCTTTGGATGTTGATATCTCCGTATTGGATGACTTTGAGTCGCAGATCATTGCTGGAGACATAAAGCTTCCCAAGGATATAACCCTCAAAGACGATTCCGAAGAGGTTGTCGCCGCCGTCAGTAGACCGCAGGAGGAAGTGGAGCCAGAAGAAGGTTCTGAAGGAGTCGACTTCTCATCAATAGAGGTTGAGAAGAAGGGCAAGGAGGAAGAAGAAGGGAGCGAGAAAGGGACTTCCGCCGATTCCGAAGAGAAATAAATATGATATAATGAAGCTCGGAGTTCGAAAGGTTGCGGATTTTGAGTTTTTGCTTATGAATTTCATAAAATACCTATCTTTTAGCGTTGTTTTCTTAATGTTTGCGGTCGCCTCTTATCTGGGCTTTTTCGATATTGATACCACATCCGCTCAGTATGAAGGAATGACGGAAGCGCAACTCCAAGCCGAGCTTGAGAGAGTTGAAGCTTTAAGGGCCGAGGCGGTAAAGAAAGAGCACCAACACAAGACAGAAGCGGCGGGGATCGCACGTGACATCGGTGTTTTGGAGTCTCAGATACTTCAGGCCAAACTTAACATTCAGGCCAAGACGATTGCTATTCAGCAGCTTGGTGAGGATATATATGATAGAACTCTTGCAATCGAAGGATTAGAGGAGGACATAGAGGAAGGACGTCGTCGTTTGGCTCACCTCTTACGAGAGAAGAACGAGATAGACTCATACTCTTTGATAGAGGTCCTTTTGAGCACCAAGAATCTTTCCGAGTTTTTTGTCGACTACAATGACTTTAGTGCCATAAAGGATGCGCTTCATCAAACACTTGACGATATTCGTTATGCTAGACAACTGACAGCCGAAGAGAGAGAGCAGTTGAACGACCGCCGTGGCAGAGAGATAGACGCAAGACAAATTATCGAGAACGAAAGAGCTTCCATTGAGAGAAAAGAGTCCGAGCTCCAGCGCCTGTTGGGTATAAGTCGTTCGGAAGCGGCTAAGTATGAGCAAGTGGTCAGACAGCGCGAACAGGATGCCGCCAGAATTAGGAGTGCGTTGTTTGCCTTGCGTGACACCGATGACATTCCTTTCGGGGTTGCACTCTCGTTTGCTAGGAGGGCTCAGCAGGTGACAGGCGTCAGACCGGCCTTTTTGTTGGGGGTGTTTCAACAGGAGTCGGGTCTTCGGGATGGAAGCTTCGGTGTGAATGTCGGAACCTGCAACCGACCCGGTGACAGTTTGGGTTGGCGTGACATTATGCCCGGGCCCAATGACAACTCTTGGAGGGATGACCAGACCGTCTATCTGCAACTGATGAGAGAGCTCGGCAGAGATCCCGACACTCAGCCGTTGTCTTGCCCATGGGGCGGGGGATGGGGAGGAGCCATGGGGCCGGCTCAGTTCATTCCGACCACATGGAACGGTATGAAAGATAGAGTTGCCAGAGCGGTCGGTGTCAGTGTGGCTGACCCTTGGAATCCCGAACACGCCTTTATGGCTTCGGCCATGTATCTGGCCGATTTGGGTGCCGCCGGCGGAAGCTACACCGCCGAGAGAAACGCCGCTTGTCGGTATTACTCGGGTTCACCCTGTACTCCCGGACGTCAGCCTGCTAATGTTTTTTATGGGGATGGTGTTATGAAAAATGCCGAAAACCTCCAGAGGGATATTAATATCTTGGATAGTATATAAAAGAAGTTTTTGATATTTAATGAATTAATGTTCAAATGACTTCGTAAAGTTCAGGGTAAAAAGTATGAAATAGAATTGCAAAATCCCTAAATCACGTTTATTCTAGGGATTAGATTCCCTAAAATAGGTTTAAAAAAGGGGTATTTGTATTAATATTATGTACCAAAGAAAACTGGAGAGTGTTGTTTAGAAAGTTTTTTTAAAAGGAAAGTTGATTATTTGTTTGCAAAATCTGAGGAACTTTGGTACTCTTTTTAAGTTATGAAAAAAGACATTCATCCGAAATACAACAAAGAAACGCCGGTCAAATGCGCTTGTGGGAACACTTTTGTGACAGGTTCGACTTTGGGAAAGATAAATGTGGAGGTTTGCTCCAAGTGCCATCCTTTCTACACCGGTCAGGAGAAGGTTATGGATACCGCCGGCAGAGTGGAGAAGTTCAAGAAAAGACAGGAAGCGGCAAAGAAGTATAAAAAATAACATTCCGGAAACCTCGATAGTCAAACAGTCAAGCCCACTTGTTTTACTTGTTTGTCTGTCGGGGTTTTTCTTTTAATAAAACAGCCGCCTATGGAACTCGGAGACTTCAAAGAGAATAAAAAGACCGCTCTGCTGGCTTCTTCTTACGAGAAGTTGGAAAAAGAGATAGAGGAGTTGAAAAAAATGATGGAGAACGATCCGTCCGTTCTTGAGTTGGCTCAAGAGGAGATAAAGGGATTGGAAGAACAAAAGAGTGATATATGGAAGCAGATGGAGGACATTGTGATGGCGGATAAAGCTCGCGAGGAGGAAGAGAGAAAGTATCCCGCGGAGATTGTTTTGGAGATACGCGCCGGTGCCGGGGGGGATGAAGCCGGGCTTTTTGCTTCCGACCTTGCATATATGTACGAGAGATATGCCGAAAGGCGCAACTGGGGTTTCAGGACGCTGGACACCTCTTTGAGTAGTTCCGGAGGGTATAAAGAGGCTTCTTTCGAGATAAAAGGCAAAGATGTCTATAAAGAACTTCGTTTTGAGACCGGAGTACACAGGGTGCAGCGGATACCTGAGACCGAGAGCAAGGGTCGGATACACACTTCAACCGCATCGGTCGCCATTTTACCCATATTCAAAAGAAGCAAAGTGGAGATAGACCCTTCGGAGTTGGAGGTGAGCTTCGCTCGCTCGGGAGGTGCCGGCGGACAGAATGTCAACAAAGTTGAGTCGGCCGTTCATTTAACACACAAACCGAGCGGTATA
>SKVL01000028.1 GCA_007129455.1 Candidatus Campbelliibacteriota bacterium | reverse complement strand
TTCGAGAGGTGGAAAAGAATGTTTTTACCTTTTCTGTCAACATCCAATATGGTTTTGTTTGTAACTTCTTTTTTGAATTTTTTAAAATAGTTTTTGTCTTTTATATTTTCTTTGCCCTTGTAATAAGGAGAGTCGTAACAACTCCAAACATCTTTAATGGAGAGGCAGGGCAGTGTCTTTTTTAAGGAGGTGACGGTTGTTTGTACTTCTGGTAACTCCGGCATGTAAAAAATTTATTTATTAAACACCGACAGAATTTATCAAATTTCGTTTCTCGATTTTTATTGATTGCAATCGTTTATTTTTTATCGGAAGAAGTCCGCAACAGTTTTCCAAGCTCTTCCGCAACCACTCTTACGTCACTCCATGGCTCTTTTTGCCCCCTCGGCCCCATTATATACGGGTCGGTTCCCTTTCCTGTTACTAAAACCGAAACACTCTTGTTTTTAAGTGAAATTTTAAGTGCTTTTTTTAATCCTTCGCTTATAGCGGCACGTCGGTCCATGATGACTTCTGGGGTTTTGTTATTTATTCCTCTTTTTATGTCCTCAACTATCTTTTCCAGCGACTCGTCATAAGGGTCTTCGTTTGTCAGGATTATATGCTCACAAAACTTGTCGGCTATTTTCCCCATCTCCGGGCGTTTCCATACATCTCTACCTCCACCCGTACCACCCAGTACACAGACCTTTGTCTCCTTGAATGCTTCATATAGCTTCTCGAGAGAGTCCGGGGTGTGCGCGTAGTCAACATAAACCTTGAAGGGCTGGTCCCTTGAGACCCTGACCTCTTCCCCTCTTCCTTCCACCGTCTCGGTCAATGCCACGGCCCTTTTTGTTACCGAAGGGGGGATTCCGAAGCACTCTGCCGCCTGTAAGACCGCACAGATGTTGGATGCGTTAAATTTACCCCGCAGAGAGGAAACAATGTGCTCCCCTTTATATACAAAAGAAATTCCATCCTCCCCCTCAACCAACTTCTCTGCCTGTTTTAAAGAAAAAGAATTTTTCTCTTCAACGTTAACGGAAAGAAAGTCTTTGGATTCCTTGTCGTCCGAATTAACGATTACGAAACGCTTGGTTTTTGAGGACTTCTCCAACGATCGAGCCAAAGAGAGTTTTGCTTGTTTGTATTTTTCATAGGACCCGTGTGACTCTATGTGCTCGGGTGAGAGATTTAGAAATATCAAGGCGTCCATATCAATAAAGGCGTGGCGGTACTGCCGGGCCCCCTCGGAGGTCATCTCTAGTACGGCATGGGTGCAGTTCTTTTTTACTGCCTCTGAAAGGAACTTCTGCATGAATAGCCTTCCCGGCATTGTCATTTTGTGTTTGTTTCTTTTAACCTCGTTGTCTATTGAAAATTTTATAGTGCTGGTTGAGGCCACTTTATGTCCGGCGACACCGAGTGTGGCCGTTAGTAACTCAACGGTCGTTGATTTGCCTTTGGTGCCCGTTACTCCGATAACGAATAGTTTTTTTGAAGGAAATCCGTAAATAACGGCACCTAAAAATGAGAGAAAGAAATGATAACTCGGACGAAAACAGTCCAAGACTTTTTTGGGAATCAATGATTTGAAAAAAGACAACATATTTTATTAACCTAAGACTCTTAAGGCGTCTTTTATACGCTTCTGTGTTTCTTCGTTTTTATTTGGGGCCTTTAAGATTGCCTCTCGAGCTTCTTTGGCTGAGTATCCCAAGCTGGTTAAGGCCTCATACACCTCCATGTCGGAGTTCTCATTGCTCGCAACCTCGCCTTCTTTCAGTTTCAATTTTCCACGAAGTTCGATAATGATCTTTTCAGCGATTTTTTTTCCAACCCCTGAAACTCCGGTAAGGGAGGATGTGTCACCCGAGGCAACAGCTTGCCTCAGAAGGGTTGGGGATGTTGCATCCAGAATGGAAAGTGCGGACTTGGGGCCGATTCCGGAAACCGAGATTAGTAATTCAAAAATTGCCAATTTTTCAGTTGTTTCAAAACCATACAGATCAAGAGCGTTTTCTCGTACGGCCAAATGTGTCCAAACGGAAAGATTCTCGTTTTCCCGGGACTCGTTATACAAATCTTGTTCCAAGTAAACCTTGTATCCAACACCTCCGGTGTCTAGGATGATCCAAGAATTACCTTTGTATAAAACTTCTCCTGTTAGTTTTCCCACCATGTTCTTTAATATAATATTAACTTAAATAAACCTTACTAGGAAGCGGGGTATTGATTTTTATAACTTTCTAAGTTAATATAACCGCGTTATGCCAAATACGGAAGGAGCCAAAAAAACATTAAGAGCCTCAAAAAGGAAGGTTGTTTTTAATTTGCGTCGAAAGAATGCCATGAAAAAGGCGGTGAAGAATTTCAAAGAATTGGTAAAAACGGAAAAACTTACCGAGGCTGAGAAAAAGATTCCACAAATATATAAAGCTATTGATAAAGCTCAAAAACGCGGAGTAATAAAAAAGAATACCGCTTCCAGAAAAAAATCCAGACTTTCTTCTCTTTTAAACAAAGCACAAGTCAAATAAGAGAAAAATCTTTTTAATAAATGATCGAAAATCCCGGTTTTAAAAAAGAAAACACCGGACGTATTCATGTCCTTGTTTCAGGTAAGGTGCAAGGAGTTTTTTTTCGAGTTAATACGGCTAAAAAAGCCAAAGAGGAAAAGCTTGTCGGGTGGGTACGTAACACCGACGATGGGCGTGTGGAGATTGTTGCGGAAGGCGAGAGGGGGTCTCTTGGGAGATTTATCCAATTTTTAAATAAAGGACCCACAGCCGCCGAGGTAAAAGAAGTTCTAATTGAAGAAAAGGAGCCTAAAGGAGAGAAGGGATTTAAGGTGGTAAACTAATTACCACGGTTGACTTACCACATTCACACTCCTCAATTCCCATCAAAAAACAAACCCCTCGGTAGTTTCAAGGAGAGGGCTAGAGTAAAACCATTAAGAGTCCGGCGAACATTTTTATAATCTTATTTTTTTGTAAGCAAACCTATTTTCTTTTCCAAGGCGGCAATTTTCACCTCAAGCTTCTGCGTTCGCGAAGCGAGTGTTTTTTCCAATTGATTTGTATACTGGGCCAGTCTGCTGGCTATCGACATTATCTCACTTACATCTTCCATAGCAATCATAATAATTGGTGGGAATAACTCAGAGGTAGCTTTGTCTCTTGAGCGAATGTGGCGCGCATTTAAAATTATAGTGCGATGTCCAATAAAAGGAAAGTCGTGTTCGACTTCAAAACCTTTGAAAAAGGTGTTTTTGGGCAGGATGTCTTCAAGGAGCTTCCGAAGCGCCGGAATATTCCACTGACCGTTCCCGAGCTTGTAAATGATTTTACCCTCGGTGTCTTTTTGGTTAACTTGAAATAAATTATAGAACGCTTCGTTTGCCGCCAGGACTTTAAAATTTTTATCAAGGATTAAGACAGGTTCGCGTAGCACGTCAACGACGGTCTTGATATAGGTCCAACTTTCCTCCCAAAATTCTACAAAAAAATCTGACCCAACGTGTTTAGAGCTGGTTTTCGGCTTGTCTTTTTTTACTTTTTTATTCATAGCTTATATGCCGTATATCTCTGATAAATATGACAAAATAACTTTTTTTCTTGCCACGACTTTCAGTTCCGTTCGGCATTGCCGGCGGTGGATTATATTAAAATTCAAAAGAAAAAACTGAAACCGGGTTTCTTGGAAGCTCTAAAAAACCGAAGTCGGGGGTGTTTTATTGCAAGAAAAGATAATCATTAACGACGGTATTATGTGTGAAGGTCAGATGTTGGGACCGGTTTACGCCATTAACGGATGTATTTTCCATGACTTAGTGCTCGGGTGAGCTCGATTTTTTAACGGGGGATCTTCTTGCATTAAGGAAGCCCGCCCATACGATTGCAAGCAAAAAATATCCAATGATAGCTACGGTTATCCAACCAAAGTCGCCATCTTCGCTTACGTTAATAAATGTGATAGTAAAAGGATGAATGATTTGATGTGTGATCTTGTAAATAACGTACGTAAGGGAGTTTGTTAAGTTTGAGTCAAAAGTGCTCCGGGGCGAGCCGGATGAATAGAAGAGCTTCAATAATTGCAACTCTCACCAAATGAATCTGTGTGCCCGAGGTCCTAAGACAGAGACCTGTCACCCAAGAAACCTGACTAACATAGCGTGTTTATGTTAGTCGAACCCATACAAACAGGTTGCCATGCAGCCGAAATACTTTTTGCAAATTATAAAAAGTTAAGCGAAAGCTGTTTTTATGTTATACTTATGTA
>SKVL01000052.1 GCA_007129455.1 Candidatus Campbelliibacteriota bacterium | reverse complement strand
GCGAATGCGTTCCGACTGTTGCTGTTTGTAGATCCTGAGGGAGAGGAGAAGTTGAGACCACTCAATACTCGAATCCGTCTTCCCGTAGGGTTACAAAACAGAGGGCCCAGCTATGTGCTGGGCTCTTTTATTCTTTTATGTGGGCGGTATAGGACTCGAACCTATGGCCTCATCCACGTCAAGGATGCGCTCTAGCCAACTGAGCTAACCGCCCGTGAGTAAGATCTTCTTTTATATTTGATATGAACAACCCTTAAAAACCTTGCGTCGGTTTTGGAGATTATAACTTTTTGTGATCTTTTGGGCAACACCGGATTTGTTTTTCTCCAATTCGGCCTCGAATAATTTTCGGGTCTTTATACCGAATCTTTCAAAGAACACAAGGATCCTTTCGGCAAAAAAGTAAAAAGTATTATATAATAACACCAGGTTGTATATTTGCAGAAATAACTTAAAAATGTGAAAAGGTTCGAAAAGGAAAAAAGAAGTTTTTTTGCAGAGGGTTTTTCTCTCATTGAATTGTTGGTTGTGTTGGCGATAATAGGTATTTTGGCCGCCATTGTTTTGGTTTCATTGAGCAGAGCAAAAGAGGACGCGTATCTCTCCAAAGCGTTGAGCGAGTCCAGACAGATAGAGATGGCCGTTCAGATGTATCTTGATGATCATGGAGAGTACCCGGTGTCGCCAAGTTTGGGTGAACCCCCGCCGGGTATGGACAGGTATATAAATCCCGATATATGGAACTATGGTTCCGGTCCGTGGCCGGGGAGTACGTATGTTTTGAATCACTGGAATCCTCCGGATTTTCCTCCGATAGATGAGGTTTTTCAAATTAGTATACGTTTTTGTGCGAAGGAAACACCGCCGCATGCTGATCCTTGTAGACATCCTAAAAATTTACCGGTTGAGGAGCAACTGACAAATCCCATACATGCAGTTTTTTGGTGCATACAAGGTCCATGCAGGTCTTATGGGGGAAATAACTTGAATATTCCCGGCTACTGCCTTAACTGCAGAGAACCAGGTCCGCCTTACGGATTTTAAAAACATTGACATTTTGCCTCTTTTAAGCTCCAATATAGAGCGGAGTTGTTCTTCATGAAAAAAAAGAAAAAGGAGGAATGGTATGCCCGATGTTGAAGTCCTTGGTGTTGACGAGGAAAGGTTATTGGTTGAGATCAGAGCCGGTAACATCATAGCCGTTTTTTTCAAGGACCCCAAAGGGGCCATCAGGACCTCTTTGAGGTACTCTTATGACACAACGGATATGTATATTCCGGATGATCTCTATGATCGAGCCGTCAGGATGGCGGCGGGAGTTATTGCCGATAGGGAGGCGAGAAAAAGGAAAAAAGCCAATATGAAAAAAAGGACGAGGATAGTCGAGAAAAAGATCCCTTTTCCCACGGTTTGAGACAAGCCCCGAGTGTCGAGAGCACTCTGGGACTTTTTGTTTGGAAACGGTTAGTTTGAAGTTTTTTGTCTGTCAAATTCTTGGATAAAAGCTTCTTTACAGTGCTGTAAAAAACATTTTCAGTATCGTATAATGTAGTTTGTGAGATTACGAATAGCTTTGTTTATCTTTACACTTTTGATCTCCGTCGGAGTGATCTTTTTTATTGCCGACTTGGGTTACGAAGGTGAATACAGAGAGTTTTTCGCCGATGTGAATGAGCTGGTGGACAGGGGAGGAGTTTACTCCGTTATTCTTTTTATATCTCTGTGTACGTTTATAACAATCTTTGTGTTCTGGTTTCCTCTTTGGCCCTTTGCGGTCATGGGAGGAGCGTTGTTCGGTCCTTTTTTTGGGGCCTTTTATACGGTAATAGGTATGACGTTGGGTGCGGTCGCCTCTTTTAAGATATTAAGATATATTGAGGGAGGGTATCTCGCAAGATTCGTTTCGGAAAGAACCAGGTGGATACAAAGGTTTTTTCATTCAACCGGGGATAACGGCTTCGTTGTCGTTTTAACTTTGAGGTTGATACATTTCGTTCCTTTTCGGGGAGTGAACTACACGGCTGGGATAATGCCCATATCTTTCAGAGATTTCTTTCTCGGGACATTTTTGGGAATAATCCCCGCCAACGCTTTCTATGCATACTTGGGTGATTCTTTGGCTGAACTTGATCTGAGTAAAATCATCCTGGCAATTATTATTGCCGTTCTGTTTTCTTTTCTCATCTATTCTCAACAGGAAAAGATACTCTTTTGGCGGAAGGAAAAAGAAGAGACGAACTCTTTGGAAAAGTAAAGAGTTACAGGTGGATATGAAGGGGAAAAGATGTTGATAATATCTTGAAAGAGTTTTTATCCTCTAGCTGAGCTTCAGTTTGTGGTATATATCCTCCAAAGCTTTGGCACCGGCACCGGCGGCGATGATGTTCTGTTTGTATAAAGAGTCGGTACAGTCACCCGCGGCCCAGATTCCTTCGGTTGAAGTACGCTGGTTTCTGTGGTCGACGATAATGTATCCGCGCTCATTCTGTTCCACAAGTCCTTTGACCAGGTCGGTTGCTGGAATCATTCCTATCTCCACAAACACTCCCGTGACCTCAAGTTTTGTTTGCTCGCTCGTATCTTTATCCTCATAGATTAGACCATTAACCATTTTGTCTCCGATTATTTCTTTTATATCAACGTTTTGAACAGCGTTTACTTTGGGGTCTTTGAGGACCTCTTCCATTCTCAGAGGGTCGGCCATGAATTGCTTGCCGCAGTCAATAATGGTGATTCTGTCGGCGTAGGGGATTAGCTGAGAAGCTGTCCCGAAACCGGCGTTTCCTCCTCCGATTACGGCTAAATTTTGGCCCGAAAAAAGAGGAGCGTCACAAGTAGCGCAGTAGGTGATACCTTTGTGTTCGAACCTGTCGGCACCAGGAACATTGAGTTTTCGCCTTTTTCCGCCAGTGCAAATCAATACCGTAAGAGTTTCGTACTCTCCGCCTCCTTCCATCCTTACGTTAAATCCGTCTGCCGTCTTTTTGATCGATTCGGCATGTTTGCCTTCCTTTATTTCCAGCACGTCTCCTGCATAAGAGAAGACGTGCTCTCGGACCATCTTCCCGAAATCTCCACCGGAGATCGAAGGTACTCCCAACCAGTTTTGAATATCGTGTGCGACGATACTTTGACCGCCGAAGTCTTTTGTTATAAAGATGGTTTTCAGTTTTTTTCGAGCGGCATAAACACCAGCGGAGGCTCCGGCCGGGCCACCTCCCACTATTACAAGGTCATACATAGTCAATTTTTTTATTTTTTAAAAACAATAATGAATTATCAAAGGTGAAGCCTTTTATATTGAAACGAGAGGAGGGGACTGGAATTATTTTAGTTTGGAACGTCGCAGGAAGGCGGGAACCGCACCCCAGTCATCATTATCATCCTCTTCAATAATCTTGTCCTCCTTATCTTTTAAAGTTGACTCTTTTTCTTTCGATCCGTTTTTGGGTAAGGGGTTATGGATTGTTTTTTTCTGTTCTTTATCCAAGTCGGTATCTTCGGCAGACGAGTTTTTGGATGCGTTCACTTTGTAAACAGAGCCAGGTTTTATGGGGTCTTCGGAAAAACCAGAAGCAATAACAGTTATTTTAACCTCGCCTTTCTTGAGTTTGTCATCTTTGACGGTTCCGAAGATTATCTTGGCGTCTTTGTCCACAGATTCGGTAATTACTTGAGCGGCGTCTTGGATTTCATGCATAGTCAGATCGTCCCCGCCGGCGATTGAGAACAGTACACCCCTGGCTCCGTCTATGGACAGTTCCAAAAGAGGGGAGTTTATTGCCGAGCGGGCCGCTTCTTCCGATCTTTTTTCTCCACCTGATACTCCGATACCCATGAGAGCGGTTCCCGCGTTTTCCATAATGGCGCGGATATCGGCAAAGTCGGTATTTATAACTCCCGGAGTGGTTATGAGGTCGGAGATTCCTTCCACCGCTTGTTTTAAAACATCATCACACATGGCGAAAGCATTCTTGGCTGTCGTTTCTTTTTCTATTGCGGACAACAGTTTGTCGTTGGGGATTATTATAATCGCATCAACCGATGACTTAAGTTCCTGAATTCCTTGTTCTGCATACCTCATTCTTTGTGATCCTTCAAAAAAGAAAGGCTTGGTTACAACGGCGACCGTGAGGACCCCGAGTTCTTTTGCTGTTTTGGCGATTACCGGAGAGGCGCCGGTTCCCGTACCTCCCCCCATTCCTCCAGCTAAAAAGATCATATCGGCCCCTTTTACCGCCTCTTGAATCTCTTCTTTGTTTTCTTCTATCGCCCTTTTGCCAAGCTCGGGATTCATTCCCGTACCCAATCCGCGAGTCAAATTTTTGCCTATATGGATTTTTTTCTTTGACTGAGCGTGATGAAGATCTTGGGCATCGGTGTTTATCGCAACGAATTCAACTCCTTTGACTTTGGAGTTGATCATGTGGTTGATAGCGTTTCCGCCCGAGCCTCCGACACCGAACACTTTAATTCTGGCGAATGATTCTACCTCTGGTTTGATTTGTGGCATATTTTTTAAAATTTATATAGATTGACTTATATTAACAGAAAAAGATCAAAAAATAAAACAGACCATTTTAAGGGGTTAAGGCAGAAACTGTTTTAACCACGAGATGAAACCGAACCTTGTTTTTTGCAAGATGGAGGTAAGTCCCAAACTCTCGCTCTCTTCTTCATTGAGACCTATGATGCAAAGTCCGTAAGCAACCGACCAGCGTGAGTCTGAAAGAGGCGAATCGCGCCTTCCTATGGAGCTTAAGGAGACCACGGAAGAGGGGAGGTTCAACTTTTCTTTTGCTCTGTCTTCTATTGAGGATAGTCCCGAACCGCCACCGGTGATTATGATTCCGGCTGGAAGAAGCTCGTGCCTGTTTATTTTTTTAAGGTGAGAGATTATCGTCTCGAATATATCGGTCAACCTTGCCGAGATGATCTCATCCAGTTTCTGTTTAGACACAGAAGTGCTGGTGATTGTACCAAGCTTTATTTTTTCCGCCTCTTCCAGGGGGATTTTAAGCCCCAGGGCGATGTCGTTTGTTATATCGGTTCCGCCTATTGGAGAGACTTCCAAAGAAATAGGAATGTTATTCTCGAACACCACAACAGAGAGTGTTTCCGCTCCTATGTCCGCCAATACACAGCCCGCTATTTTTTGAGGTTTTGTAAGGCTTACAAAACTCGAAGCTATGGGTGAAGCGATGGTATCGACGACTTCCACTCCCGTGGCTTCGATAGATTCCACTATATCGTTTATGTGGTGTTCCAGGCAGGTTATAAAGAAGGATCTAACTTCCAGAGACCCACCTTTTAGTCCCAAGGGATTACCTAAAACATTTTGACCGTCCAGTTTATATTCAAGGGGTATGGCGTGTATGATCTTTCTGTTGGAAGATGCCGAGGGAGCTATTTGACTTTCCGATGCCTCCATGGCTGATTTAATATCGGTCTCTTTGACCTCTATATCGGCACTTGAAACAACCGTCTTTCCGGTTGACATAACTCCCTGAAGCCCCATTCCTCCGATAGAGGTAAAAGCTCTTGAGATTTTCACTCCAGAAGACCTCTCTGCTTGGCGAAGAGCCTCTTTTATGCTCCTCTGCGCTTCCGCGGGGTTTACTATATAACCATGACGAATACCTCTGGATTCCGCCACCCCCGTCCCCACTATTCTTGGAAAGTATCTTTTTTTGTTCTTAACTTTCTCGGCCACCACAACCTTCGTGTAGCAAGTTCCTATATCGATTCCGACTGTTGTGTTGTTGATGCTCATTTTTAGTAATTCTTTGAGGATTGTTTTTTCCTGAAGGATTGACGACTAACCCAAATGATACCTCAAAAGGCGTTTTTCCTCTTTCTCCATTGTACAACCATGTTGCATTCCTTTCAAATGTAATGCGGCGTGGATAAACAGATAACCCACAAATTTGGTAAAAGACATACCAAAACGGGGCGCCTCATCGCGGGCTTTCTTTAGATTGATGAAAACTTCTCCTTCGTCGGTGGAGAGGGGAAAACTCAAAACATTTGCGGGCATGTCTTTGTTCCTGTGGTTTTTATTCAAATCTCGGGAGATTTTGTCTCCCACAAAAACGAGACTTAAAATATATTTGGGACCGAGTATGTCCTCTTTTATCTTTTTAAAAGAAAGTCGCGGTTTATTTATCCGCGACTTTTTGACTATGGTGAAACTATCAAACGATTCTTTTGACATTTCCAATTTTTAAAATCTTCCGTTTTGTGAGGAGTTTATTTTAGTCAGTTAACGTGAGCGTGAAAAGGGTGAAGAACGATCGGGTATTTTGCCCAGCTTGATCAACTTTTCTCTTTCTTTCATTTTTTCCAAGCGCTTTAAAGTCTGTTGTTTTTTCTTTGTTTCCGAATGGGGGCGGCTTCTGAATCGTAACGATTTTGCGCGGGGAAGCAAACCCGAAGCCTGGACTCTTTTGGTGAATCGCCTGACCAGAGAGGTGTTGTTTTCGTTGCCTTGTTTTTCCACTTTGACATTTATTGCCGTCATACCCGAACATGCTAGCACGATTGGTTGCTTTCTTCAAGTTTTTGAGCAGCAAAAAAGTTTATCTTTTAAGTAAATTTAACTGGAAGATAAAAGTCCGTTTTAACCGCAAACTTTGAGTCCGTCTTTCGGACATCTACAACCGGCTGGTTTTTTGAGAGAGCGCCTTTTTTTTGAACGTATTTTTTTTAGGTGTGGCAGTAAATCATTAAGGGAGATGGTTTCCTGCGAGCGGTCCTCCATGTTGCGAATCATTACCGTGCCTTCAAGGGCTTCCTTGTGGCCCATTATGATTAAGTATGGCATTTTGAGTTTTTCAACGGTGTTCATCTGTCCGGCAAGTTTGTCTTTTGTGAGATAGTGGCAGATCGGTATACGGTTACGACGGAGCACATCTATCAACCTGAGACTTTTTTGTTTAGCCATCGCACCCAGGTGGACGAAGCAGAACTCCGGTAAAACGGATGCTTTTGATGTTTTCTTTTTATTTTTATTCTGCTTTTTGTACGCAAGGTAGGCTCCTACGGCCGGAGTGCTTTTCTGGTAACCTAAACGACGGGACAGTGGGTTGTAACGCATCCCGTATGCGGAGATCAACTCGTTGCCGTTTTCGGATTTCGGATTGGATGATACGATACGAAAAATGGTGTGCCCATGCAGAGCGCGATGAGCGATCAGACGATGATTTATCGTGTAGGGAACTTCAAGTTCTTCCATGTATTCCAGAATCTCCCTGAGATGAGAGCGGCTCTCTTCGGAGAGGTAACTTATCGGTTTCGGAGCTTCTTCTATAATGATGCCGAGTTCTTCTTCCGTTGAGGAAAAGAGGGCACAAGGGTTCTTCTTGCACAACACCTTCGTTTTCTCGGGAAGCTTACTGATTATTCCCCTCACATAAAGTGAAATATCACGCTCAAAAGCTTCTCTTGAAGGCCTGTCGCCGACGCTGTTGATTTCAATCTCAAGGTCCTTGAATCCGTCTTCTTCCAATACCGCATAAGAGGCTTGTATTGCCAGAGCCTCGGCGATACTTCCCGAAACTCCCAGAATGTCGAAACCGCATCTTTGATTGATGTAACCTCCTCCTTTTTTGTTTTGGTGGGTCTTTTCCTGATAGAGCATTATGGGGCCCGGTAGGTTGTTAAAATGACCGTTCTTATAAAGCTTTATAAGAGAGGCCTTTTCTTTCGGGCTGAAGCATCTTTTATCATGCGTGGGGTTCCCGAATATGCTGTCTATTGAGTTGGTCGCTCTTGTGGTTGAGCCATCTAGGTGTGACAGACGAAAGTTTTTAATCGGAGTGAATCCGTAATAGAGTACTGTTTCCATGGAAGATGAACGTCCATTATTTTTTGAAGGAAATGCTTCATAATTATGTTTAACCGGACCGCCGGTTAATAATATTCTACAAGGTCTTTTTTGGTTGCTCATATGCAACGGTTTAATTTTTATTTTACTCTCTCTTCCAATTACGGCTTAATCTTCGCTATGCAATCCCGGGAAAAGGGAAACTGAAGAAGGGGGAAGGAGTCTTACCAAGGGCCTTCCGACAATCAGGTGTCTTTTTAAAGAACCCCAGGTTCTGGAATCCGAACTTTCGGAACGGTTATCTCCTAAAACAAAGTACTCTGATGAGTCGAGGGTGGTTTCCAGCTCGTGTCTGCCGTAGCGAATCGGTTTGTTTTTCAGGTAAGGTTCTTCAAGTTCTTTACCTTCGGGATAGTTATCGTTGTATATAATCACCGATGTGTTTGTAATCTTTATTGTTTCCCCCGGAAGACCGATGACGCGTTTGATGAAAAACTGTCTTTGGTCATTGGGATATTTGAATACGATTACATCACCTCGCTCCGGTTCGTTAAATCGGTAGCTAATCTGGTCGACTATCAAATATTCTCCGTGTCCGAATGTGGGGTCCATCGAAGCCCCGTTTACTATAAAGGGTTGGGCGACGAAAACTCGCACGGGTATTACGATGAGGAGAATGATAAGCACAAATTTAACGGTGTCGCGTATCATTTGCAGGCATTGTAATATAAATCGAAACACACTTCAAGTTTTTTATTTTTTATTTAAAAAATAAAAAGGTAAAACAAAAATTTTTTGGAAAAATTTATCAAGAAGGGATTTAATTTTTTGAAATTTAATCATATTTTTTGTCAAATATGTTAATCTAAAGAGCATCTATGTATCACATTATAGGTTTGGGAAATGTTGGAAAGAGGTATGAAATGACCCGGCATAATACTGGGTTCATGATCGTTGAGATTTTGAGGGTGTTGTGGGACCTTGAGGAATGGACACTTGACTCAATGACTCAAACCTGTTTTTCTTGCGGAGAAGTGGGTGGTGAGCCAATCAGGTTGTTCATGCCCGATACTTTTATGAACACTTCCGGAGAAGCGGTCAGGAAGCTCAAAAAAGCGGGCTTGGAGGCGGACAAGTGCATTGTTATCCACGATGAGATAGATTTTCCTCTCGGAGTTGTTAAGTTCGTCTACGACAGAGGCTCGGGTGGGCACAGAGGTGTTGATTCCGTTATCAAGGCCTTCGGAACTAAAAAGTTTTTTCGTTTCAGGGTGGGTATATCAACCATTTTCGAATCGGGTATGGTTAAAAAAACGCGAGGGGAAAACGAAGTTCAAAACTTTATTCTTGGAAGATTTTCCAAAAAAGAAAAAGAGGAGATAGAAAAAGCCGGTCTTCGTATCGGAAGATACACGGAGAAGTTTCTCTCCGAAGGATATGAGAAAACGATAAGTTCGTTTAAGGGATGAGTTCCAGAGTTTTGTTGAACTATCCCTCTTCTTTCTTTACCGTTTTTTCTTCGGTGTCGGCATGTGACAGCGTCATCTTTTGTTCCGTCGAATCAAAGTAAGTTATCGTAAAAGGATAGGCCTTTCCAAGTTCAAGAGACTCTCTTAATTTTTCTTCATTTCCAAATTCGGAAACATGCACAAGGCCGGCGACACCCTCTTCAATACTGGCCAGAGCTCCGTGCTTGTTGAACTTTATGATGACTCCTTCAACCTGTTTTCCTTTTTCGTATTTTTTAGAGGCTTCATTCCAAGGGTTCTCTTTCAATGCTTTTATGGACAAAGACACTCTTTCATCTTTTATCTCGATCACCTTTACTTTGACTTTCATTCCCACCGAGAACAGATCTCTGGGATTTTCCACCAGACCCCAATCAAGTTCGGATATATGAACAAGACCCTCGAGACCCTCTTCAAGTTTTATGAAAATCCCGAAATCAACTATGCCGGTTATTTCTCTCTCAAGCACGTCACCAACGGAATATTTTTCCAAGACGTTACCTTTTTCTTTTTCTTTTCCTTCACTTTTTTCGGAAAATATGAGTTTACCTTCCGTGGCGGATGCGTTGATTATATAGACGGTCAATCTTTCACCGATTAAGCGTCTTAACTCTTCCAATATCCGGTCTTTATCTCCGTCTTCAACATTGGGATAGTGCTCTGAATTTAACTGGGAAGCTGGTAAAAAACCCTGTATTCCTTGCCATGTCATTATCAATCCGCCTTTGTTGGCGTCTTCAACGGTCAGATCGAAAGGAGTTTTATTATCCAGTGCCTCTTCCGCCTCGGTCCAAATTATGACTTGCCGGGCTTCTTTGAGAGAAATTTCCACATATCCGTCTTCATTTTTTGTTTCGATAACTTTGCCGGAGACCGTGTCACCGAGATTAACGCGACGTATGATATCGCGTGCGTGCATTAGCTCTCTGCCGTATATTATACCTGTGCCGAAGGGCGCCAAATCGACGTAGACGGCGTGAGTGTCAATTCCTATAACGGGCCCTTCAACTATGTCCTCTTTATCCGGCGGGGGAGACGTCTCTTCGATGATTTTCATCATGAGGTCCCCTTTTTTGTCTTTATTGTTTGTTTGTTTTTGTTTTTTGGCCTGTTCCGAGGACTTTATCGGACTTAAGGCCATCGTTTGTTTTTCGTTATCTTTCAATTTATCTTCAGATTTTGTTTTTATAACCATATATTTAATCGGTTACACGGGTCCGAATCAAACTTTGTCAACTTTTGTCAGTTCTTGATCGGGGTTACCGTGTCACCACTTTTAATCTTCTTCGAGGGAGTATAATACATATTATTTAGGTTCGCAAGGCGGTGTTTGTGTCCCGAAAATCATTGAAGGAGGCTCTTTAAAATCCTTTAACTTTATGTTATCATTGCTACATTATGATAATCACTTTCAACGGTCTGCAGACCTTTAAAATTCAGTTCGGGGATAAGATAATAGCCGTGAATCCGGCTTCGAAAAAGTCCGTAAACTCTAAACAGTCGGCCAGATTCGGCGCTGATGTGGCGTTGGTCAGCTTGGCTCATCCCGACTTTAACGGATTTGAGAATAACACCAAGAACGGGAAAGAACCTTTTGTCATAGAAGGTCCGGGGGAGTACGAAGTTGGTGGAATAACGGTAATCGGTTTCAATTCGCCAGCTCAGTATGACGGTCGGGGGTTTAACACTATATACACGATGAGGTTGGAGCAAATGAATCTGTGTTTTTTGGGCGCACTTAATGACATAAATCTTTCTTCGGATATCTTTGAAAAAATAGACGGAGTCGATATTCTTTTTGTACCGATTGCCGGTGGAAATGTTCTGGACCCCGCCGAAGCTTACAAACTGTCCATCAAACTTGAAGCAAAACTCGTCATCCCTTGTCATTACACGAGTGTAAAAGATGCTTGCGTATCGGAGTTTTTAAAGGAGAGCGGGGAGGACAAACTGACACCGATAGAGAAATGCACCATCAAAAAAAGAGATCTTGAAGGCAAGAACGGAGAAGTGAAGATACTTTCACCATTAAAGTAAATTTTTATGTTTTCGTTATTGGAGCGTCTGCGTAAAAAATCAAAGAATACAAGAAGGGTCATTGCCCTCGGAACCTCAATCGGTGTTACGGCCATCATTTTTGTTTTTTGGGTCTCGGGTATCTATCTCCACGGAGTCTCGGGTCCGAAGGATGTCGCATCAAGCGGAGGTGGACCGAGCCCTTTCAAGGTAATACGAGATCAAGCGAGCGATTTCGTTGCCGGAGTGGGAGGTGTTTTCTCGGAGGTTAATAATATATTTGAAGGGAGTGTTTTAAATGAAGTTGAAGAGTCTACGGAAGAGTTGGACCATCTCGAAGAGGAGATGGCAATTGAAGACAGTGTGGAGGAGAGCGGGGGATATAAAGAGAAAGAAGAAGATGAAAACACCGAAATTGATATTAAGGAAGAGAAAATACAAGCCGAGAAATAGTAAAACTCGGTCGGTATCTGTTATACTGTGAAGTCCAATATAAAGATATATGGCGGATAAAAAGAAAAAAGAAAAAAAAGAAGAAGGTATGCCTCCCGAGGGCGGAATTGTTGTCCCACATAACATAGTGGTTGAGATGAAGGACTCTTATCTCGATTACGCAATGTCCGTAATAACCTCCAGAGCGTTGCCGGATGTTCGAGACGGTCTAAAGCCGGTTCACCGTCGTATCCTCTACGCCGCTTATAACATGAACCTGAACGCTGGTGGAAAATTCAGAAAGTCGGCGGCCATTGTCGGAGAGGTTCTGGGAAACTATCATCCTCATGGGGACTCTTCAGTCTATGACGCATTGGTTAAGATGGCGCAACCTTTTACTTACAGATATCCGCTCATAATTGGACAGGGAAACTTTGGTTCGGTGGACGGTGATTCCGCCGCGGCGATGAGGTACACGGAAGCTAAAATGTCCAAACTGGCGGGAGAAAGTTTGAAGGATATAGAAAAGGAGACGGTTGACTGGCGATCAAACTATGATGGAACCAAGCAGGAGCCGACTGTTTTACCTGCAACCTTTCCCAACCTTCTTGCCAACGGGACTTTGGGTATTGCCGTCGGTATGGCGACCAATATTCCTCCGAACAACATACGCGAGATTGCTGACGCCATAGTTCATATGGTCAACAACCCTAAGGCGTCAACAGAGGAACTTTTGGAGTTCGTAAAGGGTCCGGATTTCCCGACCGGTGGGGTGATTTTCAATAAAAATGACATACAACAGGCATACGCAACCGGCAGGGGAGGCATAGTGACTCGAGGGCACGCTTCTATCGAAGAAGGTCGTGCGGGGAGCCGGTATATACTGATCTCTTCGATTCCCTACAGGGTGAACAAGGCGGATTTAATCATGAAGATAGCCGATCTTGTCAAGAACAAAAAAATAGAAGGGATTAAGGGATTGAGAGACGAATCTACAAAAGACATTCGCGTGGTGGTGGAATTGAAGAGTACGGCGCATCCTCAGACGGTCTTGAACGCTTTATTTAAACACACTTCTTTGGAGGATACTTTCTATGTCAATATGGTGGCGTTGGTCAACGGGGTTCCGCAGACTCTCTCTCTTAAAGGTGTCTTGGAACATTTTATCGAACATCGCTTCGAGGTCATAAGAAGACGGACCGAGTTTGATTTGAACAAGGCACGAGACAGAGAACATATTCTTATGGGCCTTAAAAAGGCGCTGGATCATATTGATAGAATAATAAAACTTATTAAAGCCTCCAAAGACACCAAGGTTGCTCATGCAAATTTGATGAAAGAATTCAAATTCTCCGACAGACAGGCTACCGCCATACTTGAGATGAAACTTCAAAAACTGGCCGGCTTGGAGAGGAAGAAGATAGAAGAAGACCTAAAGAACACCCAAAAACTCATTAAAGAACTTGAGAGTATACTGAAAAGTCCCAAGAAGATCCGCTCCATCATAAGCGATGAGACCAAAGAGCTTGCCGAAAAACACGGCGATGAACGTATTACCATGGTTTCCCCACACAGCGTAAAGTCTTTTTCAACCGAGGATTTGATACCCGATGAAGAAAACGTCCTCGTAATGACCGCCGGCGGATACATAAAAAGAACCAGTCCGCAGGAGTATCGTACCCAAAAAAGAGGAGGGATAGGAGTGATCGACTTGAACACCAAGGAAGAGGATTTTGTGACAACCTTTTTGACCGCGACCACTCATAGCGACATTTTGTTTTTCTCCGACTTAGGCAAGGTTTATAAGCTTAAAATGTACGAGATACCGGAAGGGAGGAGGTCCACAAAAGGTAAATCGATAATGAATTTCTTACCCTTGGCTTCCAATGAGAAGATAAGCTCCGTATTGGCTATGCCCAAGGATATAAAAAAAGAAGAAGACTACGCGGTTTTAATGGTCACGCGACAAGGTACTGCCAAAAAGGTTCAAGCTGGAGACTTTTATGAAGTCAGGAGAAGCGGACTGATCGCCATAAAGCTTAATCAAAAAGACGGGCTGATCTCCTCTTCGTTCATAGGTCCCAAAGATACGGCGGTGGTAACAACCGCCAAAGGTCAGACAATAAGATTTAAATCAAAGGATATTCGTCTGATGGGGCGGGGTGCTATAGGTGTTCGCGCAATCAGACTGAAGGCGAGTGATGTCGTCATAAGTGCGGACGTTGCCCGGGGCGATTACAAGGATCCGGTTTTGCTTGTTTTGACAAAGAACGGATACGGTAAAAAGACATCTCTTTCCGAGTACAAAGTTCAAAAAAGGGGTGGCTCGGGTATAAAAACCGCTTCCTTGAACGAAAAAACGGGTACTCTCATTGTTGCCCGTGTGGTTGAGGAGGAGCGCGAGTTGATAGCGGTCTCCAAGAAATGCAACGTTATCAGATTGACGATCGAAGAGGTTCCCAGACTGGGCCGGCAGACCCAGGGAGTTCGGATTATGAAGCTCAGAGCTGGTGACTCTTTGGCTACGGGGGTCTGCTTTTAATTCTTACTTATACCCAACAACTCTTGATTTTGGAAGTCGGTTCCGTGTTATAATATTTGCATGTCAATTTTTGTTGATCCTAGAAAGGCCATAGAACCTTTGGATATATCTCCGGGCATGAGGGTTGCCGATGTTGGTTGCGGTGTCGGACATTATACATTCGCGATTGCCGAGAAGTTGGAAGGTAAGGGCAGGATTTATGCGGTTGATGTTAGGAAAAATGTTCTGGAAAAACTTGCTTCCGAGGCCAAAGAGAAAGGGATCTCAACCATAGAAGTCATCTGGGGGAACGCCGAAGAGGAAGGGGGAACTCGTATTGCTGATGGGTTTGTTAACTCCGTCGTCGCTTCAAATATCTTCTTTCAGGTTGACAAAAAAGAGGCCTTGGCAAAAGAGCTCTCCAGGATAATCGCTCCCGGAGGGGAACTGTTGGTCGTCGACTGGAGTAACTCCTTCGGAGGTTTGGGGCCTCCGGAGGAGTATATTGTTGACCCGGAAGACATTAAAAAAATATGTGGCAAGGTTTCTCTTCATTTGGAAGGGGAGTTCAAAACGGGGGCTCACCATTATGAGTTATTGTTTAAGAAAAAGTAAAGTTTTTCCATGTCAGGTCTAAAAGAAATGTCCACGTTTCAGCTTGTCACCATGTTGGTTTTCGGTTCCGCAGCCGTGATAGCGACCGGGGTTTTCGCTCTCGGAAGCTTCGGGGATGATTCTCGTAATTTGGTTGTTTTGGAACTTTGGGGCTCCATGGATAAAGCTCTTGTGGATACTTGGCTTATGGAGAACTTTGAAGGAAATCCCGATTTAAAGGTGAATTACAGATATATCTCCAAAGGCAGATTTGATGAGCAACTTCTGGAATCCATGTCGATGGGGCGCGGTCCCGATATGGCGATTATGACTCAGGATCAGAT
>SKVL01000035.1 GCA_007129455.1 Candidatus Campbelliibacteriota bacterium | reverse complement strand
TTATACAATAAGATAACAAATTAAGCAACTTTGAAAATATGCCCACAAAAAGGGAGACGAAAAGCTTCGCCCCCCTGTAAGCATTAAAACTTGAGAGATTAAAACTTTTTACCGTTTCCAGACGCGACTAATCTTCTTGGTTCCAATTCATATGGTATGACAATCATCAAACCATCCCCCTCAACCGTGACACGACGGTTCGGCTTTACCAAAAAATCAGAGAATTCCCGTAAAGTGTTTTTCCTACCACAGTCGCAACACTCAATGATTAGAGCACGGTCCTTGAGTTTTAACCTGACTTCACCGTCTCCGCATTCTTTGTGGGCAACTATCAGATCCTCAAGATTTCTAATCTTTCTTTCCTCATTCTTTATAATTGCTGTGAACATTCAACCTTCCTCCTCGTTTTTTTTATCTGTTCCGTTCAACGAAAACAAAAAATAATCTTTTGGCTTTTATCACCTCCTCAAGCTTTGTATGTTAATGTCCTCTGATATAACTATTATCAGTATTTTTAATTTTTGTCAAAATTTTCAGGATACTCCGAAGACCTTTATCATTGAGCACAGGCCCTCCAACTTTTCAATGGCAACTCTGAAGTCATCATTTTCTTGAAGGCAATCGACTTCCAGGAAAAAATAATAGTCCCAACCTTTTTTTTCATTAAGATCAAGTGCTCGTGAGTGCAGTTTTGTCAGGTTGAGATCTCTGTCGGCGAAGACAGTCAATATATCCCTGAGTATTCCTGGTTTGTCTTTTATACTCACAAGTAAAAGAGTTTTACTCGGTTCTAATTTACCACCGAGGTTGTCCGCGGGATCCTTTGCGAGTACATAAAACTCTGTCGTGTTACCACTTCTGTCCTCGATACTCTCCGCCAGTATTTTAAGACCGTATTTTTTTGCGTTTTTTTTACTACCGATAAAAGCAATCGATTCGTCTCTCGGATTTTCCGAGATACCTCGAGTCGAACTGCTTTGGGGTTCCGGTTCGATATCGGGAAAGTTCTCACTCAGCCACCGGCGGCACTGTGACAGTATCTGCGGGTGTGATTTTATTTTTTTAATTTTACCGATATCTTCAGTTGAAGCCAGTAGGTTGTGGTTTATCTTGAGTTTGTATGAGCCGATAATCTTCAGGTCGTACTCCAAGATGCAGTCCAGGGTTTCCAATATCAATCCACTGGTGTAGTTCTCTATCGGCACCACTCCGAACTCGGCTCCATCGGAATCTACCTTCTCGAACACTTGCTCTATGGTCGGGGTAAAGCGAAACTCTTTTTCTTGACAGAAGATCTCGTTGGCGGCCATGTGAGAAAAGGTACCCGAAGGACCCAATACGGCAATGTCTATTTTATCTCTGTTCTTTTTCATACCGGAGCTTACTTTATATATTCAAGCCAATTTTTGTACATAGGGATCTTTCCCGAGACAATCGCTTTGTAGGTGTCTTTTACCTCTTTCGTTTTCAAACCCTCTTTTCCTTCGCCGAAAACATGACTTTCTATTTTGCCGATGGCGTTGACCTCGGTCGCAGTCCCGACGAAAAAGGCCTCATCGTAACTTTCAATATCCTCCGGCTTGATGTCTTTTTCTTCCACCTTGAACCCCATGTTGTTTATAAAAAGAATAACACTGTCACGAGTAATCCCCGAAAGGATAGAATCTTCTTTCGGAGTATAAAATGTGTCGCCCTTGAAGAGAAAGATGTTTTCCCCCGGACCTTCCGCGATGTTCCCTTTGTAGTCAAGAAGAAGCGCCTCGTCATAACCGGCATTTTTAGCCTCCAGAGAAGCGATTATCGAGTTGGAGTAATGGCCGGAGACCTTGGCGCTCATGACCGCGGAGCGGGGACTTATCCTTTCAAAAGAGGATATCTTAACCGAGACGGAGTCCTTTTTGAAGTACTTGTCCCAAGGCCAAGCGATAACAACGCAGTTCAAGGGAGCATCAAGCGGTAAAAGCCCCATCTTCTCTCCGTAAAAGAAAAGCGGTCTGATGTAACACTCTTTCAGCTCATTTTCTCTGACGGTTAGCTTTACGGCCTCAACAAGCTCTCCTTTTGAATATGGGACGTTCATTCCCATAACGGAAGCGGAATGAAAAAGTCTATTCACGTGATCTTTCAATCGGAAGATTGCCGGACCTTCTTTTGTCATGTAGCAACGTATACCCTCAAAGACCGCCGAGCCGTAATGCAGGCTGTGGCTGAGAATCGAAACCCGTGTATCTTCAAACGGTATTAGTTTTCCATTGCTCCAGATAAGTTTGATGTTATGCATAAATAAAAGTTTAACGTTTTAAAAATATAATATAACAGCTATTGTTAATAAAATCATCAGTAATATATTTACAAAAGACTTTTTTGTAATAGTATTAAAATTGTAAGTGGCACATTTCAACATCTCAAAAGGAGGATGCGGAGATGAAAGCGATAAAAAGGGCATTGAGATCGGGAAGTTGTTTTATTGACCCGATTGAACCAGGGGTACCCTGTGAAGTCGGCGGTTGTGAAGAAATTAGCGCAATGAAAGTTTTTTTCGGAATGAAGAACCTTAGCGGTTTCAGTTGGTACAGATTGATTTATCTGTGTGATGAGTGTTGGAATAGAATTCTGGCAGAAACGCGAAAAGAGGCCCAAATTGAAAGATATTATCAATTTTGCAAACCGAGCCACAAAACGACATGGCACTAGAGTTGTTCTTTTAAGAACCGACCCGGTCGGTTCTTTCTTTTTCCATCAATCTTGACGCAAAAATTCGAGCTCTCTCAAGGTCTTCCTCATTAGGTTTGCCTCTGTTTACCCCACCAAAGAGCTTCAGTATGCTGAACGTATCAAATCCCCTACAATCGAACTCGCCTATAATGGTAAACCCCTTTGACTTGAGTTTACCTTTTATATGTTCATGAGCCCTATTCAAGAAAAGACTCTTTCTCATCCCGCTGGTCGAGAAAACAAACACTTTTTTCCCATCCATCTTCGGTAGATTATCAATTACTTCCACGAGTCCGCCATGGAACTTCGATAGATACACACCTGAGCCGAAACCGATCAGATCGGCCTCTTTTATGTCTTTCTCCTTGACTTCTTTAAAATCCATCATTTTGGCATTCAAAGTGTCGGCCATCGCCAGAGCCACTTTCTCGGTGTTTTTGTGGTGATATGATGCGTAAACAATTAAAGTATTCATTATTAAAATCCTTAAAGAAAAGATTGAGACAGTGATAATTGTATCATTCTCATCGTGCCTTAGGTACGAGTTGACTCGCTAAAGCGACTTGACATAAAGATACTAGAGCTCATTATTAACCGATAAACATGGCCAAGAAAATAAAACGTTCAGGTGGAAAATTCACGCGCAGTCACAGCTCGGCCATTCCGGCAGCTGAAGAGCTTCTGGACCTTCTACAAAAGATTACGGAGGTTAAAAAGATCTCTCTGGGAGTCATAAAGGCAGGTAAACCTTCCGGTGGAAAAAGATTTTTAAAGATCAAAGAACGTCGGGGAGGATTTTTGATTACGGTCAGAGGAAACAACAGCATCCAAGAGATAGGAGTTTACACAAAAAGAGCCGGAGAAGTTATTGAACTTCTTAAAGACAAGGCGTTCAAATATGCGGTAGAAGTCGTAGATTCCGATCGGATACAAACTTAAAACCCGGATCCAAATCGAGGATAATAGAGAAAGACCCCCAACTGAATATTGGGGGTCTTTTCAAATAAGGTTGGATAAAAGCTATAAACAGATCCTTGTTCCGCATGTCTCTCCGCGAATAAAGTCACTGATAACGGTTTCGGTCAGCCCGGAGACAGCGACAGTTGCGACGCCTTCTCTCAAACATATCATGGCCTCTTTCATTTTGGCCGCCATACCACCGGTTCCCTCCTTGGAGCAACCGTAAAAATCGAGATTGTGAGAACATCTCACCTCTTTGAGTATCTTGGCTTTCGAGTTGTTAATCGGGTCTTTGTCATATACTCCGCCGACCTCGGTCACGAAAAGGATCGCGTCAGCTTCTATCAGAATGGCCACCATTCTCGCCAGACGGTCATTCTCACTTATGCCTTTTTCCATGAGTCTTATCTCTTCATCTGAGACTCGATCGTTCTCGTTTATGATCGGTATGAAAGGCGTGCCGAAGCAATCGAGTATACCCTCCTTTATGTTTTTTCTTTCATTCCCGTCCGTCCAGTTGGCGTATGTCACCAAAGTCTCACAAACCTCAAGGCCGTAAAAATTTAGTGAATCGCCCCATTTGTTCATGAGATGTCTGCTTCCGATGCCCGCGATATCTTTCTTGTTAAAGCTGTCCAAGAAAGAAGGCTTCAAACCCATTCGAGAGACGGCCTCTCTTCCTGCTTGAATGGCTCCGGAAGAAACGATCGCCACCCCTATGCCCAAGGCATAAACTTCGGCGATCTGTCCGGCTACAGTGTCGAATATACGACCGCTGAGCCGCCCGTCCTTTGACATCAGCGCTCTTGTTCCGAACTTAACAACAACCCTCCTCATGGGCCTCCTCCTTATTTTTTTCCAAAGAGCTGTTAATAAAATAAAGTACTTTCTTGTCTCGTCAGAGTCTATACCGAAAACGAGATCGGGTCAAAAAGATAGCCTATATAAAAGCTCTCAATAGAGTGACAGTCGACAAAGAGAAGCTATTCTTGCATCAATTTCTGTATCTCACCTTGATACTTTCGCATAACCTCCATTGTTGCCGCCATTTCACTTTTTCCTTCTTTTGTCTTCTGTTTCACCTCCTTCCCTATCTTCTCAAAAAGCTCCGGGTTCTTCTCTACAAGCTTTATGATCATCTCCTGTTGCTCTTCAGGTACTCCTTTCATCTTGGCTTTAAGATATTTTTTCAAAAAGAAATTCTTGATTCCCATGTTCTTTAAAATTAATGATTAATCTCCAACGTAATGTAGCCTAGTATATAAAAAAGGCCGTTTTCTAACAACCCCGCTTTTTTAAACTTTCGAACAAAACATCACAACGGTCTTTGTCTCGCCAAAGCCAAAGCTCCGTAGATACCGCCTATGGCACCCAGCTCTGCTTTCTTTATTTCCGGAATAAATGGCAGAAAATCCCCAAGTTCGGCAACGTGGTGTCGAATTCTCTCAATCGGTATGGCGGGGTCCCCCACTACCATCGATCCGCCGACGACGACGGTGTCGGGTGACCAGAAAAGAACGGAGTTCAAAATTCCAACGGCGCTTTCAAAAGCCAGCCTCTCCCACGTTTCCGGATCATTTATATCTCTGGGTTTCAGGCCTGTCGCTTTCTCCAGAGCCGTACCGGAGACACGTCCTTCAAAAGTTGACTCGTAAGAACCGGCCTCTTTGGACGCAACCCCTTCTCCTTCCTTGATTGATACAACATTAGTTATGTGATGTCCCGGCTCGAATCCCACCGTCGCCCTGTCAATCTTCCCATCAACAATTCTGGCGCCCCCAACACCTGTACTTATGGTTATGTAAACACAGATCTTACTTCCCACCCCGGCTCCGTAATGGACCTCTCCCAAACCAACGACATCGGCGTCGTTCTCAACGATCATCGGAGCCGACAGTCTTCTTTCAAAAAGCTCTCGCAAAGGTTTTCTTACCCATCCGGTCATGTTTGGAGAGTATGTCAGCGTAGTTCTTTCTTTGTTCCAAACTCCCGTTATACCTCCCCACATACCCTCGATCGGTTCATTTCCCGCAAGGGATCTGACGGTTTCATGGAACAGTTCCACTCCTTCTTCGGCGTTCTTCGGCGTGTCATGTATGATCGGGTCGGAAAAAGTTTCGTCATCAACCGACGAACTTATCCGCATTTTGCTTCCTCCGATGTCAAACAAAAATTTCATATTTATTTTATAAGCTTCTTGAACTTTTCAATAACCGGAACGTTGTCGTAGTCGGTTTTGTAATGAGAGAGAGAAAGCTCCAAAGAAGCCCAGTCGGCCACCGAAAGGCCCCTGAATATTCTCTCCGCTCGGCTTAATCCCTCAAGTTCAAATTGATAAGACTTTATCCCATGCTCTCGGTATATTCCTTCCGTCACCTCCATGCGTTTCCGTATTCGCGGGTGGTCATTCGAATCGGAGAGAAAGCAGACTGCAATTGGGGAACTCAATTCTCTTGTACTATCCGTCACTCCGAACCCCTCCATTTCGTTGTGGTTCAACTCCGGGAAAACATTGTAAAAAGATGGGATTTTGGTGGTCTCATTGAACTTTATCTTCCAGTTGTAAGCAAGCGCCTCGTTGTCCGAAGATGCATATATCAAAGGTATGGAATCCTCTAACATCTCAGCGATCTCAAAACCTTTGGGCCTCTCTTTTTCGGGTTCAAGCTCATCTGATAGCGCCTGTAGTTCTTTGATAGAATCACCGTCACACAAAACGGTGGCCAGAGAAAGTGTAGAGTAACCGACGGCATTTCTTGGCTGTATGCCGGTATGGGGAATGATGACTCTCGGGACGGAAAGCTCCTCGGCGCGGGCGCCCAAAACTCCTCCTGTTGTTATAACCGCAACATTGAGCCCCTCGGTCACCGCCTCCTCGAAAGCATCAAGCGTCTCTTCGGTGTTACCGGAGTAAGACACGAAAACAAAGAGAGTTTTCTCCTTTAACGCATGCGGAACCGTCGGCAATCCGTAGTCTTTACGTATGTATATAGGGAGAGACGGGTTAATCGCCTTGAGTATTCCTCCGCAGAGGTGTGACCCGCCCATACCAATAACAAACGACATTTCATATTTGGCGCAGAGCTTCCCTTTTTCTTTTATCTCAGGCTTGAAACGGAACTGCTCCGGTAAGCCGAGTATCGCTTCTTCCATTTCTCGTTTAACTTTATACTAATTAATATATTATAACGTAAAAATATCTTTTTCGCTGTGAATATTTGAGTCCGGGGATTAATCTCTCACTTGTCTACTCTTTCTTCTCGGAATTAATAAAGGGAGCGAAGTGTATCACATGCTCAAGAATGGATTTAACCGAACTTCTCTGATCCGCATTAATTTTCTTTATAACCGGGAGAGAACAAGCGAAGTTATCAAACTCCGCATCCTCTGAATTGTCGGGAAGCGAGCCATCATGCTCGCGTTTGTACAGTTTTTTCTCAAGCAGATCAAGAAAAGTCTGAGCTTCTGCTTTGTTTTTCTCTTCAATTATCTTCTTAAGCATTTTACCCCTCTCGGCGATCGTTGAAGAAAGAAAGCTATCAATCGATATTCCACTCTCCGCTTCGGTTTCCAAGAAAGAAACCATCAGGCGCGAATAAAGAGTGGGCAAAAGAGCATCCTCGGAAGGGATGATTAGGACGAAACGAGTCTTCTTCGGCGCGCTTTCAAAAAGCTTAAGAAGAGCATTTTGTGATTCGGATGTTAAGGTATGGGTTTCCACAAAACAGACCTTCTCCGATCCACCCGCCGAACTGACACTCCCCCAATCTCTTAGAAAGTGAGCGTCTTCTATGGTCAAAGAGTTCTTTGCGTAATGTAAGAAGTCGGGGTTGCCTTTATAAGGGACACCCCAAACCATCTTCACCATTTTTTTCAAAATCTTTCCCCCCGCGGACGGATTTTGAGTGATAAAGCAATATGCGTGATGAGAAGAGTCGGCTAAAAGCTTCACTGTTCTGCCTTTATTAAGGAACTCTACTTTTCCTTCAGAAGAGTCGTCCTTATCAGTAGTGTTTTGTGGTGATACTTTTTTTGTATACATCAAGATGTTCTAGGGCGATACCTGTACCTCTTGCCACGCAGTACATCGGATCTTTGGCGAGGCGAGCGTTTACTCCGGTGCGTCGGTGGACAAGTTCCGTAAGGTTTCTTAGCTGAGAAGTACCTCCTGTCATAACTATACCTTGATCGATAATGTCGGACGAGAGCTCGGGCGGTGTTTCTTGGAGAACCTCTTTGATAGCTCTTATCATTTCGCGGAGATCTTTGGTTATCGCCTTTAAGATCTCATTGCTCTCCACCTCGATAGATCTTGGGAGCCCCGAGACGAAGTCTCGGCCTTTAATCGTCATTGAAAGATCTTCCTCGAGAGGTATGGCCGAAACAACCTTTATCTTTACTTCCTCGGCGGTTTTGTCCCCTATTCCCAAATTGAAATTCTTTTTAACATAATCGGCAATCGATTGATCAAGCTTGTTTCCTCCGTACTTGACCGAAGTTGAGGCAACAATGCCCCCTAAGGATATTACGGCGACATCGGTGGTTCCGCCCCCTATATCAACCACCATATGCCCTGTCGGCTCATGTATGGGAATCCCCGCTCCGATAGCCGCGAGTATCGGCTCCTTTACGACGTAGGCATTTCTGGCTCCCGCTCTGATGGCCGCCTCTATAACGGCGCGCCTCTCTGTCGAGGTAACACCGGCCGGAACCGAGACCAGCACGTCTGGCTTCATAATGTTAAACCTGCCCAGAGCCTTATCCAAGTAGTATCGAAGCATTGCCTCGGTGACTCGATAGTCGGCAATCACGCCGTCTTTCATCGGTCTGTAAGCGACTATGGCCTCAGGTGTTTTACCAATCATCTTCTTGGCCTCGGCTCCTATGGCAAGAATCTTGTTATCTTCCTCGGAGACCGCCACTACTGAAGGTTCGTTTAAAACTATCCCTTTACGGGGAACAAAGACCAAAATATTGGCGGTTCCCAAATCAATACCCACTTTTTTGTATAAAAAGCCCATATATTATTAAGATAATATATTATATATCAAATATTAACAATTCGCCAAATTCGAAACCCTCAAAGTAATCCACTTATGAACATTGCACATATAGCGTATGTGATATACTGCATTCAATATGAAAAACAACAATTCTTTACAACTCAATAAGATTGGTTCCCTTATACAAAGATTCAGAGAAAAGCATAACTTAACCCAAAACGATTTGGCTCAAAGACTTGGTACGACCCAAAGCGCCATTGCCAGAATAGAGCGAGGCGACCAAAACGTCAGCGCCGTGACTTTGTCCAAACTGAACCACGCTCTGGGAATAAATCTTTTTCACATGGACTCCGGGACCTTGACCGTAAAGATAGAGGGCGGAAAGAAGTTGAAAGGAACCATAGAAACACGTACTTCCAAAAACGGGGCCGTCGGACTTTTGTGTGCCTCTATCATGAACAAAGGTAAAACAAATTTAAAAAACGTTCCTCGGATAGAAGAGGTTTTCAGGATAATAGAGGTACTTGAAAGCATAGGGTTTGAGGTCGTCTGGAAAGAGAACGACCTTACCATAACTCCTCCCGAAAGGATCTCCCTCAAAAATATCAATGAAGAAGCTGCCGGAAAAACAAGAAGCATAATCATGTTCTTGGGGCCCTTGATACACCGTATGTCCTCTTTTCGCTTGCCTTTGGCTGGTGGATGCAGGCTCGGTAGCCGAAACACCAAGCCACACGTCTTTGCTTTGGAGTCCTTGGGTATGTCCATAGAAGAAGGTGCGGGTAAATACAAAGTTTCAGCTCGTTCACTCAAAGGAAACACTGTTGTTCTTTACGAGTCTGGGGACACCGTCACCGAGAATGTCTTGATGGCCGCCGCCGGAATACCTGAGGAGACTACCGTAAAGTTCGCTTCGGCCAACTACCAAGTTCAGGAGATGTGTTTTTTCTTGAAGGAGCTGGGGGTTGAGATAGAAGGCATTGGTACCACCACACTCAAGATTAAAGGTCTCTCCGAGGTTAACAAAGATGTTTCATACGACTTGAGTGAAGACCCGATTGAGTCCATGTTCTTCTTGGCGACAGCAATCGTTACCAATTCATCAATTACCATAAAACGATGCCCCATAGATTTCCTTGAGTTGGAGCTATTGAAACTTGAAAAGATGGGTTTTAGATACAAAAGAAGCAAGCAGTATCTCTCAAAAAACGGACAGACCAAACTCGTTGATATAACCACCTACCCTTCCAAAATGAAAGCCTTGAACATAAAGATAGAACCGAGGCCTTATCCCGGGCTCAATATAGACAACTTGCCGTTCTTCGCGATAATAGCGACCCAAGTCGAAGGTCAAACCTTAATACACGACTGGGTTTACGAAGAACGAGCCCTCTACTACAAAGAGCTCGACAAGCTTGGAGCGAAGACCATTTTGGCCGATCCTCACAGGGTATATGTTACGGGTAAGACTCCCTTGAGAGCCAATGAGATTATCTGTCCGCCGGCCCTCAGACCCGCCGCCATAATCTTGATAGGGATGCTGGCAGCCGACGGTACTTCGATTCTGCGCAATATATACAGCATAAACCGAGGTTATGAGAGCATAATCGAGAGACTGAACAGCCTGGGAGCATCAATAGAGTTTCAATCCAACATCTAACCGACACGGGAGTCGAACTCCGTTGCTGGAGAGTTTTTTAGGTTTTAAGAGTGCTTTAAGAGGTGCTATACTTGCATCAATATGAATTTGGTTAACGTTACACCTTTGTCCCAAACAACGGGCAAAGAAGAGCTCAGCTATTTTACGGATCTGGATTTGAGTTTGGGTTCGATCGTGTCTGTTGATATAAGGAACAAGGTTACCCCAGCTTTGGTTGTCGGTAAAGAGTCCGTCAGTGACGCCAAAACTCGAATAAAATCAGGAAGTTATAAACTTAAAAAAATTAATAATATACTTACCAAAAGCCTCTACTCCGCTGATGTTATTGAGGCGGCACAAGCTACCTCCGAGTTCTATGCGGTTTCCTTGGGGGGTATCTTGAAAGCATCCACCCCGAAAGCCGTTTTGGATAAACCTCCCGATATCAAAAAAGATAAAAAGAAGACGATAAATGAAATGAAACCAGAAGCTATGGTGTTGCAAGTTTCCCGAGAAGACCGTATCACCTTTTATAAACAGTATATAAGAGGATCTCTTGCTCGCGGTAGGGGTGTTTTCATATGCGTGCCCACAAAGAAAGATGTTGAGTACATCGCCGATAGACTAAAAAAAGGTATAGAACACGCGACGTTCTCTCTTCATGGGAGCATGTCCGTTAAAGCTACACGGGAGGCTTGGGAGAAGATATCTGATAAAGAAGCCAAACTGATAGTGTCGACGAGTCTTTTTTTGTCCGCCATTGACGGCTCATTCGATACTCTCATTCTTGAACGGGAAGCCTCCGATTCATATTACACAACCAAAAGGCCTTTTTTCAATCTTGGTTTTTTCGCTCGTATGTTGGCCCAAAAAACCGGAGTCAAGTTCATTGCTGCCGATAGTGTTTTGTCCGTGGAGACATACAAAGAATACGAGGATGAGAAGTTTTCCGAAGCGGGATCGGTTCAAAAAAGTTACAGAGAAGGTGCGGAGGTTTCGGTTATCGACATGACCGGACTCGAAGAAGAAAAAAACCCCCTCTTGCCCTTTTTGAGTTCAACGCTTCTGGAGAGTCTCAAAAGATCCACTTCGGGTCATAGCTTCGTATATACGGCTAGACGGGGACTTGCCCCAACGACAACTTGTAGCGATTGCGGGTACACTTTCTTCTGCCCCAAATGTTTCTCTCCCACTGTGCTTCACGGAAAAGAGAAAAAACGTCTCTTTATCTGTCACACCTGCGGTTATTCTCATGAGCCGAGAGATAAATGTCCCAAGTGCAAGTCGTGGAGACTGACTCAGCTTGGAATTGGGAGTGAACGTGTTGTCGGGCTTTTGGAAAAAGCTTTTCCTAAAAGAGAAGTTTTGAGAATGGACTCGGACAATACAGGTACCGTCAAAAAGGAAGAAATGATCTGGAGTAAGTTTAAAAATACACCCGGGAGCATACTAGTCGGGACCGAGATGGCCGTCAACAAAATCCGCTCGGATAATATTGAGATTCAAACAACAGCGATAGCTTCCATAGACTCTCTTTTGACATACCCGAATTATTCTTCCGGGGAAAAGGTCTTCCGTGTACTTATGGAGATGGCTTTGACTACTGAAAGAAATATGATTATTCAGACAAGGGCCCCCGAACAACGTCTTCTCTCGGACATAAAGAGGAAGAATGTTTTTAAGTTTTTTGAGGAAGAGTTGGATATTCGTAAAAAACTTTTCTACCCCCCCTTCTCCATCCCAATAACCGTAACTTTCTCGGGAAATAAATTTAAACTGGAAGAAAAAGAGAAAATTCTTGAATGTATCTTCGCTTCACACCAGCCGATTTTCTTTCGCTCCATATCGGAGAGGGTCCGCGGACAGAGAGTGAAAAAGATGCTTTTGAGGTCCCCTCGTTTGGAATGGCCCGATGAAAAGATCGTCGAGGGCTTGAAATCTTTGCCTCCGGAGTATAAAGTTGCGGTACATCCCCCGACAATAGTTTAATTTTCAAAAAATGACCCCAATCCTCCAAAAAGGCAATGACATACTACTTCAAAAGGCCCGCGAGATAGAACCGGAAGAGATATCGACGGATTACATAAAAAACACCCTCGATCGGATGAGAGAAGCCTTGGAGCAAGAAAAGGACGGCTTTGCCATCGCCGCACCGCAAATAGGAGAGTCAATAAAAGTTTTTCTTGTCTCCGGCAAGCTCTTGGGTCACATGAAAAAAACTACGGAACTACCGCCTGACAAGGTTTACATAAACCCCGTAATAGTAAAAAGATCGAAAGATACGGAGCTTATGGAAGAAGGATGTTTAAGTGTCCGCTGGTGGTACGGTTACGTCGAAAGGTCTAAAAAAGTGAAGATTAGGGCACTCGATGAAAAGGGAGAGCCTTTTCAAGAAGGCGCAAGCGGTGTTCTCTCTCAAGTTTTCCAGCACGAAATAGACCATTTGGACGGTATCTTGTTCACCGACAAGGCTGTCAAATTGAAGAAGGAGGAGCCTGTCGAATAAAAATGAGTAAACTTTTTAACAAATTCGCATTTTTCGGAAGCTCTCGTTTTTCTGTCGAAGTCCTTGAGACTTTGAAAGAGCTCGGTTTCATTCCTTCCTTGCTTGTTACTTCGCCCGACAGGCCGGCCGGACGTGGACAACGCCTGAGCCCGCCTCCGGCAAAGGTTTGGGCCAAAAATAACTCAATCTTCGTCTTTCAACCCTTGAACTACAAGGATGAAAATACCGTCCAAAAACTGAAAGATCTTAGTCCCGAGCCTGACAAAGAATGGGAGCTCTTCGTGGTGGCCTCATACGGTCATATCCTACCCGCTTCCGTAATCTATATGCCGAAACACAAGAGTTTGAACATCCACCCCTCTCTTTTACCGAAACTAAGGGGAGCCACCCCGATCCAAGGAGCGATTCTTGGAGAGAATGAGACGGGAGTGACGGTCATGAGAATGGATGAGAAGATGGACCACGGTCCAATTTTGGGTCAAAGAAAGCTAAGGTATAAGGACTGGCCGCCGGACGCTCCCACATTGGAGAAAGATTCGGCGAGAGAAGGAGCTCGCCTTTTAGCCAAGTTGATACCGGAGTGGATCGAAGGATGCTTGGAAGAGATACCTCAGAATGAAAATGAGGCTTCTTACACTACAGCCATAAAAAAAGAGGACGCTTTCCTCGATTTTGAAAACGACCCTCCGGGAGTGCTTTTTCGAAAGATTAAGGCCTATAAAGACAAACCCAAACCCTATTTCTTCCACGATCTTGGGAAGAATAAAAAAATCCGTATCATCATAACCGAAGCTGAACTTGAAAACGGAGAACTTAAAATACAAAAAGTTATCCCCGAAGGAAGGAAGGAAATTAAGTATGAAGAGTTTCTGAAAAATCAAAAAGCCCCAAACTGAAACAGGCTTGATTTCATAAAACCCGAAAAAACTTATCTAAAAAAGACGGACTAGTAGGGCTGACTTGCGGCAATCAAATACCAGCTATCAACGATTCCGTTTATTGACATCAATGTCGCCAAACTGAACACTAAGAGTATTAACGCGGCAAAGTAAATTATCATCTTGGCTACAAGTGGCGGTTTGCTTTTTAGTAGACTTTTTGAATCCTTCATTATATTTATTTATTAAAACTTTTAATTTTTGCCCGAGAGCCCCCTCAACATTTCTTTGATTTTCAGTGAGCCTCGACGGAAAAGATCTCTCTTTTTCTCTTGCGAAGTACGGATGACACGTGCCATCTCATCTTTCATCTCGTCTATCGCCGCATACAGGTCACTTTGCTCGACCTCAACATGGTGAACCTCTCCGGCGATATCGAGATCGATGTTGGCGACAAAAATGTCTCCTGACATCTGATCTCTGACCTCTTTTCCCAACTCCACTTGAGCGAATATCCCGGCCTCCTCATCGGCACCGAGTAGCTTCTCCAAAGACTTGACCTTCTTTCTGGCGTAGTCTTCTACCGACTCGGTTAACTTCATATTTCTACCTTTGATACTTATGTTTATTTCACTCATAGTGATACTTTAATTATATCTTATCGTTGTTAATGATAAAAGTCTTAAATCCACTCCTCCTACCCTTCAACAACTTGACAGACTTCGAAGGAACCTTTACCAGATCGGCCGCTATACTTATCACTCTTTCGTTAGCCTTGTTATTCGAAGCTGGCTCCTTTACCCATACCTCGTAACGATAGTTATCCAGTTTTTCCACCCTTTCTTTTCTTGCTTCCGTGTGAACTTTAATGTGAAGAGTGTCCATATATAACTGATTGAAGAAAATGCCTCCGGTTTAATTTCTCTCGTACAAACCGACAACCTTCGCCGAATCAAGCACTAAATTCTCCATCGCTTCTTCCACTTGCGCTTTGGAAGCGCCCTCCGGCAGGTTAATATAGGAACTCAAAGCATAGACCTTGAAAAAATATCTGTGCTCCCCGTCGGGAGGACACGGCCCCATATATCCTAAGCTTCCGGTGGAATTCACACCTTTCATGCCGTCAGACTCAACACCTTCTTCAATCACAAGATTCTCCGACCATTCTCCCTTCCCTTCCGTTATTTTGATATTAAAGACAACCCAGTGGTCAAAGACCTCTATGTTCTTGGAAGCTTTAACAAAATCCGGAATATCCGGATCGTCCATTATCAAAACCAAACTCTCAGTCTTTTTGGGGATTTCAGAAATCATCAAAGGCGGATTAATGTTTTCTCCATCACAAGTATACTTTGCGGGAATTGCTCCTTTTTCCTCAAAAGCGACGCTTGAGATCTTCATATTTTTCATTATATCACATAATATCTTCGGTCAAGAGCATTTTAACACTGAGGATGTTGCCATGTCGCTCAAGTTTGGTATTATACACTCTGTTAAGTGAAAACATTCTGGGGTAGCTCAATGGTAGAGCTCTCGACTGTTAATCGAGTGGTTGTGGGTTCGAATCCCACCCCCAGAGCAAG
>SKVL01000025.1 GCA_007129455.1 Candidatus Campbelliibacteriota bacterium | reverse complement strand
GTCTTGCATACGCCTCCTGCAGGTAATGTCTACTACCAGCTGGCCTTCCACTACATCGCGGCGGAGTTGAATGTCTTGAACGAGACATCCATTCCTGATGATGTTCTTGAGGCTTGGCTTGGAGCAAAAAAATTGTTTGAAAAGTACACTCCTGCTCAAGTGGCTAAATGGAGAGGAGGACAAGGAGAGCGTCGAGAGTTCATAAGACTGGCTGACATACTTGCCGACTACAACGAAGGAATAACCGGCCCCGGACACTGTGACTGGGAGTATGATATGGACGCATACTCGGCAGAGGCTTCGGATACGGAAGGTGATGATACGATGTTGATGAGTATCTCTCTGTCAGTCGAGGGCGACAACTTGGAAAATTCAACCGAGGAGAACACTTCGGAAGAGTTAGAGGAGACAGGCACCGACAACATGACGGAAGAAGAGCCGATACAAAACTCCGGAGATCCGGATATCGACACATCTTCTTCCTCTGACGAAAAAGAGGCAACGGATGAAGGCGAGCTTGTCGAAGCGGTCACTGAAGGCGCTACGGAGGGAGTGTTGGATGAGTCGGCAGATCTGACCGAAGAAGACTCTAAAGACACATCTTCCGATGACAGCCAGTCAGTCGCAGTGACAGATGAAGGCGAGGCAGAAAGCACCGAAGCATCTGTCGAAGAGAGTCCGGAAGAGAAAGTGGAAGAGAAAGAAGAAAGAGCTCCCGGACCTCCGGCCGGACGCGGAAATCCGAAAAACAGATAAACATTATTAGTATTTGCGGGTTAAAACCGCCCGCAGAAGGCAAAAACACCCCGCTCGGGGTGTTTTTTGTTGGGTGGAAAATGCTATCATTAAAAGGTAAGAAAAAAGGATGCTTATAATCTACGCCCATCCCAATAAGCTCGGTCACTGCGGACTGGTACTGTCGGAGGTCAAGAAAGGCTTGGAAGAGAAGAAAGTTCCCTTTGAGGTCCTCGACCTTTACGAGATGGGGTACGATCCGGTAATGAGACCGGAAGAGCACTACACATCCGGAAACAGTGAGGTCTCGGAAGAGAATCAAAAGATCCAAGAGATGATAAAGAACGAGGACCGGTTTATCTTCATTTATCCGACTTGGTGGAACGGGCCACCGGCGATACTCAAGGGTTTCCTGGACAGGGTCATGTTACCTCGTTTCGCTTTTGTCTACGAGGGCGGTCTCCCGAAGCCGTTGCTGAAAGGTAAGGCGGTGGTTTTTACTTCAACCGGTGCGCCGAGGTTTGTGGCCAGGTGGTACTTCAAAGACGGTTCTTTAAAGATGTTGACCAGAGATGTTCTAAGGTTTTGCGGTATAAGGTCCATGGGTTTTGTTATAGATAGAGCGACAAAGATGAGCAAGAGACAGGAGGAAAAGGTGACAAAGACGGTTCTGAAAGGCTTGAAGTTTTTAACTAAAAAATCATGAAAATTTTTCTGATATCGATCATCATCTCTTTGACCGTCATGCTCTCTATTGACGCGGTTTGGTTGAAGACGACCGCAAAGAGATTTTACGCCCGGTATATCGGGCATCTTATGGCGGAGACCCCAAACCTTCTTGCGGCCGGAGTTTTTTATCTTATCTATACTTCCACCCTTTCGGTCTTGGTCATCATACCGGCCGTGCAGGGGAGTTTCTCTCTGGAGAAGGTTTTTTTCTTCGGTGCGACTTTCGGTCTGGCGGCTTATGCGACATACGACCTTACCAATCAAGCGACACTTAAAAGTTGGCCGTCGGTGGTTACGGTGGTGGACCTCTTGTGGGGAGCTCTGTTGACAGGTACGGTTTCGGTGGTTACGTTTTTGTTGCTGGGAGTATTTTTATAAGATCAACGACAGGGACATAGTCGATGCCGTTAAAAAGCATTATTTTGTGTTAAAATCACCTTAAAGCAATGGAAAACCATCAGAAAATAAACATATATGTCCTTATTGTTCTCGGCGTCGTCTTTTTTATATTATCCGCGTGGCTTTTTTTCTCACAAGAGCAGGTTTACGAAGAGGGTAAAGAGGAGAATGGGGAAACGGAAGCTTTTATTGACGAGAGGTTAACCGGAGTTTCTTGGAAGTGGTCGGAGACGATCTATTTGAGCGGAGAAGTTTTCATACCGGATGATCCGGAAAGTTTTATACTTGTCTTTGGAGATGACGGGAGGGTCAGTGCTTTGACCGATTGCAATAACATGATGGGCGGATACGAAACAAGTGAAGAAGGGGAACTGGGTTTCTCGGAGATGGCCTCTACTTTAATGTACTGCGAGGACTCTCAGGAAGGCGATTTCAGAGAGATGATGGCTCTGGTCCGGGGATACTCTTTCGGTGAAGAACATCTGTTTCTTGTTTTTGAGAGGGATGAGGGGATGATGGTATTTGAAGCGGTCGAGCCGACGGAGTATTAAAGTTTACTGTTCACAAAGGGTTTTTAATAAAGCTCTTGGCTGGTAAAATCAAAAGAGGCGGTTTGATTTTGTTCGAACTTAAATTTAGAGCAGAACTGTTATGATTCCGGAATCTTTAATATTTATCACTGTCTTCCTCGCCTCTTGTGCCATCTTCTATTTCAGTGGGGGTTGGATAATAGGAGGGGTGACCAAAATTTCATACAAATTGGGGTGGAGAGAGTTTGCTTTAGCTTTTCTGGTAATGGCTTTTACCGCTTCTTTGCCCAATTTTTTTGTCGGAATAACATCGGCGCTCAAGGGAGTCCCCGAACTTTCATTCGGGGATGTCATTGGAGGCAACTTAGTTGCTCTTACCGTGGCGGCGCCGTTGGCGCTGATGTTCTCTTTTAAAAAAGAAATAATCGCCAACAGTCGAACGGTGCAGTGGTCTTTGTTTTTCACTCTCGGCGCGGCAATCCTCCCCTCGATATTGGTATTCAATGGAATGCTGACAAGGTTTGACGGGGTCATTCTCATTTCTTTTTTCATTGCTTATCTTTTCTGGCTTTTTCGAAAGAGAGAACGTTTCATGTTGGACAGAAGCCAGCGACCCGACCCCCCCGAAGTGGATACGCGTTTAAGCCGAATGGAGATATTCAAGGTGGTTGCCGGAATTTTCCTGATAGTGGTCGCCGCTCAAGGGATCGTTATGTCGGCGACATACTTTGCCGAAGGTTTCGGACTGTCGCTTCTTTTGATCGGCGTTTTAATCGTCGGCGTGGGAAACGCTCTTCCGCAAATATATTTCGCCTCAACCGCCTCTTATAACGGTGACAACTGGATGCTCCTCGGGAGTGTCATGGGATCGGTTGTTATACCCGCGACTCTTGTTTTGGGAATGGTCTCTTTGATTCATCCGATATCCGTGGACGATGTGGATGTGGCGATGGTGGGTCGCATATTCTTGGTAATCGCGGCGCTGGTATTCTTTTTCAGTTTAAAAACAAGCCAAAAACTTGTTATACAAGAAGCGTTTCTACTCTTGGCGATCTATGCGGCTTTTTTGGGTTATGTTTTCTTTATCCATTAAAAAACTCTTTCATAGCAACCCATTTTTTTCCAAGAACGATTTAGTTTTACCCGCTTTTTACCTTTGTCATATGACTTTATGCTTGTATAATGAAAGGTAATGAGTCAAGAATCGATCGATCTTGCGGATGGCAAGAGGCAGTTTGAAAACCCTCAAGAGGAGGTTGAGTTTCTGCGCCGTGAGTTGGCGAAAAGGGAGGCCGAACTTGGAGAGAATGTCGGAAAGAAAGAAAAAGAGGACATTAGTGTTGAGAAGATTAAAGAATACCAAGAAAAGCCGGCGTCCGAAGTTTTAAAAGAAGAAGCGCGGATGCCTGAAGAAGACAGGGTTACACATCTTCTGGGTCTTGAGCAAGAGGAGCATAATACCAAGATCAGCGAGCTTTTGGGAATAATGGAGGAGAAAGGTGTTCACAATGCTCTTTCTTTGGTTGATAAGATGAACGATCCTCATTTGGAGGATGATCTTCACCGAGCTCTGGTGCAGTGGCTCAAAGCGGGGTACTCGATCAACGGACTTAAAGAAAAAACCGAACTGTGGCGGTCCTTGAAGATGACCCTTTTTGAAGTTGTTCTTCCCGAGAAAGAAAATCAAGAGAACAAGAGTTTCAAGGAAATAGTTTCTTCAATGGAGCAGTTTTATGCCGGGATGTATTCGGTTGCCGGTGTCAGCAGGAAAGAGGGTGGATTTTTCACATTCGAGATCGCAACATCGGAGAATAACAGCGACATAGTGATGTACGCGGCGGTTCCGGATGAGAAAACTTCGGTTTTTGAAAAACAACTGCTATCAGTCTTTCCCGATGTGCAGTTGATAGAGAGGAAGAACGACTACAATATTTTCGTTAATAACGGTATCAATGTCGGCTCCATCGCCAGATTGAAAAAGGACGACGCCTTGCCTTTAAGGGGTTATGATGAGTTCGATTACGATCCTTTAAATATCGTACTTAATTCTTTTTCCAAAATAGCCGAGAAGGAAGAGGGGGTCGCTTTACAGTTCGTCTTCAATCCCGGCTCGGAGGAACATTCGTTGAAGTACCGGAAGATTGTAGAAGAGCTCGAGAGGGGGTCTTCTTTCAAGGAGGCGAT
>SKVL01000013.1 GCA_007129455.1 Candidatus Campbelliibacteriota bacterium | reverse complement strand
TTTTTTGGTAAGATTATCCAGGACTGAATAAATAGGCCCGTGGCGCAACCGGCTAGCGCGTCGGTCTCCAAAACCGAAGGTTGCGGGTTCGAGTCCCGCCGGGCCTGCAAAACAAGCGAAGCGAATAAAAATCATAATAATTAGAATATGCCTAAAATTCAATTAAAAAATGCAGTTTGGAAGGAGGGGAAGCAGTTTGTTTCTTGGAATATCAATACCGGTATTTCCAGCTTTGGAGATAGTAAAAAAGAAGCATTGGCCGGTTTACAAGAAGCACTGGAATTATATTTTGAAGATTTCCCAATGTCAAAAATAAATAAGATCGAGGAATTGGATTTGGTGCCACTGGAACTAAAACATGCCTAGACCGGTAAAACTCTCTATCGTGGTAAGAGTTCTTCAAGAGAAGGGCTTCTTTTTTGTTTCGCAAAAGGGTTCTCACGCAAAATTTAGAAAAGAAGGGAGGCAGACTTTAACTGTAATAGTTAAAATGAGTAAAAAAGAAATACCGTATGGAACCTTCAGGTCAATTTTACTTCAGTCACAATTAAAAGAAGAAGATTTTCAAGAAAAGAAAAAGTAAATAAAAAGCTTCCGAGTGTGAGACGGCTCTCGGAAGCTTAGAATACCTTTTGACAAAGGTTGAAGAATTGAATTTGAAAAACATTAAAGATCATTCTTCCTTATCTTCATCAAATGGTCTGAAGTTGATATCTACGCCGTTTCTTCTGTATATACTTAAATTACCTATAATACAAATAGGGCGACGAAAGTCATTTCCCTTTATTATATTTTCATTACTGATAATAGCCCTGAAATTTTCAAATGAATCAGGGTATTTTTCTCTGAGTGTTTCTCTTTCATTTAGTAGTTCTTTAGTAATTTTTTCATAAAAATCGGAAGCTATTTCACAGCCGTTGTCTGCATTCTCCTTAAGTTCCTCCATGACGCGAAATAACAAAGCAGAAGTAATGGTTCTGTTTGAGCTATTATAAATTTTAGGTAATGAGTTTTTTCTAAAAATATTTCTAAGGAATCTTCTCTCTCGCCGGTTTTGTGGGAGTGATTCTAATGCATTATAAAAGGAATTATTAATATCATCTAGAATATCTCCGAATTCATTTTTCTCCGTGTCCACAGAGTACTCCCACACCCCAAAAGGTTCAATTACTTTCTCTCTTATTATTTTAGAAAAATTCCTTTCTTTTATTTTTCTTGCTATATCCATGGAAGAAAAAATGTCTGTTAAACTCGGCGGTATAGCTTTATGACTTAAGTCTTCGCTGAATTCCTCGCCTTTTTCTATTGCTAATTTCATCTGATCTATTTCTGATTCTTCGTAAGCGTGATGGGCGGGATGAGTGTGTGCGAATATAACTTCGCCTTTTGCAGAAGAATCATTCAATTTATTAAACAAATGATCTACGCTTATTTCTACACTTGTTTCATTGCCTATCGTTTTATCTAAAACTTCGTAACCGGTCTCGGTTTCAATGATCACAAAGTGTTTTTCGTTTCTTTTTTCAATTGATAATCTTCTCATTTCCGCAATTGTTTTTTCATAACTTTTTTCTTTTTCGACACTTTCCACCGCAACATCTACGATGTCTTCTATTCTCTCCGGTTTTTGATGTATTGACTCTTCTATTGATTGACCCGGACTTGTATTATTGATGTTAATTTCTTTTGTCTCCGGTGCACACGACAAAGCTAAAGTCGCCATACCGAAGGTGGCGATCTCTTTAAGCTTTTTTTTAGCTCTTTCCAAGACGTCTTTTGCTCTCTTTGAGATATCTTCAAACTTTTCTGAAAGACCTTCTTCTTGGAGTATTTTTTCCACAACGGATTTATCCAAACCGATGGATTCGGCGTGTCCTTTTAAAATATCTTTGATATTTTCTTTATCAAGAACCAAGGCATCTGCTTCCAGATCTTCCAAAGCGGATTCAATAAGTTTCTTCGGAGTCTCTCGGGCGATGTTCTTTTCAGATTCCGAAGGTGCTGTCTCGTCATCGTCTTCCAATTCAAGCTTTTTCTCATAGCTCTCGTTTTTCGAAAGTTCGGGGTTCTCAGTTGGATTCGTTTTGTTTTGTTCTAAGGATTCTTTCATTTTTGCAATTTTTTCTTTATCTCTTCCATCTTGGCTTTTTCCAAAAGGGAAGAAGCTTCCCTGATAACCGCATTACGTTCTTTTTTTAATTCTTCCATCTCTTTTTCAGCTTCTTTTTTAATTTTTTCTATTTCACGCTTTTCGTCTTCTTCGGTGAATCTTGCGTTAATTTTTTCCATTTGCAGCTTACCAATTTTATATATTAAGCTTGAGTGGAATTTTTTTTCGGTTTCTTCGTTCATAGTTATTATTTGAATTTTAACTTGATTTCTTTTGTTTATATTAAATTATAACTTTATTAAGAGCAATTTTTGAATTTATTATATTTTCTATATAATTGAAAAATGAAATACAAACAACTAAAATATTCCGACCTGATCAAAGAACTTAAGGGTTTAAGTGACCCTAAAAAAGCCGATGATTATAAGTGGTTTTTTAAGACCGGCCCGGGTGAGTACGGCTATGGAGATAAATTTTTGGGTATCAGGGTCCCTGTTTTAAAAAAGGTCGCCAAACGATTCAAGCATCTTTCTTTTTCCGGCATTGAGAAGTTGCTTAAAAGCGACATTCATGAGCATCGGTTCGTTGCTCTTAAAATATTGATATTTAAGTATGAAGACTCCGGTGAGTCAGGGAAAGATGGGGTCGTAGCTTTTTATTTGAAAAATACCAAAAGAATAAACAACTGGGACTTGGTTGACACATCTGCGCCATATATATTGGGAGACTATCTTTTATCGAAAGACAAGGGTGTGTTGTATAGACTGGCAATTTCCGAGATCCTTTGGGAGCGAAGAATAGCTATCATCTCAACATTGGCTTTTATTAAAAAAGATAATTACAAAGATACACTGAAAATAGCGGAGATACTGTTACAAGACGAGCACGATCTTATACATAAAGCGGTCGGGTGGATGTTAAGGGAGGTTGGAAAGAGGTCGCCTGAGTCTGAGGTGGGGTTTTTGGATAGATACCATAGTGTGATGCCACGAACCATGCTCCGCTATGCAATTGAAAGGTTCCCTGAAAAACAGCGCCAAAAATATTTAAAGAAAAAAAGATGAATAGGGCGGTATTCTTAACTTAAATGGTAGCAAAGACATTAACCGACCTTTTCCCGACTGAGAGTTCCGAGGTGTTTTTCATACCCTTGAAATATTTTTTAGTATATGGCATAATATCGGAAGAAAATTTTGTTTTTTACAACAGGATAATACTAAAAAAGGAGAAAGCGGGATGAAAATTGTTAAACTTTTGTTAAAAGTTCCATTTTATTTTTTTAACCGCAATGTTCTTGGTAGCCCACATCTTTTTGCTTTTAAAAGGTATGACCTCTTTGATTGAAGAAAGATTCGGCTTGATGGAGGAGGACGGGACAAAGACGGCTGTCTTTAACATGACCTCTCGGGATATTGTAGTGACCGGTTTGAGTGTTTCTGGGAACAGGGCCCAAAGAGCCGTTCTTTTTTCGGGTGATCTCAAGGAGTTCGATTTTATTCAAGGAGTTGATTGTTTTTTCTTGGAGGACTCCGCAAGTGAAAAGAGCCTTGAAGACTTTGATGGCATTGATAAAGAAAAGCTTTTTATATAAGCAAGGCCGAAGCGAGGTTGTTTTTAAAAAGGGGAACATGTCATGTTCCCCTTTGTTTTTGGGTCCTCGGAACAAAACTATCCCCACAGGCTAAAAATATGGAAGAATTTTTGTTAGAATATAGAAGTATTTTGATGAGAGTGTTATATGAATGAAGAAAATAAAAAAACAGAGATTGAGTATATTCTCTCTCAGAGAAAGAAGGGGGGTAGTGATGAAGCTATCAAGCAAGAGTTGTTGGAGGCCGGTTGGACAGAAGAGGATATAGCCATAGGATTTGCCGAGGTTGCGGGGGGAGACATGCCTGCGGAAAGAGAAAAACAGCCTGACATTAAAGCTGAAAAAAAAGACATTGCAACTCCTTCAATCCCTCCCGTTCCGGATAAAAGTTATAAAGTCGCCCAAACCAAAGTCATCTCTTCCGATGAGGTTATGAATCCAGTAGTTAAAATGCCGGACCGCACGGGCGAGAGTGCCATTAAGACGACTGTTGCGATAATAATAGGTCTTCTTATTTTAGCCGGAGTTTCGGCCGCGGTTTACTTTCTTTTTGGTGTTGGAAAAGATTAAGACTCTATGAAGTGATGTTTCGGGGTTTTCTTATAACTCTTTGAAACCGATGTTCATGACCGTACCCGGCTTGGGATTTTCGGCTATTATTCTATCGGCGATCGCCTTTTCAAGTTTTTCTTGGACGGCTCTGTTTAAGGCGCGGGCTCCGAATTTGGGGTCCGTTCCGGCTTCGATCAGGTAGTCTATAATATCCTCACCCACATTTATCTCTATACCCCTGTCTTTCGTCCTCTCTTTCAGCTTGGCTATTTCCAACTCGGCGACCTTCTTTAGGTGTTCTCTTTCCATCGGATGGAAGACGAT